>DATAOX010000001.1:0-17044 GCA_036265555.1 Solirubrobacterales bacterium
CCCGCACTCACGGGTTCCGCGCGCGGATGCGTACCCGCAGCGGCCGGGAGGTCATCAAGCGCCGGCGCCGCAAGGGTCGCAAGCGGCTCACGCCGTGAGCGCGGGCTCGCCGGGCGGGCGCCGCAAGCGCGGGCGCCTGTCGCGCAGCGGCGACTTCGATCGCGTCTACCGCGAGGGCCGGTCGCACTCGAACCGGTTCCTGGTCCTCTATGCGTTCCCGCGGGGAGATCGGACCGAGGCGGAGGACGACACCCGTCTGGGGATCTCCGTGAGCCGCAAGGTCGGCGGCGCCGTAGAGAGGAATGCGGTGAAGCGTGCGTTGAGAGAGGCATTCTGGTCGCTCGACCCGGATCTCCCCGGGCGGCATGACTTCGTCCTGGTCGCACGGCCGGACGTCGCGAACCTGCTCGAGCGCGAAGGGGCCGGCGGCGTCGCGGGCGCCCTGGCGGGCCTCATGGAGGAGTCCGGCCTGCGTGGAGGGGGCGTTTGACGTGAAACGGTTCGTCGTCGGGCTGGTCTTGGCCCCGATCCGCGCGTACCAGCGCTTCGTCTCGCCCGCCCTGCCGCGGCGATGCAAATACCACCCCACGTGTTCCGCGTACGCGGTCGACGCCGTGCGTGAGTTCGGGATCCTGCGCGGTGCCATCCTCGCGGGTTGGCGCCTGCTCCGCTGCAACCCACTGAGCCGCGGCGGATACGACCCCGTGGAGGCGCAGACCGTGTTCCGCCGACGCCGGCCGGAGATCCCGACGTGATCCTGCCAGTCGCGAGCATCCTCCAGCCGCTTGAGGACCTGGCGAACTGGATCATCACGTTCTGCCACGACGACATCGGGCTGAGCTGGGGGATCGCGATCATCGCGATGACGTTCATCGTCCGTCTGGCGTTGCTGCCGCTGTCGTTGCGAGGGATCCGGTCGATGCGGCGCATGCAGGTCGTCGCGCCGAAGCTCAAGGACCTCAAGGAGAAGTACAAGGACGACCCGCAGCGCTTCCAGCGAGAGACGATGGAGGTCTACAAGCGGGAGGGGGTCAACCCCTTCTCGTCGTGCCTTCCGTTCATCCTGCAGATCCCGTTCTTCATCGCGATCTACCAGCTCCTGCGGGGGGACACGTTCCAGGCCGACGTGCAGCAGGCCCCGCCGGAGGGGTTCCTCTTCGTGAAATCGGTGATCGAGGCCCCTCAAGGCGCCGAGCTGATCGTCCTGATCATCCTGTTCGTGACGACGACCGCGGCCAGCGTCCTGCTCACGACCGCCATGAGCCCAACGGCGAACCCGAGCCAGCGGTACATCATGATGGTGTTTCCGCTGATCGTCGTGCCCTTCATCATCAACGCGCCGGCGGGGCTCGCCGTCTATTGGATCGCGACGAACATCTTCAGCCTCGCGCAGCAGTGGGTGGTGCAGCGAATGATGCCCGCCCCGACTGCGCCCACGCCGGAGGAGGTCAAGGCGTCCAAGCCGCCTCCCCCACCCCCTCGCAAGAGGAAGCGACGACGACGCTGAAGGCATCGCTTGGGCAACCGCGGGCTGACGAAACCCGGCGGGCCGCGTAAGCAATCGACCACGGCCGCCGGTTGGCCGTTTTCCGCCACCGCCGGCGGGTAGGCGTAGTTACGAGTAATAACTACGTACGCGAATCAGCGAGGTGACTCGAATTCATGGCTACGCAGACTGAGACCCAGCGCAAGGTCGCCGCTCAAAAGGCGGCCGCCACGCGCAGGGCGAATGAGGCCAAGCGCCGTCGTTCGGCCCAGAAGGCGGTCGAGACGCGGGCGCGCGCCGAGCAGAGTCGGCTGAAGGCGCTGGCGCTGCAGGCGCAGCGCGTCGCTGACACCGCGGTCGGCGCGGCGGTCAGCGGTGGCGAGAAGGTCGCCGATACCGTGAAGCCGCTTCGCAGTCAGACGGAGCTCCGCCGCGAGGCGCAGCGTCTCCAGCGGCGGGCAACGACGAACCTGCGGAAGGTGGAGCGCCGCGGCGCGACGACCCGGAAGCAGGCGGTTCGTGCCACCAAGCGCCAGCGCGACCACGCGTTGCGCACACTGCGGCGTAACCGGCGTGAGGCCGAGCGCGCCGTGCAGGACGTGGAGCGGCGCTTCGAGGACACGACCGAGGGGCTGCTTCGGCGAGTGGAAACCACCGTCAAGTGACGCCGTGAACAGGTGAGAGCGACGAGCCGGGCAGCTGCCCGGCTCGTTTGCTTTCGGAGGGACGCGGCGGTACTTCGGGCAACCTGACTCCTTCGCCGGTCGGGGCCGTTCTCCTGCTCGCCCTGACCAACGTTGCCCGATTAGACTCGCGGCACCGATGAACGGGGTACGACAAGGAGCGCTCGCGACCGAGCCCGCGGAGCGGGTGCGCGCCATCCTGGAGCGGATCGTCGACGAGCTCGACGTGCAGGCGAGCGTCGATGTATCCGAGGATGCCGAAGAGATCGTGGGGCGCCTTGACGGCGAGGACCTCGGGCTCCTCATCGGCCGGCGCGGCCAGACGATCGACGCCATCCAGCTCATCTGCTACCGCGCCGCGTTCCGCGGTCGGCAGGATCGAAAGCGGGTCACCGTGGACGCCGCCGGATACCGCGAGCGGCGTCGCGAGGCGATCGAGCGTCAGGCCGATCGTGCGGCCGAGCGCGCGCTCCATACCGGCAACGAGATCGAGCTCGATCCCATGACGCCGACCGAGCGGCGCGTCGTGCACCAGCACCTGAAGGACCGGGCCGGCGTCGAGACCTTCAGCGAGGGCGACGAGCCCGAACGCTGCGTGGTCGTCGCTCCGCTCCTGCAGGGTTGAGCGAGCAGCCAGGCGTCAAGGGGCTGTCGGCCGACGCCCGCGCGGCCCTGGATGCGATCGTGGGGTCGGTCTCCGCAGACGAGCGGGCGCCCAGCAGCGTGAGGGACCCAGCCGAGGCATGGCGGGTTCACATCGCCGATTCGCTCGCGGGCCTCGAGTTCCGCGAGCTGCGCGATGCATCGGCGATCGGCGATCTCGGCGCGGGGGCCGGATTTCCGGGGCTGCCCCTCGCTGTGACGCTGCCGGCGGCGCGGGTGGACCTCATCGAGTCGACGGGCCGCAAGTGCGCATTCATGCGGCGGACCATCGATGCGGCCGCGATCGGCAACGCTCGGGTCGTGTGCGAGCGCTCCGAGGAGTGGGCATCCGATCCACCGCCCGACGGCGGTCGCGAGGCATACGACGTGGTCGTGGCGCGCGCGGTGGGACGCCTCGCGACGCTGGCGGAGCTCGCCTCGCCACTGCTCGGCTCGGCCGGCGTCCTCCTCGCATGGAAGGGCCGACGCCATCCTGACGAGGAGGCGGAGCTGGAACGGGCGGTCGAGATGGTCGGGATGGAGCCGGAGGAGGTGCTGTGGGTCGGGCCGTATGCGGGGTCCCGCAACCGGCACCTCCACCTCCTGCGAAAGCACGGCGCCACGCCCGACGGGCTGCCCCGCCGTCCCGGGATGGCGAAGAAGCGGCCGTTCGGGAGCTAGCCGGGCCCGGCCTGCCGGATTTGGGCGCTGGACCACTCGGTAAGGTCGAGCGCCGATGGGCTCCGTGTACGCGGTCGCGAATCAGAAGGGCGGTGTCGGCAAGACCACGACCGCGATCAACATCGCGGCGTGCGCCGCCGAGGCCGGTAGTCAGGTCCTGATCTGCGATCTCGACCCCCAGTGCAATGCCACCGTCGCGCTCGGGCTCGGCCGCGACCTCAGTCCCTCCTCCTACCACTGCCTTCTGGGTGAGCGGTCGGTCGCCGAGGCCGCCCGCCCGGCGGGTCCCGACAACCTCTGGATCGTGCCGGCGAGCGGCGATCTCGCGGGCGCCGCCGTCGAGTTGCCCCGGATCGAGGGATCGGAACGAACGCTACGCCGGTCGCTGGGCCCCGTCCGCGAGCGGTTCGAGGTCACCCTGCTCGACTGCCCACCATCGCTGGGGCCCGTCACCGTCAACGCTCTCGTCGCCGCCGACCGCGTCGTCGTGCCCGTGCAGGCGGAGTACCTGGCGCTCGAGGGACTCGTCCAGTTCCTCGAGACGCTGGAGCTCATCAGGCGCGAGATGAATCCCGGCCTGGTTCTGACCGGCGTGGTCATCACGATGCTCGATGAGCGAACCCGCCTCGCCCAGGACGTCGAGCGCGAGCTTCGCGCCCACTTCTCCGACCTAGTCCTGAGGACAGTGATCCCGCGCAACATCCGAGTCGCCGAGGCCCCGAGCTTCGGCGTCCCGGTCGTCCAGCATGCGCCCGGCTCGCAGGGATCCGCCGCCTATCGTGAGCTGGCCGCCGAGCTCGCCGAGCGCGAACGCGCCGCGCGGGTATCCGTCGAGCGTCTTGAGATCCGGCAGGAACGGGATGAGCCTCAAGTAGAGGTCGAGAGATGACGAAGCGAGGGATGGGGAGGGGCCTCGCGGCCATCATCCCGGACACCGCTGACCGTCCTGAGCTTCGGGACCTTCCGCTCGACCTGATCCGGCCGAACCCGAACCAGCCGCGCACCCGCTTCGACCCGGGGTCGATCTCGAGCCTGGCGGCCTCGATCGCCGACGCCGGGATGGTGCAGCCGCTCATCGTTCGTCCGCTGGGCGACGGGCGGTACGAGCTCACGGCCGGCGAGCGGCGCTGGCGAGCGGCCCGGGAGGCCGGTGTCCAGACCGTCCCGGCGATCGTTCGCGACGAGGCCGAAGCGGAGCGCCTCCAGACCGCATTGATCGAGAACATGGCGCGCGAGGACCTGAACCCCATCGACGAGGCCCGGGCCTGCGCGGCGCTGGTCGAGGATCTGGGACTTTCGAAGGAGGAGCTCGGGCGACGCCTGGGCCGCAGCCGCTCAGCGATCTCGAATCTGATCCGCCTCCTGGATCTCCCGGACGAGGCGCTCGAGCTGCTGGCGTCGGGCGCCCTCAGCGAGGGCCATGGCCGGGCGCTCCTCATGGCGGACGGCAACGACGCGCGGCGCCGTCTTGCCCGCGAGGCGGCCGAGCGCGGCTGGTCCGTTCGCGAGACCGAACGCCATGCGAGGGCGCCCGGGGGTACGGGCCGGAGGGCGAAGGTCGTGCCGCATCCCGATCAGGAGGCGGCGCTCACGCGGGCCGAGGAAAGCCTCGAGCGAGCCCTCGGGACAGATATCCGGATCCGAGCCGCCCGCCGCGGCATCCGGGCGGAGCTTCGCTTCGACGACCTGGACGACCTGCACGCGTTCGCCCGGTCCGTGCGCAGGAGCTGAAGCGACGCCGCGGCTCAGGGCGCGAGACGCCGGATCGACCAGCCGTCACCCTCGCGCAAGTAGACGAAGCGATCGTGAAGCCGCGCCGCCTGCCCCTGCCAGAACTCGATCCGCTCGGGGCGCAGCAGGTACCCGCCCCAGTAGTCGGGCCGGGGGACGTCAGCGCCGGCGAACCGCTCGGTCACGTCGCGCACGCGGTCATCCAGGGCTGCACGGTCCGGCAGGGTTTCGCTCTGAGGCGAGGCCCAGGCGCCGATCCGCGCGGCGTCCGGGCGCGTGGAGAAGTACTCGTCGTCGTCCGCGGACGGCAGCTTCTCGACCAGCCCCCGGATCCGGACTTGCCGGTCGAGCTCGCGCCAGTAGAGGATCAGCGCCGCCCGCGGCTGCGCCCGAAGCTGCCGGGCCTTGGCCGACTCCAGGTTCGTGAAGAAGCGAAAGCCATCTGGGCCGAAGCCCTTCAGCAGCACCATCCGCGCATCCGCAGACCCGTCGGCGTCCACCGTCGCGAGCGCCATCGCGTCAGCGAGCGGGACGTCGCCGGCGGCGCGCTCGTACCAGTCGCGGAACTGTTCGATCGGGTCATCGGCGAGTGCCGAGCGCTCGAGCGGCGGCATGTCCGGACGACGTGGCATCGGAAGCGACCAGGCTAATCGGACTGCCAGCGACCGCGTAAACCGACATCCACAGCGCAACCGCCGGCTTTCTAGAATGGGCTCCTCGGGGCGATTAGCTCAGTCGGTCAGAGCGCCTCTCTGATAAGGAGGAGGTCCCTGGTTCGAGTCCAGGATCGCCCATCCAGGACGCGGCAAACCGTCGCCTGGCGGTGTCCTCGGTCGGCCGCCTCGGTCATGCACGATTCAAGTGCACTCCCTTCGGCGGCCTCCCTGCGTCCTGGCCAGGCTCGGTTTTCTCGTCCTGCTCTCCCACATCGCTCGCCTTCCCGGGCTCGCGAGATACTGCGTAGGCGATGTCGGGGGAGAACGCCGAGCTGGCTCGGGCCGCGCTCGCCGCGTTCACCGAAGTGGATGAGGGCCTGGTCGAGCCTCAGCGCCTGGAGGAGTTCTTCGCGGCGGATGTGGTTACGACCTTCTCGGGGTTGATGAACGAGGAGACCGTGCTTCGCGGCTTCGACGAGTTCCTTCAGTGGCGCGCCGCCTGGATCGAGCCCTATGACGAGTGGAGTTATGAGCCGGTGAAGATCATCGACGCGGGGGCGAACCGGGTCGTGGTGACACTTCACCAACGTGGCAGGCCTCGCGGCAGCGAGTCGTGGGTCGAGATGGACTACGGCCTGGTCTATACGGTCGAGGAGGGCTTGATCAGCCAAGTCGAGTTCCATGCAACTCCTGACGAGGCCCTCGAAGCCGCCGGGGTGCGGGAGTAAACCGCCGTCCAGCCGCACCGCACCCGGCCGGCTACTGAACGGATTCGATTGCGCTCTCGATCTGCGAGAGGGGGATGACGCCGGACCCCAGGACCTTCTTGCCCCCGGGGCCCTCGACCACGAACGACGGCGTCGAGTTGAACCCGAGCGCCTGTGCGTCGCTCCGGGTCTTCGAGAGCTCTGCGTCCCATTTCGAGCTCTGGCGATCGGAGTTCCACTTCGAGATGTCGCGGACACCTGCGGCCTGGGCGATCGAGGTGAGGAAGGAGTCGGTCACGTAGCCGCTGTTCTCCTCGCCCTGGTTCCGGTAGAAGAGCTCGACGAAATTCCAGTAGCGGCCCTGCTCCGCGGCGGCGAGCGCCGCCTTCGCGGCGGGTATCGAGTCGGGCCCCAGGATCGGAAACTGGCGAAACTCGTAATCGGCGGTCCCCTTCCCGACGACCTGGGAGATCAGATTCGGGGCGACGTCGAATGAGAACGCCTTGCAGACCGGGCATTGAAGGTCCCCGTACTCGATCACGGTGACCTTTGCCCCCGGGTTGCCCAGGACCGTGCGGTCCTGCGGAATCCCCTGAAGCTGCTTGGAGACGAGCGAGGCGTCGACGACGTTGCCACCGGCCCCCGCGCCCGAGGCACTCGAGCCCGACTGGCTGACGACGATCGCGACGACGACGACGATGACCGCGAGGAGCCCCAGGCCGCTTCCATACTGGATCAACCGCCGCCTGCGGGTGGCGGCCTGCTCCTCGGCCTCGCGGCGAAGGCGCTCCGCCCGAAGGCGTTCCTTCTGCGCCTTTCGGCTCGCCATCGCGGTTCAGGCTAGGCCGTGAATCTAAGGCAGGGCTTAGCCGGGCTCGCCGATCGCTGGGAGGCGATCGCGCCCCGCGTAACCGAACATCCGCCACGCGTTCACCACGAGCAGGAGGGTCATCACGCAGGCGCTCGCCACGCACCACTGGCAGATCGCGTCGATGACGAATAGCTCCAGGTAGGTGAGGTAGACGCTGAACCCGAAGCCGACCAGCGCCACCAGGAGGCCGGCGAAGCGACCGAGGTCTCCAGGCGCGCCGGCCGCGAGCAGAAGCGCGATGTAGCCACCGACTCCGATCACGGCGACGTTGACCCCGGCGAGGTGGGAGTAGCGGCTGGTCGCCACCGTCTCGCACCCGTGGCCGCCCGCGAGGCACGCGGGCGCGCTGCCGCTCGCATCGGCGATCGCGATGTAGGCGGCGACACCGATCCCGCACACGGCGAGAACGGCCGCGGTCAGCCTCAGTGCCCGCTCGCTCGGCACGCCGGGACCGTAGCGCCGGACTCGTCGGCGGACCTAAAGCTCCGTTTCAGCTCAAAACGGCAGAATGTCCGCGATGTCTCGTCGCAGGGTGGTCGTCGCGGGGGTTCTGTGCGCCGTAATTGCCGCACTCGTCGCGAGCGGGTGCGGCGGCTCGAGCTCCACCACTGGTGGCGCTGACCCGAAGGGCAGCTTCACGGGCGGGACCGCCGACCCACCCAAGGCGGCGCCGCCCCTCGCCCTGAGCAACCACCTCGGCGAGTCGGTGAAGCTCGAGGATTACCGTGGCAAGGCGGTCTTCGTGACCTTCATCTACGTGCACTGCCCGGACATCTGCCCGGTGATCGTCTCCAACATGCGGGCGGCACAGGAGGAGCTCGGTCCCAAGGCCGAGGACGCGCAGTTCGTCGCCGTGTCGGTCGACCCCGAGAACGACACGCCTGAGGCCGTCGGGGAGTTCCTGAAGGCTCGCCAGATGACCGGGCGGATGCAGTACCTGGTGGGCTCGCGGCCGCAGCTCGAGCACGTGTGGGAGAACTGGAACGTCGTCTCGAGGGACGACCCAAGTCGGGCCAATCCCGATGTCGTCGAGCACTCGGCCCCGATCTACGGGATCTCGGCGAGCGGTCGGCTGACGACGATTTACCCCCCGGATTTCAACCCCGGCCAGATCGTCCACGACGCGCCGCTCCTCGCATCGCAGTAGGTCTGCAGACCCGGGCGCGCCGGGACCACTGCGCGAGAGCGCGCCGGCCTAGCCCGCATCGTCGTCGTCCCGCTCGCCGCGCCCCTTGCGCCGTTCCTGGATCGCGGTGCGAATCGCTCCGGCGAGCACGAGCAAACCCGGCAGCATGAAGAGCACGACCCAGTACCAGTGGCCGAGGTGAGCCAGCGGCAGGTAGAGGTAGACGGCGGTCATCGCGTCATTGGTTCGATTGCGAGAGCAGGAACAGGCCAAGGCACGTGAAGCAGACCATGACCACGAGCATCCACCGCTGCGACCTCGATGCCTGCTCGGGGTCGCCGTAGATCGCGATCGCGCGATCGTGCGCCAGGGCGAGGCCGGTCACATGGCCGCAGACGAGCGCACCGACCTGGACGTACCAGATCGACGCCGCGCTGAGCGCGGTGTAGTCGATCGAGCCCGTCGAGGTGCCGAAGTAGTCGGAGCCGTTGCCGAGCGGGTCGGAGAGCAGGTAGGTGAACTGCGCCTGCTGGCCGAAGACGAAGTAGCTGAAGTAGTGGGCGACGAGGTACGCCAGCGCGATGGGGATCAGCGTGTGGGCGAAGAGGCGCCCGAGCTCGCCGACTGCCGGCGAGCCCCGGACCGACGTCATCCCAACCACGCCGGCCCAGAAGATCGCGCCGATGGCGCCCACCGAGACGAGCAGGAAAAACGTCTCGGCGACCCGGAATGAAAGCGTCGTACCGAGGCCCACATGGCCGAGGGCGTTGGTGGTGCTCGTGATCGCTCCGCTCAACAGCCCCTCCTGTGCGCCGTCGAAGGCCGTGATCCCGATCGCAACCACGACGACCCAGACCGAGGCGCGCTCGGTCGCCCAATGCGTTGCGGCGGCGAGAGCCCGCCGCAGACCGAGCCGGCCGCGGCGGACCTCGGGCGGCGCCAGCCGGGAGAACATCCCGAAGTAGACCGAGAACGTCTCCCCGCGCTCGAGCCAGACCTCGGTCCCGAACAGGGCCATGCCGGCGAGCGCGTACCCCGTGTAGACGGCCGTGGCGATCGCTACGTCATGCGGCTGCAGGCCGGCCGGATTGCTTGCCCCGTAGATGAGCTCCAACCATGCGAATGCCACCAGGCCGAGCGCCGCGGGCCACCGACCGAGCCGCTCCGGGTAGCGAAGCGGCGGCCGCCAAGGCGCGCCCGACAGGCGGTGGAGCCCCCATCCGTACGCACGTCCGATGGCCCGCCACGGGTTGAACGCGCGAAACACGTCTCCGAACAGGACGCTCACCAGCACGGTGCCGAGCCAGAACGTGATGAACACGAAGGTCGGCGCGAAGTTGAGGCCGGGGAGCTGCGTCCCGGCCGCGCCGGCCCAGAGCACGACGGCGAGCAGTGCGACGCCGATCAGGCCTGTCATCAGCTCGGTCACCCGGTTCACCAGCAGCGCGGAGATGCGCTCGCTCGCCGGGTGCCACGTATCGGCCTCGAGCCGCGACTTCGTCCACAGCATGCTGAGGGCGAAGAACGACGCCACGAGGACGACCGCGGCGGCCCAGGCGAACAGCCACTCCGGGATCGGCAGGTCGCGCCTGCCGATCAGGAGGGCATGCGCGATTGGGATCATGGGTTCACGGCGAGCTGAGCGAGCTCGACGCCCGGGGCCTCTTCGCCGTGGACCAGGTGGTGGGCCTCGATCTCGAACTCACCCGTAGCGTCGGCGGTGAACGAGATCGAGCCGGTCTGACCCGCGTCGATGTCCTTTGCCAGCTCGTAGCCGTGGATATGGAGCTCCGCCGGGACATCGGTGTGGAGCGTCACGGTCAGGCGATCCCCCTGGGTGGCGGAGATGTCCTTGGATCCGCCCACGGCGTTCCCCTTGGCCAGCTCGAAGGCGAAGCTGCGGTTGGATGAGCCGCCGCCGGAATCCGACCCGCCCTGCAGGACGATGAAGACGACGACGGCAGCGATCAGCACCAACACTCCGAGAACCGCCGCGGTCTTTCGGGATTGCATGTCTGAGTCAACTCCTCTCCCGGAGCTCGCGCGCACGCGAACTCCCTCCAGGTGCGTTCAGAACGACTCGGCGCCGAACGCGCCGAGCCCCATCAGGTGGATGCGATCCCGAGCGGTGGCGCCCTGCCGGGCGCGGCGCTCGCGAAGGGCGAGCGGACGGGCAGGATGACGACGCGAGGCGCCCCCTCGCGCCGAGGGGTGACGGGTCGAGTACGCGCCGGCGAGCGAGCGTGAGCGATGAGGGCGATCGCCATGTCGGCACCGCGCAGCAGCAGGGCGATGCCGGCGCCGAAGCCGATGGCAAGCGGCACCGACCACCACCCGCCATTGCCGAAAACGCCCATCACCCCGCTGGGATGGCCGGTGGCGAGGAGCCCCTCGAGGAGCTCCTGACCGACGTAGATCACGACGAGACTCACCGCGACCGCGAGGGCGAGAGCCGGCAACGAGGTCCGCCGCCCGGATCCGTCCCGGCCGTACCAGGCTCGGGCGAGCCTGGTGAGCAGCTCCGCCGCTCCGAGCGCCGCTGCCAGCACCAGCAACGGCGTGAGCGAGGTCAGGTACGCATGACCCTCGGCCGCGAGCTCATGACCCGCGTCTCCGCCGAAGGCGAGCTCGTAACGAAGCTGGTGGACGCCCAGGGCTGAGAGCGGCAGCAGGGCGAGGGCTCGTGCTCGAAGGGACATTCGCGTCATCGCGACGGTCGGATCATGGCGCATCGCTCTCGCCCGGGGCTCTATGTATGCCTGCTGACCGGCGAAAACATGTCCGGGCGGCCATCGCCGGGCGGGGCCGTGGCGCTCAATCGAGCCCAAATGGCGGCTCTCGACGCACACCTATAATTGCGCGCAGCCAGCGACGGCTCCGGAGACGACCTTGCAACAGATGCAGATCTACGGTGTGAGCTTCGACATGGTCGGCAAGCAGCCGATCGTTTTGCTGAAGACCGTGGACGGGAACCGCTTTCTGCCGATCTGGATTGGGCACCCCGAGGCCGCAGCGATCCTCATGAAGCTGCAGGGCGCCTCGACCCCACGGCCGATGACGCACGACCTGCTGTCGGACCTCCTCGAGCAGCTCGATGCCAAGTGCGAGCGCGTCTCCGTCACCGAGTTGCGCGACAACACCTTCTACGCGTCGATCACGGTCTCCGTGAACGGCTCCGAGCTCGAGATCGACTCCCGGCCATCGGACGCGATCGCGCTCGCCGTCCGCACCTCGGCGCCGATCTTCGCCGCGGACGACGTGATCGACGAGTCCTCGATCGAGTTCGAGCACGAGGTCGAGGACACGGAGGAGGTCGTGGAGAAGTTCAAGGACTTCCTCGACCAGGTCACGCCCGAGGACTTCGCCAAGGGCGAGGACTCCTAGCCCACTACCCTCTCTCGGCTCATGAGCCTCTTCCTCGCCATCTGCCAGGGGGTCGGGCTCGCGATCGCCGCTGGAACGTTTGCCGGCGCCTCCGGGCGCCGCGATGCGATCGGCGTGCTGCTCGCGATTGCCGCCGCGGCCGGGGGCGCGATCCTCTTCGCGATCTCGATGTCCAACCGGGACCACCCCGCGATCGTGGGCGTCCCGCTGGGGATCATCCTCGCCGTGATCGCATACGGAATCGTGAGCTCGGTCGTCGCCGGCGCCCAGGCACGCGTGCGGGGCGCGTCGTCGATCGGCCTGATCGTCGCGGCGATCGCGCTCGTGCTCGCGGTGATCACGGCCTTCGTGTGGGAGCCGTTCGGGCTGTTGCTCCTGCTCGGCCTCCTGTGGCTTGCGTCCGCGCGGCAGCGCCGGGCGCAGCGAAAGTACGAGGGGCTGCGCTCGCTCAGGTGAGCGCCGCTCCCGCACTCGTCACACTCCAGTCGAATGTCCCAAGACCGAAAGCTCTGCCTGATCGTCGTCGACTCGCTGCGCACCGACATGCTCCTCCGCGCGGTCGCGGACGATCTCGCTCCGAACTTCGGCGCGCTCCTCGAGCGGGGCACCCTGATCGGAGACTGCGTCTCATCGTTCCCCTCGGTGACGCCGGTCGCCTGCTCCGATATCGCGACCGGCGCCGGCCCCGACCGCCACCACATCAGCGGCATGAACTGGTACCACCGCGCGGAGCGACGCTACGTGGAGTACGGATCGTCGTGGGAGGCGACGCGCGCATTCGGCCTGTTCCGCACCCTCTACGACACCGTCTACAACATGAACATGGCCCACCTCTCACACGAGGTGGCAACGGTCTTCGAGCGGCTGGGCGACAACGGCGTGCGCACGGCGTGCACGCCGTTCCTGATCTACCGTGGCCGCCGCCGGCACGAGCTCGGGCTCGAGGGGGTGATGAGGAGAGTGGCCGTCGCAGCCAACTTCCGACACGCGGTCTGGGGCCCGGACGAGCTCTTCTACGGTGAGCTGTACGCGTCGCGAAAGGTTCCCTGCAAGCCGACCCTCGCCCGACCGGGCACGCGCGACGGGTACTCGGCCTGCGTCGCGCGCGAGTTGATCGCCGACGACGGGTACGACTTCCTCCTCTTCTCGCTTCCCGACAACGATCACCACACGCACACCCGCGGCGTAGCGGGGATGAGCGACTCCATCTCCCACGCCGACCACAGCTTCGGCGAGCTCGTCGACGCGGCCGGCGGGATCGATGCCTTCTGCGAATCGCACGCGGTCATCCTCATGGCCGACCACGCCCAGACGGATGTCGGAAGCGAGGTGCCGCTGATCGCGGCGCTCGGCTCGGACTGGTGCGTCCTGGCGCCCAACAGCGAACGCCCCGAGCTCGCGGAGCTCGCCGTCAGCCCGACGGCGCGCGCGGCCGGAATCTACGCCCTCGCGGAGGGGCGCCGCCGCGAGCGGATCCTGGCGAGCGTCCTCGGGGAGCTGCGTGATCTGGAGGGAATCGACCTGATCGCCCGTCTCGAGACGCGAAACGGCGACGCGGAGGCCGTGGTCGAGCGTGGAGACTCCGAGCTCCGCTTTCGGCCGGGTTCGCACGAGACCGATCGTCGCGGGATGCGGTGGAGCGTCGACGGTGATCGCGGCGCCCTGGCGCTGCAGCACCGGGACGGCCGGGTGACGAGCGACGAATACCCTGACGCCCTGAAGCGCGTCTGGTCGGCGTTGAACGCGCCGCACGCCGGCGATGTCCTCGTCTCCCTCGCCACCGGCTACGAAGCCGTCGATTGGGGCGGCACCAGTCATGTGGGCGGAGCAAGCCACGGCGCGCTCTCGGCGGGCGACTCGTTGGGGCCACTGCTGCTCTGTGGACTGGGGCCGGGCATCGCTGAGCTGCGCGAGCAATGGACGCTTCGCGACGTCGCCGGTCTGGTCGCCGACCACTTCGGCGTGGGCGACGGTCCCGAGCTCCGAGCGGCGCGGATGGTCGAGGCGACCGGATGACTCCCGAGGTGAAGACGGGTCAGACGGTCGAGCCGACCCCGGACGTCGACCGCCCGCCGTCGGCGACCAGGGGCGCCCGAGCCCGCGACGCCACAGCGCGTGCCGCCGACTGGACCTGGGCGCTGATCCGCCGCATCCACCTCGGCACGAGGAAGCCCCAGAACTGGGTACAGCTCTTCAAGTTCGGGGTCGTCGGGGGAACCGGGTACGTCGTCAACCTGATCGTCTTCGCGCTGCTGACCGAGGGACTCGGCATGTATCACCTGCTCGCGGCGGTCGCGTCCTTCTGCGTGGCGGTCACCAACAACTTCCTCTGGAATCGCCACTGGACGTTCCGCGCTGCGAAGGGCCATGCGGGATTTCAGGCGATCCGCTTCTTCACGGTCAGCGTCCTGGCTCTCGGCGTCAATCTCGTCTTCCTCTACCTGCTGGTCGATGTCGCCTCGGCGCCGGAACTGCCGTCCCAGGCGCTTGCCGTCGCCCTTGCGATGCCCTTCAACTTCCTCGGCAACAAGCTGTGGACGTTCGGGCTCGACCGCCGCTGACGCACCTCCCCCGCCGCGGCGCAGTCGCGCTGGCGATCGCCGCTGCCGCGCTGCTCGTTTCGCTTCCCGCCGGCGCACGGGCGCAGACGACGTCGGCCGCCGGATCCACGCCCGGATCCGCGGCCCCCGGGGGAACGACTGGTGAGCCCGCTGCGCCCGCGACGAACCTGACGGAGTCGCAGGCCATTCGCATCGCCCGGACCGACCCCCAGGTCGCCGCCGAGCGGCGGCGCTACGGGCCGCTCGACCCCACGGCCGAGTCGAAACCCGGCACCTGGCAGGTCGATTTCTATGCGGATGGCACGGACCGCGTCCAGGTGGTCGTCGACGATGCCACCACGCAGATCCGCGAGACGTGGACCGGCTACCAGATCGCCTGGCAGATGGCCCGAGGCTATCCCGGCCAGTTCGGACACAAGCTGAACGCGCCCTACGTCTGGATCCCGCTCGCTGCGATCTTCCTCCTCGGACTGGTGGACTTCCGTCGCAAGTCGCGGATGGTCCACCTGGACCTGCTGGTGCTGCTGTCATTCGGGATCTCGGAGATCTACTTCAACCACGGGAACATCGGCGTGAGCGTCCCGCTCGCGTACCCGCCGCTCCTCTACCTCCTGGCCCGCATGATCTGGGTCGGGTTTCGCGGGGCGGGGGAGGGGCTCCGGCCCTCGGCGCCCACCGCCTGGCTCGCCATTGGCGGTGCCTTCCTGCTGGGCTTTCGCATCGCCCTAAACATCGTCGACTCGGGGGTGATCGACGTCGGATACGCGGGCGTGATCGGCGCCGACCACCTGACCCACGGTCAGGCGATCTGGAACAACTTCCCCGACGACAACTCCTTCGGCGACACATACGGGCCGTTCAACTACTTCGCCTACGTTCCCTTCGAGCTCGTCCTCCCCTGGAGCGGACAATGGGACAACCTCCCGGCGGCCCACGCTGCCGCGATCTTCTTCGACCTCGCGACCGTCGGTGGCCTGTTCGCACTCGGTCGCCGCCTGCGGCCAGGTGCCGACGGTACCCGGCTCGGGGTGATCCTGGGCTTCGCCTGGGCGGCCTACCCGTTCACCGATTACGCGCTTCAATCCAATTCCAACGACGCCCTCGTCGCGGCGCTGCTGGTCTGGTCGTTGGCGCTGTTCGCCTCGCCCGTCCGGCGGGCGGTGACGCTCGGGCTCTCGGTCGCCGCGAAGTTCGCGTCGCTGCCCCTCGCGCCGCTCTTCGCCGCCGGCGAGACCGGGCTCCTCACCCGCTCACCGGAATCGCAGAGCCTGCGCCGGCGGTTGCGCCCGGCGGTCGTGTTCACGGCAGCCCTCGCCGCAACGCTGGGGGTCATGTTGATCCTGCCGGCCGTCGATCCGGGGCTCGCCCCCTTTTATGACCGCACGATCAAGAGTCAGATCGACCGCACCTCGCCCTTCAGCGTCTGGGGCCAGGACAGCTCGCTGGGGTGGCTGCAGACGGCGGTCCAGGCATTCGCGGTGGGGCTCGCATTGCTGGTCGCCTTCCTTCCGCGCCGCAGGTCGCTTCCCCAGGTCGCCGCGCTCGCCGCCGCGGTGATGATCGCGGTGGAGCTCACGGCCGACCACTGGTTCTACCTCGACATCCCGTGGGTCTTCGGGCTGGCGCTCGCAGGACTGACGGCGGCGACGAGGCCCTCCAGCTCGGTAACGGTCAGCGAGAGCTCGGTGGCCAGCGCGCCGGGCATTCGCCGCGAGAAGATCCCGGCCAGCGCGCGGTAGTAGCCGAGCACGTCGTCCCGCTCGGCGTTGAAGCGCTCCCAAAGCGCCTCGCCGAGCTCGCGATAGTCGACCACGATCGTCCGCACGTTGTGCAGCTTGTCGGCGAGCGAGACACGAAGCGCGGGCTCGCTCGCCCGGTCCAGGTGCTCGAGATAAGCCCGCTTTCGCTCGCGCCAGGGGGGCTTCGGCTCGCCGAGGCTGTCGCTGCACGACTCGACGATGTCCGCAACGGCCTCGCCGAACTCATCGCGGATCCGCTCCAGCGTCTCGCGACCCCCCTGGTCTTCAGCCGCGTCGTGCAGGAGGGCGGCGATTGCCTCGTCCTCGGACGCCCCGGTCTCGAGGACGATCGATGTCACGCCGAGCAGGTGACCGAAGTACGGAACCCCCGACCCCTTGCGCGTCTGACCGGCGTGCAGCTCGAAGGCGAGCTTCAACGCCCGCCGGAAGCGCTCACCGAGTGGTGGAGTGGTCACGGCGTCTATGAATCGATGCTATTGACGCTCCCACGGGCGCGGTCCGTCCGGCTCGAGTCTCATGCGCTTGGGAGCGTCAGTGGTTTGCGGCCGCCGCGGCGCTCGGCGACTCGGGAAGCGCTGCCCCGATCGCGGTCTCGGCGTACCGGACCAGGATTTCCTCGGCAACGCTTCTGTCGATCGCCGGGTGGGCGATCACGACCTGGAGTCCCAGTCCGTCCTCCATCCCGACGAGGCCGCGCGCGATCGTGAGCGCATCGGCCGTGAGCTCGAAATCACCGGTCCGAGCGCCGGCGTCGAG
>DATAOX010000002.1:0-4680 GCA_036265555.1 Solirubrobacterales bacterium
AGCTAGCCCGGCCCGGAGGCAGGGAGACGCGGATCGCGGCCCGGAAGCCGGCGCCCGGATTCGAACCGGGGACCCCTTCATTACGAGTGAAGTGCTCTGGCCAACTGAGCTACGCCGGCGCGGCGGTTCAGTTTAGGGGGGTCGTGGCAAGCGTTTGACGGGGTTAGGTGGGCCATAGCCCCCTTAACCCCGTCAATGCTCGAGAGCGGCTACGGCCCGTCCTCGGCGAGGCGGTAGCCGACGCCCCTGACCGTCAGGACCAGTTCCGGCTCCTGCGGGTCGCGCTCGATCTTCTGGCGCAGGTTGGAGATGTGGACGTCGCAGGCGCGGACGTCGCCGGAGAACTCCGATTGCCAGAGCTCCTCCATGATCTCAAGGCGGCTGAAGACCTGGCCGGGCCGCTCTGCGAGCAGGCGCAGGACCTGGAACTCGGAGCGCGTGAGGTTGACCGGCTTGCCTCGGACCGTCACCAGGTGGCGCGCGAGGTCGATCTTCACCGAGCCCGCGTCGATCGTCTTTCCCTCCCGAACCGAGGAGGTGCGATCGAGCTCGCGGCGGCGGAGCTGGGCGCGCACGCGTCCCAGGAGCTCGCGCACCGAGAACGGCTTCGTCACGTAGTCGTCCGCCCCGACCTCGAGGCCGACGACCTTGTCGACCTCGGCGTCCTTGGCCGTCAGGAGGATGATCGGAACCGGGCTGCGCGCTCGCACGTCGCGGCAGATGTCCAGGCCGCTTCGCCCCGGCATCATGATGTCCAGGATCAGGAGATCGAAGCTCGGCGACCCGTCCCCGATCTTGCGGTCGGCATCGTCGCCGTCCTCGGCGAGCGTGACGTCGAAACCCTCCTGCTCGAGCGCGTACCCCACGGCGTCGCGAACCGACGGCTCGTCGTCAGCGATGAGGATGCGCCCATCCGACATCGTCAGGCGACGGGGCTGGGGGCCTTGGCGGCCGCCGGCAGGCGGACCCAGAACGTGCTGCCCACGCCGACCTCGGAGTCGACGCCGATCTCCCCGCCCATCACGTCGACCATGCGCTTGGCGATCGAGAGGCCCAGGCCGAAGCCCTCCTGCTGGAGGGCCTGGGGGCCGCGGTAGAAGCGCTCGAATACCCGGCCGACCTCGTCGGCGGCGATGCCGGTGCCCGTGTCCTCGACCTCAATCAAAACGTCAGCGTGACCTTCGCGACGCGCGCGAAGCGTAACGGCGCCCGGGGCCGGCGTGTTCTTGAACGCGTTCGTGAGCAGGCCGATCAGGACCTGGCGGAGGAGCACAGCGTCGCCCTCCGCGAAGACGCCGTCCCGAACCTCCAACGCCACGTCGATCCCCTGAGGTGGCGCCACTGCCTGCACGGCCTCCTCGATCACCACCGAGACGTCGATCGCCTGGCTCGACTCGCGACCGACGGCGTCGATCCGCGCCAGCGTGAGGAGGGCGTCGGTGAGCCGGCTGACCCGCTCCGCGTCGTCGGATAGACGGCCGAGGAAGTGCTCGCGCGCCTGCGGGTCATCCTTGGCACCCGCGCGCAGCACCTCGATCGCCCCGGAGATCCCGGCGATCGGGTTGCGAAGCTCATGCGCGGCGTTCGAGACGAATTCGCGCTCGGCCACCTCGCGCCGAAGCGCGTCGGTCCGGTCGCGGGTGACGGCGAGAACGGCCTTCTCCGCCGCGAGCCTGCGGACGCCGACCCCGTAGACGCGGTCCCCGACCCGGATCCCATCGCGCTCGACCGCGCCGCGCTCCTCCGCCCAGATGAGCCATGGCCGGATCAGCTCGTTCACCCTGCCGTCCCGCTCGATGAGTGGCTCGGCGGCCGGGTTGAAGAAGCGCACTTCGCCATCCGGTCCGACCACCATCACCCCGTCCGTCAGCGCGTCGAAGATCGCGGCGAGCCGGTCGCGTTCCGACGAGAGCGCGCCGAACGTCTCTCGCAGGGCGATCCGCATCGTCTCCAGCGCAGTTCCCAGGTCCGCGATCTCATCCCGTCCGCCGAGTCCCTCAAGCGGCTCGTCGAGCTCCCCCTCGGTGATCCGCGCCGCGCTCCGGGCGAGCCGCTTCACGCGAGCGGTGATCAGCGTCGCGGTCAAGACGCCGATGATGATCGCGATCACGACCGCCACGATCGCCGCCGTCAGCCGGTCACCGCTGATGGATTCGATCGTGCGCGCCAGCGTCTGGGGCTGATCCGCACGGACGAGAAGCGCGCCCGCCAGCTGTCCGTTGCGGAAGACCGGCGTCGCGACCACCGTCACCTTGTCGGGGAGCCGTTCGACGCTCCGTGTGCCGTGCAGGGCCATCGTGACGGTTCCCCCATGGTTCTCCACTTCGTCCAGGTTGATCCCGTGGGAGTGCCTGGGCGTGAGCAGCTCGCGATTGCGGCCGTACACCCAGGCCGAAAACCCAGGGTCGGTGATGGTGCCGAACTGCTTTTGAGCCTTCTTGGGTACGTGGTTGCCGACTCGGTCCGCGAGACCCACCGCCCGCCCGACCGTTATGTCGGCCGCGCGCTGGCTCGCGGCATCGTCGCTCGACCCCGTGAGCAGCACGAAGGACAGCCCCGCCGTGATGAGCGCCACCGCGGCAAACGCGATGGTCAGGTACAGGCGAACGCCGAACGGTCGCTTCGACCGGCCCGATCCCGCCGAATCCGCGATGGCCATGCGGGGAGTCTAAGAGCGGTTCCGCGGACTCGAGAGCAGCGCCTCCAAGCGGTAGATGAGCGCCTCCAGCGCGAGCTCCTCGCCCACGTTCACCTGCAGCCTGCGACGCGTGTCCATGACCAGCTCGCCGCCGCGACGCGCGCCGCGTGCGTCCAGTCCTGCCGCGTCGTTCCGCAAGTCGTCCAGCCGGTCCGCGTTCATGACGAGATCGTCCGCCCCGTCGGCCAGCGCCGCGAGGTCACGAAGCCAGGCGGCGAGCAGGCCGAGCCCGGCGTCGAGCGCCTCGGTGCGGGCTCGCCGGGAGGCGCGGCGTCCGGCCTCCTCAGCCTCGCGGACCGCGCGCCGCCCCGCGCGCCCCTCCTCCTGGCCCGACTCGGCCGCGGCCGCTGTGAGCCGCTCCACCGTTTCCTCACCCGCGCGCTCCCCCGTCGACTCCGCCGCGGCCAGCATTCGCCGCCAGGGCGCCGACTCCAGCTCCCCCGAGATAGCCGCGCCGACGCATTCAGCTGCGACGGCGCGGAGCTCGCGCCCCTCGCTCGTCACGAGAAACTCGGCGCGCCGCCGATCGCCCGCCGCCAGTCGCGCCGCCGCGAGCCGCTCGCCGTCGGACTCTCCCAGGCCCCGCGCGGTTAGTCCGGCCGCCACCGCCTCCGCGTCGAGCGGGCGGAACCGGACCTCCTGGCAGCGTGACCGGACGGTCTCCGCAAGCAGCTCCGGCTCGGCGCTCAAGAGCAGGATGTGCACGAAGTCCGCCGGCTCCTCGAGCGTCTTCAAAAGAGCATTCTGGCTCTCGTCGGCCATTGCGTCCGCCGCCTCGATGACGAACACCCGCCGCGCGCCCTCGAAGGGCCGGTAGGCGGCAGCCGTGATGACGCGCTGGCGAACCTCGTCGACCAGATGCTGAGTCCCCCGCGGGGCGAGCCAGACGAGGTCGGGATGCGGCGACGGATCGGCGAGCGCGCGACGCCGGGCGTCGTCGGGGTCCGGCGCGCCATCGGCGAGGATCTCTGCCGCGAACGCGCGCGCCGCGCGGCGCTTGCCGGCGCCCCGCGGCCCGGCGAGTAGATACGCGTGGACCGGCGCGGCGAGCGCGGCGGCGAGCGCCGCCCGCGCCGCGGGCTGGTGCTCGGTGGCGTCGCGGAGGGTCTGGGGCAACTCGGTCGCTAGCGGCATCACGAACGTCGATTTAACAGGTACGCGCACCGACCGACCCGTCGAGCGGTGCATTCCCGCGCTCAGCGCGGATTTTGCACCGCTCGAGCTGATAGGAGTCAAACGAGGTCCTCTACCTGCCCCTCTCCCCGACGGCCTCCATCACCCGCCGGTGGACCTCCTCGACCGAGCCCTGGGCTTCGATCACCGTGATGCGGTCGGAGTGGCGGCCCGCGAGCTCGTCATAGGCGGCGGCGACCGTCCGCTGGAGCCCGATCCCCTCGCCCTCGAACCGGTCCGAGCCATCCTCGGCGCCGGCGTCGAGACGCTGCTGGCCGCGCGCTTCGGCGTCCGCCGGGTCGATCCGCAGCAGCACGGTCAGATCCGGGCGGCAGCCGGCGATCGCGATCTCGCTGACCCCCTCGACGAGCTCCACTCCGAGCCCCCGGGCGGCGCCCTGGTAGGCGGCGGTCGAGTCGACGAAGCGGTCGGAGATCACGTCGCGGCCGTCATCGAGCGCCGGCCGGATCACGCTCGCGCATAGCTGCGCCCGCGCGGCGCAGAACAGGAGCAGCTCCGCGCGCGGGTCGAGGTCCGTGTCCGGATCCTTGAGCAGGTCGCGAACGCGCTCTCCAACCTCCGTGCCGCCGGGCTCACGCAGCAGCAGGGTCCCCGGACCCAGCGCGTCGCGCAGCAGCGCGGCCTGGGTCGTCTTCCCCGAGCGGTCAATCCCCTCGAGCGTGACGAACACGCCCGCGAACTTACTTGGCGCTCTTGCTACGCGCCGACTTCGTGCGCGTCGTGCCCGGCGAGGGCTTGCGCCGCCGGCGCCGCCCGTTGCCGCTCGACGGAGGCCCGTCGCCCGAGCC
>DATAOX010000003.1:0-15768 GCA_036265555.1 Solirubrobacterales bacterium
GTCGACATGGACGCCTTCTTCGTGTCCGTGGAGCTCCTGCGGCGGCCAGAGCTCCGCGGTAAGCCCGTGCTGGTGGCCACTGGAAGCATCGCCTCGCGGGGGGTCGTGATGGCCGCCTCCTACGAGGCGCGGGAATGTGGCGTCCATTCCGCGCTCCCGCTGGCGGTGGCGCACCGGCGATGCCCGCACGCGATCCTGATCCCGCGCGACATGGCGTTCTATCGCCGTGCCTCCGCCAAGGTGATGGAGGTCCTGCGTCGTTTCTCCGACCGCGTGGAGGTCGCCGGCCTGGACGAGGCGTACCTAGACCTCGCCGATTGCCCGACGCCCAAGGCCCGGGCGCGACAACTCAAGCGTGAGATGCTCGCGACCACCCGCCTCGTCTGCTCCGTCGGACTCGGGCCGAACAAGCTATGCGCGAAGATCGCCTCCGACCTGAACAAGCCGGACGGCCTCTGCGTGCTGGAGCCCGACGGCATGCTCGAGGCGGTCGGGCAGCGGCCGGCCAGACTCATCCCGGGGATCGGTCCCCGCACGGCGGGGCGCCTGGAGACCCTCGGCATCCGGACCGTGGCCGACCTCGCGGGCGCCGGCGACGCGGTGCTGGATCGCACCTTCGGCTCGCGACTGGGGCGTGAGCTCAGGGAGCGTGCGCGAGGGCACGACCAGCGCCCCGTCGTGACGGAGCGCGAGCGGAAGTCCGAGAGCCGGGAGACGACGTTTCCCGAGGACGTGTCGGATCGCGTCCGCCTGTACGCGACGCTGGATGAGCTAGCCGACGACGTGGCTCGCGGTCTCGCGGATGGCGGCCACGCAGGGCGGACGATCACGTTGAAGGTCCGGCTGCGCCCGTTCAGGACCCACACCCGGTCGCGAACCGTCGACGCTCACACAAACGACCCCGTCGTCATCCGGGCGGTGGCACGGCAGCTGCTCGCCGACTTCGAGCTCGAGTCGCCGGTTCGCCTGCTGGGCGTCGGCGTCGCGAACCTCGTTCGTGTCCCGGCCGGTCAGGAGCCGGCAGGCACGGCTTCAGCGCCGGCCGGAACGCTCACGCTGGACCTCTGATCGCCGCCGGCTCACGCCGCCGCGTTCTGGGATGATCCCCCCGTGGCTCACGGGGACAGGCTGAGCGGCCTCGACACGTCCTTCCTGAACCTCGAGCGGGGTCCCGTCCACATGCACGTGGCGTCGACCACGCTCTTCGAGGGACCGGCGCCGAGCTATGACGAGTTCCGCGAGCACATCGCGTCACGGCTTCACCTCGTTCCGCGTTTCCGCCAGAAGCTTCGCTTCGTCCCGTTTGGTCAGGGCCGGCCAGTCTGGATCGACGACCCCCACTTCAACCTCGACTACCACGTCCGCCACACTGCGCTCCCCTCCCCCGGGAGCGAGGACCAGCTGCGCACGCTCGCGGCGCGCGTCTTCTCCCAGCGGCTCGACCGGACGAAGCCGGTCTGGGAGATGTGGCTCGTCGACGGCGTCGAGGGCGGCCGCTTCGCGATCGTCGGCAAGACCCACCACTGTCTCGTCGATGGCGTCTCCGGGGTTGACATAACCACGGTCCTCTTCGACCTCGATCGTGAGCCCGCGCAGGCATCGGCTCCGAACTCATGGCTTCCCGCCCCGGAACCATCCGGGTCACAGCTGCTGGGCGAGGCCCTTCTGGATCGAGCGACCAACCCCACTGAGGTGGCGCGCACCGCCCGCGGAGTCGTGACCGCGCCGAGCCGTGCGGCGGGTGCGGTCATGAAGGAGCTGGGCGCGGCGGGGTCGTTCCTGCGCACCGGGCTCGCCGCCCCGCGCTCGGCGATCAACGGCTCGATCGGTCCCTATCGCCGCTTTGGCTGGGTGCGCACGGACCTCGATGACCTGAAGCGCGTGAAGGACCTCGCCGGCGGGACGGTCAACGACACCATCGTCGCCGCCGTGGCCGGTGGTCTGGGGCGGTTCCTGCGGGGCCGCGGTCAGTCCACCGCCGAGCTGGAGCTGCGGGCGATGGTGCCCGTCAGCGTCCGCACCGCCGACCAGCACGGCGCGCTGGGGAACCGGGTCTCGGCGATGATGGCACCGCTCCCGGTCGGGCAGCGGGACCCGATCGACCGGCTTCAGGCGGTGTCCGGCACCATGCGCCACCTGAAGGCATCGGGGCAGGCCGTCGGCGCGAGCCTGCTCACCGACGTGACCAATTTCACGCCGCCGACGATCGCCGCGCAGGCCGCCCGCCTGCAGTCCTACCAGCGCTTCTTCAACACAGTGGTCACCAACGTCCCCGGGCCGCAGTTTCCGCTCTACCTGCTCGGGCGCGAGCTCCTGGACATCTTCCCGATGGTGCCCCTCGCCGGGAACCAGGCGGTCTGCTTCGGGATCATGAGCTACAACGGCGGCGTCAACTTCGGGCTCACGGCCGACTACGACTCCATGTCCGACCTCGATGCCCTCTGTGACGACCTGTCCGAATCGGTGGCCGAGCTGGTCGTGGCCGCCGGGTCAGCCGAACGCGGCGCCGTGGTTGAGGCGCGCGCCGCGAAGCGCCGGAAGCAGGCACAGGCTGAGCAGCAGGTCTAGGTCCTCCTCCCGGGCCCGGTCGTAGCCGGAGCCTGAGTCCCGGTCGGGATAGCCCGGATGCACCATCCACTCGGTCACGCCCGGGTCCAGTTCGCCGTCCCCGTCCACGACCGCTTGGAGCTCGACCGGCAGGGCACCCTCAGGCTCCTCCGAGTAGCGACCGACCAGCCGGTCGGGCGTCGCGACCCCCTCGCCTCGCAGGATCCGCCGGTGCGCGGCGTCGATCGACCGAACGGGCAGCCGATGCCGCCGTGCCTCGCGCGCCACGGCTGCCGCCAGCCCGGCTTGAGCGTGGCAGTGTCGGTGTCCATCCAGGTACGCGGGCGGCCCGCCGAGCGCCGACTCGAACGCCTCCAGCTGCTCGCTAAGGGCGCGCAGGGCGGCCTCGCGCTCGCGTGAACCCGCGGTCTCCAGCTCGGTGAGCTCGAGCGGCAGCTCGAGGTGCAACCCGGTCTCGACCCCCGTCTGCAGGAGCGGCTCGGTATCGAGCCGGCCGCGCGTCACCATGACGCTCACCGAATCGACGGCACCGGCCGCTGCGGCCTCGACGATCCCCTCGTCGTAGCCGGGGCTGTAGCCGTAGTCGTCGGCAGTGATGATAAGTCCGCGGCCCATCGGCGAAAGATCGCAGTTGACCGACGCTCGTGCCGCCCTTGCGGTGCTCATGCGAACCGAGGCAGCCTCGTGACCTGGTAATACGGGCCGCATGGCGCCGGCTCCTAGATTCGCGCTCAGGCCCGCACGGGCGAGCGACGCCCACGAGATGGCTCGGATCTACAACCAGGGTATCGCCGAGCGCGTCGCGACGTTCGAGACCCGTGAGAAGTCGGCCGACGAGCTCGCCGTCCTGATCGAGTCCGGGACGCTCGCGCTGGTGGCCGAGCGCGAGGGCAGGGTCGTGGCGTTCGTGAAGGTCGGGCCCTATGACGACGCGAGCCACTACTACTCCGGGATCGGCGAGGCGACCCTCTACGTCGATCACAGCGCGCGCCGATGGGGAGTCGGGCGCGCCCTGATGGAGGCGGTCGCCAGCGCAGCGCAGGAGCGCGGCTACTACAAGCTCGTCGGAAAAATCTTCACCTCCAACGCTCCAAGCCTCGCTCTCGTCGCGGACTGCGGCTGGCGTGAGGTGGGGGTCCACCGCCGACACGGCCGCCTCGACGGCGAGTGGAAGGACGTCGTCGTCGTCGAGCGCCTGCTCGGCGATGCCGCGCCGTAGGGGCACCTCCCGTCCGACCGTCCGGAGATCCTTCGTGCGTGGCTGGCCAGGCTCGCACGGAGTCCCGAATCCAACGGCTCTACCTGTACGAACGCGGTTCGATGAGGGGCTACCGCTACGGCGCGCTGCTGTTCATGATCCTGACCTCGCTCGTCTTCCAGCTGGCCGCCAGCAGAGAGAGGTGGGCACGACCAAGAACTTCCTCTACTTCAGCTTCGTCACGATCACGACGGTGGGCTACGGCGACCTCACCGCTGGGACGAGCCTGGGACGCTCGATCGCCATCGCAGAGGCCCTGACGGGCCAGATCTATCTGGTGACGGTGGTCGCCGCGATCGTGGGCGTGCTGGGCGGGCGCCGCCAGGCCTAAATCCGCGCCGCGTCCGGCAATACTGACCATGTGAACGATGAGCACCGCACGCTGCGCCTCGCGCTCGCCCAGGTCGATACAACGGTCGGCGACGTCGCGGGGAACGCGCGCCTGGCCGCCGAATGGATCGCCCGTGCGCGCGATGTCGGCGCTCAGGTCGTGATCTTTCCCGAGCAGACCATCACGGGCTATCCCGCCGAGGACCTGTGGCTGAAGCCGCACTTCCTGGAAGCGGCCGGCCGGGCGCTCGACGAGCTCGCGGGCGGCGTGGAGGGCATCGTCGCGCTGGTCGGCTATCCGGAGCGAGACGGCGCGACCTACAACTCCGTCGCGGTGCTCGCCGACGGAAGCGTTCGCGCCAGATACCGGAAGGTCCTGCTCCCCAACTACAGCGTCTTCGACGAGCGTCGCTACTTCGAGCCGGGCGAGGGCCCCGCCTTGATCGAGGTGAACGGCATCAAGGTCGGCCTCACGATCTGCGAGGACGTCTGGTATCCGGGTCCGCCGGCGTCGATCGAGGCGCTCGCCGGGGCCAGCCTGATCGTCAATCCCTCCGCATCCCCCTACCACCGCGGAAAGGGCGTGGCCCGCGAGGAGATGATCCGTCGCCGCGCGCGGGAGACCGGCGCCGCGTTCGCCCTCTGCAACCTCGTGGGCGGCCAGGACGAACTGGTCTTCGACGGCCACAGCATCGTCGTCTCCCAGGGCGGCGAGACACTCGCCCGAGCGTCGCAGTTCGAGGAGGAGCTGCTCGTATGCGATGTTCGGGTCCCGCCGAATCCGGGGATGAAGGGCGCAGCGGTCAGCGTGCCGGTCGTCGCTTCGCTCGACCTCGCCGGGCCGCAGCAGCCGGTCGAGTGCCCGATCGCGGAGCCTCTGGAGCCCGAGGCGGAGATCTACACGGCGATCACTCTGGGGCTCCGTGACTACGTGCGAAAGAACGGGTTCGAACGCGTCCTGGTGGCCGTCTCCGGCGGCATCGACTCGGCGCTCGTCACCCTGATCGCCGCGGATGCCCTCGGGCCCGAGGGCGTGACCGGAGTCGTCATGCCCTCCCCTCACTCGAGCCCCGAGACGCAGGAGGATGCCCGGAGGATCATCCGCAACGTCGGGGCCGAGCTGGTCGAGCTCCCGATCGAGGAGGCGATGCGCGCCTACGAGCAAGTGCTGGGCGCCGGGGCCTCCGCCGGCGACGGGAGGGAGAGCTCGCATCCGGGCGCGGAATCGGCGCGCGAGCTGGAGAGCCGGGCACCTGGTACGGAGCTGGCGGCGGAGAACGTCCAGGCACGGATCCGCGGGAACCTGATGATGGCGCTCTCGAACCAGTCCGGCTGGCTCGTGCTGACGACCGGAAACAAGAGCGAGCTGTCGGTGGGCTACGCGACCCTGTACGGGGACATGGCGGGCGGGTTCGCCGTGATCAAGGACGTTCCCAAGACCCTCGTGTATCGCCTCGTCCGCTACCGCAACGCGGTCGCGTCGAGGGATCTCGTGCCGGACTCGGTGCTCGAGCGTGCCCCGTCGGCCGAGCTGCGACCGGACCAGCGCGACGAGGACTCGCTGCCTCCCTACGAGGTCCTCGACCGGATCCTGACCGCGTACGTGGAGGAGGACCGAGGCCGCGACGAGATCGTCGGTGACGGCCTGGAGCCGGAGGTGGTCGACGAGGTCATCGCGATGGTCGACCGCTCCGAGTACAAGCGCCGCCAGGCCCCACCGGGCATTCGCATCACGCCGAAGGCGTTCGGGCGCGACCGCCGGCTGCCGATCACGAACCGGTTTCGCGGCTAGCGGGAGGGGATTGGCCTCACGGCCACCGTAACTCGCGCCAGTCCGCAGAGCCGCCCGTCGTCATCGTTGACCTCGACGTCCCATACCCAGGTCGTCCGACCGCGGTGGCGCGGATGGGCGGTGGCATGAATGTCGCCCTCAGTGATCGGCCGCATGAAGGTCGCGTTGTTCGACTGGCCCATCGCCGCCATCCCCTCCGCCCGGACCGCCATCCAGGTCGCACGGGAGCACATGCTCTCGGCCATCGAGGCGAAGACGCCCCCGTGGACGAGCCCAAAGGGCTGGCGCAGGTCATCGGTGACCCGTGCGCGGGCCCGCACCTGCTCCGGGGTCAGCTCCAGATACTCCAGCCCGATGAGGTCCCCGAGCCCGTCGCGGCCGGGCGGCGTGCGAGCTTCCATGCTCAGCACCCTAGCCTCGCCGCTCGACCGCCGCCGAGTTCGCCATATGACGTGCGTCGCCCACCGACGCGACTCCCTAGGCTTCCATCCGTGCCTCTTTCGGCGGACCAGAAGGCGATGCTCCAGCTCCTGCTCGAGCGCGGCCAGAGCTACGACGACCTTGCATCCATCCTCGGCGTCGACGCCGCCGAGGTTCGCAGGCGGGCTCGCGCGGCGCTGACTGAGCTCGCCGGCGCAGATCCCGACCGCAAGGCGGCGTTGACCGATTACCTGCTGGGCCAGGCGGACCCCATCGATCGCGCAGACGCGGTGCGCCACCTCAAGGACGACCCGGACGACCTCGCGATGACGACCGAGCTGGCGCAGAAGCTTCGGCTGGTCGCACCGGAGGCCGAGCTTCCCCGGCTCCCTGGGGAGGAGCGCCGCCCGCGCCCGCGCCGGCCGGCGCGCGAACGGGCGCCGACGCCACTCCGACGCTTCATACCGTCGCGCGGTGCCCGAGCCGAGAGCGGGGAGCCGAAGCCGCCACGCACGACTCTGACGAGGCGCCAGACCCAGGGAATCGTCGTCGCCGGCTGCGCGGCGGTCCTGATCGCCGTCGGGGCGCTCGCGATCGCCGGCGTGTTCAGCGGCAGCAGCGCCGACTCCGCGACGACGACGACGACCACCCCGACGAACGCCGCAACGTCCGGCGGGAAGCCGCAGGGCTATCCGTTGCTGCCGATCGCCGCGGCGAATGGCCCCGGACAGGTGACGCTCAAGAGCGACGGCTCGTTCGAGGACTCGATCCCGATCCCGACCGCCGTCCAATCGATCCTGCCCCAGGTCCAGGCGGTCGCGATCACGCTCAGCAAGAACGCGGATGTGGCCAAGTCGATTCAGAACGCGGTCAGCGCCAAACAGGCGGTGCTCCAGGTTCAGGGCAAGACCGAGTTCCTCGGCGTCGTCGGCGCGAAGAAGGGCAAGGTCTTCCCGATCAAGCTGACGCCCGGCAAGGACACGAAGGGCTCGGGTGACGCCGCGCTGGGCGTGACGAACAAGCAGCCGTTCTTCCAGCTCAAGCTCCAGGGGCTCGAGCAGCCGCCCAAGGGCGAGAGCTACATCGTCTGGCTTGTGGTCGGCACGAGCCAGGGCGGGAGCCAGGGCCAGTAGGCGGACCTTGTCTCTCGCGCTCCTGCTGGCGGCGATTGCCCTGGCGGCCGCGGGCCACTCCACCACCTCGGCGCAGCGCTGGGAGCCACCGGCGGGAGCGCGCTTCCAGTACCAGCTTGAGAGCTCGGCGCGCATCCACACCGCGACAGGGGGCATCGACGTCGGCATCTGCCGGGCGCCGCCGTCGGGCGGCTCCTGCGTCAGGCCGCAGGTGTTCGACATCGACCTCTACGCAGACGGCCGCATCTCGGGTAATGACCACACCGTCAACAGGGCCGCCGTCAACGCGATCCACCGGCGCGGCGGCCACGCCATCTGCTACATCTCGGCGGGGACGGCGGAGCGGTTTCGGCCCGATTACCGCAGGTACGTCCGGTTCGATCGGCGGATCGGCCACCGGCTCCTGGGCAAGCCGTTCAGCGACCGCTTCTCGAACGAATACTGGCTGAACATCAACAACGGGCGCGGCCAGCGCGACTTCGTACTCCGCCGAATCGCCGCCCGGACGAAAAGGTGCGCGGACGCCGGGTTCGACGCCGTGGAGTACGACGTGGTCGACGCCTACGCACAGGGGAGGCGAATGACCGGCTGGCGCATCAGAGCGCACACGCAGCTCATGTTCGACCGGGCGCTGGCGCGAATCGCCCACGACAACGGGCTCTCCGTCGGGCTGAAGAACGACCTGGGCCAGGTCCCAAAGCTGGAATCGAGGTTCGACTTCGCCGTCAACGAGCAATGCTTCCAGTACGGCGAATGCACCAACAACCCGTCGCCCGGCTACAAGGCGTTCACGCGCGACGGCAAGGCGGTGTTCCAGGTCGAGTACCGGATCCCGCCGAGCCGCTTCTGCGTCAGGGCCAACCGGCTCGGATTCAGCTCGATCAAGAAGGCGCGCGACTTCTCGCTCGATGCGAAGCCGTGGAGGCCGTGCCGCTGAGCGTCCGAGGGGGAGGCAGCGAGGAGCAAGCTGAATCGATTGAGCGATTCGGGCCCTTATAGGTCCCCCAATCGCTCACTCGATCGAAAAACCGGCCGCGTGGGCCCGTCTCGTTCTCATCTCCCCCTACTTGCCCACCTGCCCGAACGTGGAGAGCGGCCCGGGCGTTCTACGGCAGCAACTTCCCCGGGTTCATGATGCCGGCCGGGTCGAGGCGCTCCTTGACGGCGCGAAGCGTCTCCAGCCCGAGCCCCCCCACCTCGGCCCGCATGTAGGGAAGGTGGTCGCGGCCGATGCCGTGGTGATGCGTGATCGTCCCGCCCACCTCGACGATCGCGTCGGAGGCGGCCTCCTTCACGGTTCGCCACTGCTCGAGGTCCGCGCCGGGACGCCGGGGAGCGATGAACGTGAAGTAGAGCGAGGCACCGTCCGGATAGGCGTGCGAGACGTGGCCCGTCACGATGCCGGGAGTCTCCTGCGCGGCGAGCGCGGCGCCGATGGCGGCGCGGACCTCGTCGTGGAGCTCCTCGAGCCGCGCCCAGGCGTGCGCGGTCTCCAGCGTCTCGACCATGTAGCCGAGATCGAGGAGCTCGTCGCGCAGATACGGGCCGTCGTATCGGCTTCGCTCCCACGCCTCGCCGGGGCCGTTCCCGAGTCCGGCCGCCCCGCCCGAGCGCAGGATTCGCGCCGCCAGCGCGCGGCGGCGCTCGACCGCCTCCGCCTCTCCCTCCCAGCCACAGACGAGCATGCAGCCACCGCGCCGGCGCCGCAGTCCCAGGTATGCGCCCAGGAGCGCGCGCTTTCCTCCACCCGTCCCCGACATGCCCAGCGCGACCCGCGTCTCCGCCTCGTCGGAGAGCCGAACCACGTCCGGCAGCGCATCGGACTGCGCCATGGTGCGAACGATGGCGGTGCCGGACGAGAAGTCCGGTGCCATCCAGGCCGCGTAGCGGCGGCGCTCCGGGACCGCGCGCACTCTGGCACTGACCTCCGTGATGATCCCCAGCGTGCCCTCGGAGCCCAGGACCAGTTCTCGCAAGGCGGGGCCTGCGGCGGTGTGGGGCACATCCAGCGTCTCGAGCTCCCCCGCCGGCGCGGCTAGCCGGACGGCGGTGACGAGGTCGTCGAAGCGGCCATGCCCGCTGGATGCCTGGCCGGCCGAGCGCGCCGCGGCGAATCCGCCGATCGTCGCGTACTCGAACGATTGCGGGAAGTGGCCCAGGGTCACGCCGTGGGCGGCCAGCGCCTCCTCGGCCTCCGGGCCGCGCAGCCCGGGGCCGAGCGTCGCGGTCAGCGACGTGCGGTCGACCCGCGTGCCATGGAGGCGGCGCAGGTCCAGCGTGATCAGCCGCTCGAACCTTCCGCGAACCGGTTGCACGCCGCCCACGACGCTCGTCCCACCGCCGAACGGGACAACGCCGATCCTCTCGCGCGCGCAGACCTCCAGCACGCGCCCGACCTCGGCGGCATTCCCCGGCAGCACGACCGCGTCCGGAGCATCATCGAGCCGTCCTGCACGCAGGCGCACGAGATCCGGGTAGCCGCGCCCGGTGGCGCGGCGGACCCGATGCTCGTGTCCAGTCAGCACCGCCGCCGGACCCACCGCCTCGGCGATGGTCGCCGGCAGCGGGCGCGGCGCCGGAATGACCACACCCTCGAGGGAGCCGCGGTCGCCGGGCCTCCCCTCCCCCACCTCGGCCCGGAGCATCGCGATCGCGTCCTCGTCCAGGCGCACGCGGCGCTCTGGATCGCCCCAGCCGTACCACTTCATCGGCCCGACCGCGCGCTCGACCGTCACTGTGCCCCGACCGCCCGTTCGATCCCGTCCAGCGCCTCGTTCAGCCGCCGCCTAGTCGCCATGCGCATCATCGGCGAGCCGAGGCGGGAAAGTCCCCGCAAGCGCTCCTCGGAGGTCAGCCTCACCCGAGTGTTCGCGTCCTCGCCGTCGACCAGCTCGATCTGGAGGCTGGCGGTCCGGAGGATCCGCTCGAACGGCGTGCCCTCGATGTCCTGCTCCCACACGTAGCGCTCTCCAGCCGCCGAGCTCGTGCATCGAAAATCGGCGCGCACTCCCCGTCCGCGCTCGGTCCCGAGCACCGTGGTCCAGCGCGAGCGCTTGCCGCTGCCGACCTTGCGCACGTCCTCGACGCGAACGGTTCGCGGCCACCAGCGAGGCAGGTGATGCGGATCGGCGACGAGCTCCCAGATGCGATCCCGGGGTGCACTGATCGTTCTGGTCCGAGCGACTCGAGGCATCAGAAGCTAGAGCGCGAAAAGCGAGCAGGTCGGTGGACGCAGGCCGGCTGGCGACGCGAGCGTACTCAAAACGTACGTGAGCGAGACAGCCGGCCGAGGACGCCGAGATGCGACGCTTTGCAGCGCTCTAGTCGCCCTTGAGGCGGCGGAGGTCTCTGACGAGTAGAAGATGCTTCAGCTGCCCGCAGACCGCCGCGAGGCTCTCGAGGTTCTCTATCGCCTCCCTGCGCCTCGCCTGGCTTCGCGAGCGAAGCGCCGCCCCGACGATCTGCTGCAGCAGCGCCGCTTCGCGGTCCGCCGAGCTGCGAAATACCCGGAGGTTTCGCCCGGCGACGCCGAAGCGAGACAGCTCCGCGGCGGCGCGCACGATCTCGAGATCCGTCTCGTCGTAGACGTGGCGCCCATCGCGCCGCTCCGGCTGGACGATCCCGTAGTCCTGAAGCTCGCGAATCAGGCTTTCCGAGACCCCGGCCTCATCCAGGATCTCCTCGAGCGTCAGCGTCGACACGGGCGCGTCCACCGAGGTCGCGCGGCGGGTCGCGGCGGCCTCGCTGCCGCGGCGCGGCCCGGTGAAGTCACCGCTGGCGAGCTCCTGACGGATGACCCGTAGCGGGAGGAACTCGTCGCGCTGCATGCGCAGGATCGCGCGCAGCCGCTCGACGTCGGCCTGGCTGTACAGCCGATAGCCGCCTGGCGTGCGCCGAGGCGCAAGGAGCTTCTGGTCCTCGAGATAGCGAATCTTGGAGATCGATATGTCGTCGAACTCCTGACCCAGGATCTTCGCCACTGCGCCGATCGTGAGCGCCTTGCGCGGCCGCGACTTCGAGTCGCTGGAGGAGCGCCGATGCTCCGCCTCCCTGCGGCCCTTCGCCTTCTCCTCGGTAGCTGTAACCGCCATCTCAGCGCTCCAGGTAGCTCAGCTTGTACTTGCCGATCTGGATCTCGTCCCCGTCCTCGAGGCGATGGGACTCGATTCGGCGTCGGTTCACGTAGGTGCCGTTCAGGGAGCCGAGGTCATCGATGTAGAGCCCATCCCGGCGCCGCACGACGAGCGCGTGATTGCGGGAGACGGTCACGTCGTCCAGGAACACCCCCGCGTCGGGCGTGCGCCCGATGCTCACCCGGTCCGCGTCGACGGCGAAGCTCTCCCCCGCCCGGCCGCCGCCGGAACGAATCACGAACGCCGCGCCGGCCTTGTCGACCTCCTCCTCCACGTCGACCGGCTCGTACTCTCCGGTCTCGCCGACCTTGTACGCCAGCGTCGAGGCATCCTCGCCGCCCTCGGGGCGCGCGAGGTAGGCCCCGCACTTCTGGCAGTAGTTGGCGCCCTCGGGATTTACGAACCCGCACTCGGGGCAATGCAACGCCAACCTACGCCTCCTCCGGGGCGTGAGGGACCTTCCCCGCGAGAATGTCCGTGAGCTGCCGGACGTCCTCGCCGGTGATCAGCACGTCGCCAGCCTCGCGCTTGGCGCGCAGGCGGTTGACCAGCTCGGCCCTGAGGATGTCGATCTTTCCGTGCAGGAGCCGCCGCCGATAGGAGACTTCGCGCTCCTCGTCCGTAAGCTGTTCGATCAGCTCCTTGAGCTCCCTGTCGCTCATGGAGCTCACATCGGGGAAGGTTTCCTCCAATTCGGCGCTCCCTCTGGGTTCGTTGGACCCGCGATTATAAGCGCGCCAGGCAAAGGTCAAGTTGAGGTTGAGCCCATGCAGGATTACTTCCGTTGCGAGGTCGCCGGCTGGTCGCGCCGCAGCCCGCCGAGGCCGGCGCGCACGTACAGCAGCGTGGCGAGCAGCGACCCCACCAATCCAACGAAGAACATCGCCGGCGCGATCCAGGCCGAGGTCACAAGCGCGAGGAAGATCCCGCCCATCGTGAGCCACACCGACCAGCGCCCCACCCAGTTGATCTCGAGGTCAAGGCCGCGCCGGAGCCCGAGCTGCGCCACGATCAGGGTCGCGATCTCCCGCGCGGCGAGGATCGCCAGGGCCCACCTCGGCAGTAGCTCGAACTTCCAGCAGACGACCACCCCCGCCAGCACCGTGAGTCGGTCGACGAGCGGATCGAGCAGCGCGCCCAGGCGGCTGTATTGGCCGGTCGCGCGGGCGAGGAAGCCGTCCAGGTAGTCGCTGGCCGCGATGGCGAGGTAGACGATCGCGGCGCCGGCCGTGCGGCCGTCGTCGGAGCTCAGCGCGAGGTACAGAAACACGGGGATCCCCGCGAGCCGCGCGTACCCGACGAGGTTCGGGATCGTGAGGGGGCGAAGCGGCTGACCGCGCATGGTCACGGTGGGCTTCGGCCCCGAGCGGTCGAGCCCAAGGAGCCGGCGCTTGCTCGTGACCGGGGTCACTCGACGTCGTCGAGAAGCGCCGCGGCGCTGGCGGCGGCCCCCGCCGCGGGCAGGCGGTCCTCCGCCCCGTTCTGCCGCACCTGCGCCTCGACAACGCCATCCGCGAGGCCTCGCCGGCCGACGACGAGGCGCAGCGGGCATCCCAGCAGCTCCGCGTCGGTGAGCTTCTCGCCCGGGCCCGCATCACGGTCGTCGTACACTGCCGATACCCCGGCCTCGGCGAGCTCGGCGTACAGACGCTCCGCGGCCTCCATGACCTCGTCGCCGGCCTTGCCGAGACCCACAAGGTGGACGTCCCACGGGGAGATCGAGCGTGGCCAGACGATTCCGCGATCGTCGGCGCGCTGCTCGATCGACGCGGCGACCGTCCTCGCGGGCCCGATGCCGTAGCAGCCCATGACGATCGGGTGCTCGTTCCCGTTCTCGTCGAGGTAGTCAGCTCCGAGCGGCTCCGAGTAACGGGTCCCCAGCTTGAAGATCTGGCCCACCTCGATCGCGGGCTGGATCTCGATCGCATGCCCGCCCGGTGCACTGTCCCCGGGCTCTATCAGCCGGACGTCCATCTCCTCGAACGAGAAGTCGCGCCCGGGAGCGACGCCGATCAGGTGAGTGTCGGGCTTGTTCGCTCCCGACGCGTAGCCCTCGCCGGCGATCGCCGCATCCTTGATCACGGGCAGGTCCGTGCCGACGGGGCCCACGAAGCCGGCAGGGCCAAGACGCGCCGCTATCTCCTCGGGATGCGCCGGGCGGAAGTCCGCCCCCAGGGCGTTACGGAGCTTGACCTCATTCAGGCGGTGATCGCCCCGGACGAGCACGACGAGCATCTTCTCCGAGCCCACGATGACCGGGAGCGCCTTCAGCAGGGCGCCGGCGGGAACTCCCAGTGCCCCGGAGACTTCATCCACCGTCGTCAGGCCCGGTGTGGGGACCTCGCGGGGCTCGTCCAAGGCCGGCGGCATCTCAACCGGCTGGGGCTCGGCGGATGCGACCTCGACGTTTGCGGCATACCCGGGCGCCAGGGCGATGTGGTTCTCTCCCGCCGGGCACGGCGCAAGGTACTCGTGCGCACCGGAGCCACCCATCATGCCGACGTCCGCCTCCACCCGGTGGGTGCGAAGGCCGCAACGCTCGAAGATCCGGTCATAGGCCTGGATATGAAGCTCGTAGGACCGCTCGAGTCCATCGAAATCGCGGTCGAACGAGTAGGAGTCCTTCATCGTGAACTCTCGCGTGCGCAGGACCCCCCCGCGCGGCCGCGGCTCATCGCGCTCCTTCGTCTGCAGGTGGTACAGGATCTTCGGCAGCTCGCGATAGGAGCGGACGTCACGCGCGACGTGGAGCGTGACCACCTCCTCATTGGTCATCGCGAGCACCAAGGGCGCGCCCCTGCGGTCCTTGAGCTTGAACAGCTCCTCGATGTCGTAGCGGCCCGTCCGCTGCCAGAGCTCGGCCGGCTGCAGCACCGGCATGAGCATCTCCTGGCCCCCGATCGAGTCGATCTCCTCGCGGACGATGGCCTCGACGCGCTTCAGCACCCGGTATCCGGCGGGCAGGAACGTCCACATCCCGGCCCCGACCTGGCGGATCAGCCCGGCCCGCAACATCAGCTTGTGCGAGAGCGCCTCGGCGTCAGCGGGATCCTCGCGAAGCGTCGGCAGGAAGTAGGTCGACAGGCGGCTCATGGCGCCGCGAGCCTACCGAGCGAGCGCCGACATCGAGTGTGCACCACGCGGTGCCATCGCGCCCTCAAATGCGCATCGCCGGGCAGGGGTGGTCAGGCGCGGGTGAAGCGGCGGCCCGTCGTCGGCGAGGCGTCCTCGTCCAGCTTCGGGCGCGCCCTACCCGGCTCGCCATTCCCGCCGACCGGCTTCAGGAAGGGCTCGGCCGTGACGTCGAGGCCCTTCTCCTTCGCGGCGGCGGCCTCCATCTGAGCGATGCGTTCCGGGGTCAGCTCGTCGGCGTTCTCGTCCTCGATGCGCTTGAGCCACGCCGCGCCCTCGGCGGACTTCGTCTCGTCGACGTCGACCGAGCCGCGGTCGAGCGACTTGTCGATCTCCTCGAACAGCGCGTCCACGAGCTCCGCCTGCGGCACCTTCCGGAGCGGCTTGCCGTGGGCGAAGATCAGGCCCTCGTTCTTGGCGCCGGTGATCCCGAAGTCCGCGTGCGACGCCTCGCCGATCCCGTTCACTGCGCAGCCCAGGACCGCGACCTCCACCGGCTCGACGTACTGCTCGAGGCGCTGCTCGATCTCGGCGACGACCGTATCCATGTCGAACTGGAGGCGCCCGCAGGTGGGACAGGCGATCAGTACCGGACCCCGCTCGCGGAGGTGCAGCGCCTTCAGGATCTCCCAGGCGACCTTCACCTCCTCCTCCGCGTGGAAGGTGGAGAGGCTGATGCGGATCGTGTCCCCCACGCCGTCGGCGAGCAGCGTGCCCAGTCCGACCGCCGACTTCAGCGAGCCCGACCACTTCGTCCCCGCCTCCGTGATCCCCAGGTGGATCGGGTACTCGATCTTCTCCGCCAACAGCCGGTTCGCGGCGATCGTGTTCGGGACGTTCGTCGACTTGATGGAGACCTTGAAGTTCTCGAAGTCGAGCCCTTCCATCAGCTCGACGAACTCGACGGCGGCCTGGACCAGCGCCTCCACCGGGTTCTCACGCTCGAGCTCGTGCAGGTGCTTGGGAAGCGAGCCCGAGTTCACGCCGATCCGCATCGGGACG
>DATAOX010000004.1:0-2292 GCA_036265555.1 Solirubrobacterales bacterium
GTGCGACCCGTCCAACCGGGCTTACGGCGCCCCGAGCAGCGCCCGTTCATCGGCGAGCGCGATCACCAGCTCACCCGTCCCGTTCGGATGGAACGGTGCTGCGTCTCCGAGACCCTGGACGTACGGCTGCTCCGTGCAGAGGCCGTGACCGGTGAAGTCGGGCTTCACCGACAGGTAGCCGAAGGTCTTCGCCCCGTCCGCGAGCACGGCGTTGAGCGCGCCGAGCCGGTCGAGGAGGACGCCGATCTTCGCCGGCGTGAGCCCGGTGAGGCAGGTGGCGTCCACCGCGAACGGCGCGTAGTAGAGGTTGATGACCACCTTGGGATCGTCGGGGAGACCCGCGATCTGGCGGAGCAGCTCGTAGTAGTCGCGCGCGAAGAGCGAGAGCTGTCGCTGGAAGAACACGGTCGAGGCGCGGTCGTCGCACTCGACCGACACCGCGCACAACCGGATCATCGGGCCCCAGTTGAGGTCGTTCGCCCCGACCCCGATCACGACGGCCGAGGCGTTGACCGCTCGCTTCGCCACCGCCAGCTGTGGCGGCAGCGATCGGCCGCCCGTCGTCTGCGAGCCGAGGAGGCCGCTTCGGATCGTCGCGCCGCTGCACGCGAGGTTCCTGATGTTCCACCGGTTGACTCGGCCGAGGAGGACGCCGTACGCGTCGGCGCTCCGTCCGCACGCCTCGTCGTCCCGGCTCGGGTTCGGCAAGGGCGCGCCGCCGAGCCCTGCGGCCGTCGAGTCGCCCATCACGATCGCCTGCACGCCGGGCAGCGGTGGCCCGGGCGCTGCGGCCAGCGCCGGCTGCTCGCCCCGGCCGACGAGCTCACCCAGCGAGTGCACATCGTGCAGGACGCCGGAGGCCGTCGAGGCCGTGAGCAGGATGAGTCCCACGTTGACGGCTTCGACGACCAGCAGTCCGCCGAGCACCGTCACGAGCGTCTTCTTCCAGCTCCACCGATGGCGGCGCCACCCGGCGATCATCCCCAGCAGCAGCAGCGCGCCGACGGCCACGAACGTGATCTCCCACGCGAAGTAGCGCTTCCAACCGCTCGCCAGCTGCTCGCCGAGGGCGGCCGCCGACCCCGCCTGCGTGTCGGGGGAGAACAAACCGGCGACCTGTTGGTTGAGCGTGATGTCCGTCAACACCAACCGCGGCCGGACGGGTCCGACGAACCGTGCCTGCGTCGGGAGGGGTTGGCCGAACAGGTCCACCTCGCCCGGTCCGCGCAGGCTCGCGGTCGGCGAGGTGACGCCGACCCCGACCGTTTGCCCCAGCGCCGAGACCGATTGGAGGGGCGTGATGCGCAGGCCGAACCCGATCGAGGCGACCGTGATGACCGCGATCGTCGCGAGGCCGACGAGGGCATGGGCGATTCCGCGGCCGAGGCCGCGCGCGCTTCGCGTTCCCTGATCGTCCACCGTTGCGCCTTCCTGCACGGGTCCTTCGAGCCTACGAGTGCCTAGCTCGGCGGCCAGCGAAGCCCGCTTGAGGTGGCACGTTTCCGGATAACCCGGAGGGATCGAACACGGTACGGTGGGCCGGATCGATCGGAGGCGCCCATGGAACGACCGATCCCGTGACGGGCGAGGACGAAGCTCGGGAACGCGCGAGGGAGCTCTACGGGCTCGCGCCAGAGGGATTCATCGAGGGCCGGGACGCCCTCGCTCGGCAGCTCGCCGAGGGGGGCGAGCCCGAGCTCGCGGCCGCGATCAAGAAGCTCCGGAAGCCGACCCTGGTGGCCTGGGCCGTGAACGTGGCGAGCCGGGAGCGTCCGGACGATGTCGCCGCGCTCCTCCGCGCGGGCGACGACCTGCGCCAGGCGCAGGTCGCGGCGATCTCGGGCAAGGGCGCCGACGACCTTCGGACCGCGACCCAGTCGCGCCGGATGAAGGTCGCCGCGCTGGCGGAGGTCGCCCTGGAGGCGATCGGCGCCCGGGGAGGCGCCCACCGTGACGCGATCGTCCTCACGCTAGAGGCGGCCTCCGTGGATCCGGAGCTCGGCGAGCGGCTCCGCGAGGGCACCCTCGAGCGCGAGGCGACGCCCGGCTCCGGCCTGGGACCGGCCGGTGGGTTCCAGCTGCTGCAAGGTGGCGAGGGAGCCGATCAGGACGATGCCTCGACCGAGGAGGATCGCAAGCGCGAGGCGAAGGAGGCTGAGCGGGTCGCGGTGGCGGCGGAGCGTGAGGCCGAGCGTGCGGCGCGTCGCGCCGAACAGCTCCGCGCGAAGGCCCGGGACGCTTCGGCCTCGGCGGAGGCCGCCGAGGCCGAAGCGCGGCGGGGGGCGCCCCCCC
>DATAOX010000005.1:0-17182 GCA_036265555.1 Solirubrobacterales bacterium
AGCTCGTACGCCTTGGCCAGCTCCGGGTCCTTGCGGGCCAGCATCTCGGCGAGGGTCACCATGACCTTGCACTGCTTCCAGGTCGCGTCGTCCTGCATCTTGCCGTCGATCATGTGGACGCCGCGGCCGTCCGGGATTGCCTCCAGGACCTTCTTGGCGAACTTGACCTCGTCCGGCGGCGGGCTGAAGACCTTCTTCGCGATCTCGATCTGCACCGGGTGCAGCGACCAGGCGCCCACGCACCCGAGCAGGAACGCGGCGCGGAACTGCGTCTCGCAGCCCAGCGTGTCCTTGATGTCGCCGTAGGGGCCGTAGAAGGGCAGGATCCCGGCGGAGGTGCAGGCATCGACCATGCGCGCGATCGAGTAGTGCCAGGGGTCCTGCTGTGCCGTCGCGCGCGGGGCATCGGGGTTGTCGGGATCGGGGTCCTCGATCACGCGGTAGGCCGGGTGACCGCCGCCCACGCGCGTCGTCTTCATCCGCCGGAACGCGGCCAGATCCGCGGGGCCGAAGCTCATCCCCTGCATGCGCGGGCTGGCGGTGGCGATCGCCTCGAGGTTCACGACGCCCAGCGAGGTCTCGAGGATCGCGTGAATCAGGAGCGCGTGATCCAGGCCGGCCTTCGCCTCGAGTTGCGCCAGGAGGCGGTCCACGTAGTGGATGTCCCATGGCCCCTCGACCTTGGGCACCATGATCACCTCGAGCTTGTCACCGATTTCGGTGACCAGCTGGGTCAGGTCATCGAGCACCCACGGGCTCTCGAGCGAGTTGACGCGCGTCCACAGGGCGCAGTCGCCGAAGTCCGTGTCCTTGGCCGTCTCGATGAGGCCGTCGCGCGCAGCTTCCTTCTTGTCCGCCGGGATGGCGTCCTCGAGGTTGCCGAGGAGGATGTCGGCCTGCTTTGCGAGATCCGGCGCCTTCGCCGCCATCTTCTCGTTCGAGAAGTCGAGGAAGTGGATCATCCGCGACGGCTTGACGGGGATCTCGAGCGGCGGGTCAGGCGCGCCGATCGCGAGCGGGTGTGTGAACTGGCGTGGGTTTCGCACTGCTTTTCCTCCGGTGGACGGGCGCGAAATCTATCGACCAGAGTCCGGCCGACCACCGGGAGGCGAGCTAGCCTGAGCCGCATGGGCTATGAGATCCGGGCCGCCGAGCCGGGCGAGGTACAGCGCGTCATCCCGCTCTATGAGTGGCTGTTCGCGCCCCCTGGCTCGGTGCCGAGCGCATGGGACGAGCGCCGGGCCGCGGTCGCGCTCCGCCAGGCCATCGAGTCGCACGACTCGGCGGTGATCGTCGCCGAGGACGACGGCGGCGAGTTCGTCGGGTTCTGCACCGTCTACCAGGACATGCACTCGGTTCGCTTCGGATATCGGGCCTGGGTGGAGGACCTGGCGGTGCATCCCGGGCGCCGCTCGCAGGGCGTCGGCAAGGCGCTCCTCGACGCCGCGAAGGCCTGGGCTCGCGAGCGGGGCGCCATCCATCTCGAGCTCGACAGCGCGGAGACACGCGCCGACGCCCATCGCTTCTATGAGCGCGAGAACCCGAGCTGGCGCTCGATCTGCTTCGCCTGGGAGCTCTAGGACTGGGGGCCGCTCCCGGGCCCCAGGCCGGCGGCCCTGAGGGCCGTGGCGCGGTTGATATGGAACTCCACCCGGCGCACCCGGCCGTCGACCACCGTCCACACCGCCGCGCCCGGGGCCTTGATCTCGGCGCCTCCGGTTCGCGTCGTGCCCGTCATCGCCACGAGGCTGACGACTCGGTCGCCGCCGTCGATCGTCTCCTCGACCTCGATGCGATAGGCCTCGAACGGGCTCGTCCAGTCTCGCCACGCGTCCCTGAAGCCATCGAGCCCGTTGAACTCGAGCTGGGTCGAGACGTAGTCGGGCCCGACCATCACGACCTCGAAGTCGGGCTCCGCGAGCTCCATGAACATCCTGCGGGCCCGGGCGTCCGCCTGGGCATCGTCGAGCGCGCTTACCACGTCCTGTGCGGTCAGCGCGGTCTGGATCTCCTCCACTACGCGAACCGCCTCGGCCGACACGCCGCCGATTATCCTTGACCGCCCGCGATCGAGCCCCAGGAGCCATGGCAGTAGCAACCGACACGTTCGCCGAAAAGACCGACGAGCAAAAGGCCATCACCGAGATGGTCCGACAGTTCGTCGACAACGAGATCATCCCGGTCGCCGACGAGTTCGACCACGAGGACAAATTCCCCGAGGCGATCGTCGAGCAGATGAAGGAGCTGGGTCTGTTCGGGGTCACGATCCCGGAGGACTACGGGGGGATGGGTCTCGACCTGACGACGTACGCGATGATCGTCGAGGAGCTCTCGCGCGGCTGGATCTCGATCTCCGGCGTCGTCAACACGCACTTCATCGGCTCGTACCTGCTGATGAAGTTCGGGACGGATGAGCAGAAGGACTTCTTCCTGCCCAAGATGGCGACCGGCGAGGTTCGCGCCGCGTTCTCGCTGTCCGAGCCCGAGGTCGGCTCCGACGTCCAGGGCATCAAGTCCACGGCGAAGCAGAACGATCAGGGCGGGTGGGAGATCAACGGCCAGAAGATGTGGGTCACCAACGGCCTGCTGTCCGGCGTCGTGTTCGTCCTCGTCAAGACGGACCCCAAGGCCGACCCGCCGTACAAGGGAATGACCTGTTTCATCTGCGAGAAGGAGCCGGGAGTCGACAAGGTCCCCGGTCTGACGATTCCGCCGAAGATCAAGAAGATGGGCTATAAGGGCGTCGAGTCGACGGAGCTGGTCTTCGACGGCTTCAGGGTGCCGGAGGAGCGCGTCCTCGGGGGTCCCGACGGGCTCGGTCAGGGCTTCAAGCAGATGATGGATGCCCTCGAGGTCGGCCGGGTGAACGTCGCGGCCCGCGGGGTCGGCGTCGCGCAGCGCGCCATGGAGCTCGCGCTGCGCTACAGCCAGGAGCGGAAAACCTTCGGCAAGCCGATCGCGCAACACCAGGCGATCACGTTCAAGCTCGCCGAGATGGGAACCAGGCTGGAGGCGGCGCGCCTGCTCACGCTGAAGGCGGCGCGCATGAAGGACGCCGGCGAGCGTTCGGATCTCGAGGCCGGGATGGCCAAGCTGTTCGCCTCGGAGGCGGCGAAAGAGAACGCGGAGGAGGCGCTCCGCATCCATGGCGGATACGGGTACTCAAAGGAGTACGAGATCGAGCGCATCTATCGCGATGCTCCGCTGCTGCTCATCGGCGAAGGGACCTCCGAGATCCAGAAGATGGTGATCGGCAAGAAGCTCATCGAGCGAAACAAGGCCTAGGCCGGTCGGTGCGGCCTCACTTCCTGTCCGGGGTCGAGTAGCCGGTGGCCCGTGCGCAGGATCTGATCGCGAGCGCCTATCGCCGGTTCATCGCGGAAGTGCCCGGGCTGGGGAACCTCAAGTTGATGATCAGGATGGAGTTGCGCGGCAGGGGAGACGTCCAGGTCTTCGGCGTCCGAGTACCCGGGCCGATCGTCACCAAGGGCGAGCCGGAGGGGGCGAGGCTCGAGCTGGCCATGCCGCGGGCCGAGTTCAACGAGCTGGCCGAGCGCGGGAAGTTGAACGACTGGCGCGAGGCCTATGAGCATGGTCACATCAAGGTCGCGGGCGAGCGCGAGATCCAGCAGCTTCTCGGCAAGGTGATCGAGCGCCAGATGGCTCGAGCCAGGCTCAAGCGGGCCCACTGAGCGCCGGTGGAACCCGCAGCGCGACCTCTGGAGCACGTCTTCATCACGACGGTCGACGACCCGCCGGCGGGTACGTCGCTCGCGGTCAAGGACATCTTCGACACGGCGGGCATTCGCACCACCTACGGCTCGCTGGTCTTCGAGCACCACGTCCCGGACACGACCGCGGAGGCCGTGGTCCGGCTGGAGGCCGCCGGCTACGCCGACGTCGGCAAGGCGAACCTGCACGAGTTCGCGTTCGGGATGACGTCCGAGAATCCGCACTACGGCACGGTGCCGAACCCGATCGCCCCCGGACGGATCGCCGGCGGATCCAGTGGCGGCTCGGCGGCCGCGCTCGCAGCGGGCATGGCGGATGCTGCCCTCGGCTCCGACACCGCCGGTTCGATCAGGGCCCCGTCGGCGTGCTGCGGTACGGTCGGCTTCAAGCCGACGTTCGGCCTCGTGCCGACCGCGGGCTGCTTCCCGCTCGCCCAGACCTTCGACCACGTCGGACCGATGGCCCGTACGATCGCGGACTGCGTCCAGATGATGTCCGCGCTCGCCCCCGACCTCGACCCGGTACCGGAGGTCGCTCCGGGCGACGTGGCGGTGGGCGTCGCCTGGCTCGGCGAGGCCGACCCGCTGGTCCGGGCGCGCGTGGAGGAGGCGGCGGCGACCTTTCCGAACCAGCGCGAGCTGAACCTCCCGGCGATGCCGCCCGGGATCCAGCACGTGCGGATGCGAGAGACCGCGGAGACCCACGTGAAGCTCTTCTCGGAGTACCGCGACCGCTACGGGCACGACGTCGCCGAGAAGCTCGATCGCTGCCTGGAGGTCACGGATCGGGAGTACGAAGCCGGGCTCGAGACCCGGGAGCGTTACCGCGAGCGACTGGCGGAGCTGATGAGGGGCGTCGACCTCGTACTGGCACCGACCCTGCCGATGGTCGCGCCGCCGGTGGGAATCGGCGACCTGGCCCTCCGCGACCGGCTGACCCGGTTCACATACCCGTTCAACGCGATCGGCGCCCCGGCGCTGGCGGTGCCGTGCGGGGCCGCGGAGTCCGACCTTCCCGCGTCGATTCAGGTGGTGGGCCGGCCCGGGATGGACGCGCTGGTGCTGGGCGCCGGTGCGCTGCTGGACGCGGCAGGCTGAGCCGGGAAGAAACGGGCGGGTGGCGGCGTCATTGATTGGTGAGGCCACCGACCGAAGGAGGGTCCGATGGAACGCATCGATCAGGATCGATGGGCGCGGCTTCTGGACGCCGCCCGTCATGCAAACGGAGGCTCGTCGCCCGCCGAGCCGCGGGCTGCTCGGATAGCGATCGGGCGCCCCGCCGGGCGCCAAGCACGCCGATTCGCGGGACGCCGATCGCCGTGGCTCGTCGCCCGCGCGGTGGGTGCGCTCGCCGTCCTGGCGGTTGGAGCCGTGCACCTGCAGCAGTACGAGATCCTCTACTCCGCGATTCCGACGATCGGGACGCTGTTCCTCCTGAACTTCGTCGGGGCCACCGCGATCGGAGTGGGACTCCTCGCGCCACTCGAGACCCTGGCCGGCCGGCGCTGGGGCGCCATCGCGGTGGACATCCTCGCCTTGGCCGGGATCGGGCTCGCCGCCACGTCATTTGCCTTCCTCGCGATCAGCGAGCAGACCCCGCTCTTCGGGTTCATGGAGCCGGGGTATGACCCCGCCGCGATCCTCGCGTCGCGGATCGCCGAGGGCGTGGCTGTCCTCTCGCTCGGCGCATTCGTGGTCGCTCGATTCGTCGTGCGGCCGTCGGCGGGAAGGTGGTAGGGGGTCCCGGCGGTTCGGCGTCGATGTGCTGGGATGTAGGTGACCATGGCTGATACTGGATCGAACCTGAGCGCTCGGGAGATGGCGGAGCTGGCGGCGCTGGCAGACGGAAGCCTGCCCGCGGCGCGGCGCGGCGCGCTCGAGGCCCGGGTCGCTGCATCCCCCGAGCTGCAGGTGCTGCTGGAGCGCCAACGTAGGGCCATCACCGTGACGCGAGCGGTGGCCACGGAGCCGGTCCCCGCCTCGCTCCAAGCGAGGGTCGAGGGAAGCATCGGCCGAGCTAAGCCCCGCCGGCGCCGAGTGAGCCTCGTGCCCGGCCTCGCGTTGGGGAGTGCCGTCGCGGCCGCGGCCGCGATCATTCTTGCCCTGGTCCTCACCGGCGGCCCCAGCGGCCCCACCGTGGCGGACGCCGCCCGCTTCGCGGCGACTCCGCCGAGCGAGCCGGCGCCGCATCGGCTGGATCACAGCGCGAAGCTCGCCGCCCGTGTCGACGGGGTGGCCTTCCCCGACCTGGCTCGCGCCTACGGATGGCGTCCGGTGGGGGTCCGGCGCGGCGTGGTGAACGGACGCGCCGCCACCGTCGTCTACTACGAGAAGGGCGGTCAGCGGATCGGCTACGCGATCCTCGCCGGATCAGCCCTGCCGTCACCATCCGGAGCGCAATCGGTCGAACGGCGTGGCGTCGCATTCAAGACGCTCGAGGTCGGTGGTCACCCGACGGTGACGTGGCAGCGCCTCGGGCATACATGCGTCCTCACCGGCGCGACGTCGCGCTCGCAGCTCCTGACGCTCGCCAGCTGGCGGGGAGGCGGCGCGCTGCGCTACTAGCCCGGCCCGGAGGCCTCGTCCCCGAGCCGTACCGCAAGGCGGTCGCGGGCGCGGAACAGGCGACTCGTCAGCGTTCCCTCCGGCACTCCGAGCGAGCCCGCGGCTTCGCGGTAGGACAGTCCCGCGACGTCGACGGCGACCAGCGCATCGCGAAACTCCTCCGGCAGCTCGGCGATCGCCGCGTGCACCTCGCGGATCTCGGCCGCCTCCGCCGGATCATCCTTCGACTGGGCGCCGATTCCGGATTCCTCGACGAGCAGCGCGGTGGCTGGACGGCGGTCCTCGGCGCGGCGCTGACTGACGAGTGTGTTCCGAAGCGCTCGCAACAGGTAGGCGAGCTCACCCTCACCCCGTATGAGCCGCGGCCGCGAGAGGACGCGAGCACACGTCTCCTGAACGAGGTCCTCCGCCTCCTCACGGGACCCGGTCCAGGCGCGCGCCGCGCGGTAGAGGCGCGGGAGGTGGTCGACGACGCGGTCCGGATCCAGCCTGCGAGGCGCGCGCATCAGCGAACCGCGCTAACCGGCGGGGAAGGAATGCCGCCCAGCCGGCGTCTGAGTTGGCGAAGGGAAAACCTCATTCCACCAAACAAGGAGGTCCTCGATGAAGAAGCTCTTGATGCCGCTCATCCTGATCGCAGCGGCGGTCGCGCTGGCCGCGTGCGGTGGGGGTGGCGGGAGCGCCACGGCGAGTGGGGGCGGCGGGAACGCCACCACCATGCCAAGCAGCTCTGGAGCGAGCACGGTCTCGGCGAAGAACATCAGCGGATCCGGCATGGTCCTCGTCGACTCGAATGGCATGGCGCTGTACACACCCGAGCAGGAAGCCTCGGGAAAGATCCTCTGCACCGGGGCGTGCAACTCCTTCTGGATGCCGGTCGCGGCTCATGGAAACGTGACGAGCTCAGGATCCGTCCCGGGCAAGCTCGGTACCGTCAAGCGTCCTGATGGCTCGATGCAGGTCACGTATAACGGAAAGCCTCTCTACACGTTCTCGCAGGACCAGCCCGGTCAGGTCACCGGAGACGGCTTCCAGGATGCGTTCGGCGGCCAGCAGTTCACCTGGCACGTGGTCACCACCGGCAACTCCGGAAGCGCATCGCAGAGCGGCGGTAGCACCTCGAACGCCGGTTCGAGCGGCGGCGGGGGCGGCTACAGCTACTAGTTCGGACAGGCGTCAACCTCGGCGTTGACAGCCTGGATCGTGAGTTACCGCGGAAGGCGATTCCGCGGTAACTCGCGTTTCCGTGGGGTCCATGCAGGGCACGGCCAACGGACGTGGTCGGGCATACTGCCGTGCCCCGTACGGACAGCGATCAACGAGGGAGCATGACCGACACCGAGTCGAGCGAGCACGAGCTGCACACCGACCAGGCGACGCGCGAGGCGTCCGGGGCACACCGATACGGGCGCTTCCTCGAGGAGTTCGAGGTGGGCGACGTCTACGAGCACTGGCCGGCGAAGACCGTCACCGAGGCGGAGGACCATCTCTTCTGCCTGCTGACGATGAACCACCATCCCCTGCACCTGAACGACGTTTACGCGGCCGAGTCGCAGCAGGGCCGAAACGTGGTCGCCGGGCCATACGTCTACTCGCTCGTGTTCGGGATGACGGTGTCGGACGTCTCGGGCAAGGCGATCGCCAACCTCGCGACGGAGGACCTGAGCCATCCCAGTCCTGTATTCCACGGGGACACGCTGTTCGCCGAATCGGAGGTGCTCGAGGTTCGCCCGTCGAGCTCCAAGCCCGATCGCGGCGTGGTGAAGGTCCACACGCGCGCCTATAACCAGGATGGGCGGCTGGTCGCCGAGTTCAAGCGCGCGGTGCTGGTTCGCAGGCGGCCGGAACCGAACGAGGGCATCGGGCCCGAGGCGGAGGGCCCGGTCGACTAGCTCCCCAGTGGACATTGACGGGGTTAAGGGGGCTATAGCCCACCTAACCCCGTCAGTGCGGGTGAAGCGGGCGGCCGGATCGTCGCTAGATGAGCCCGGCGACGGTGCGCAGGGCGGCGTCGAAATCGCCACCCCTGAGGCCGCCGATGGCGGGCGACGTGGCGCCCGCATCCCGATATCGCTCGACCGTGGCGCGCACGTCGGCGGCGGAACCAAGGCCGGCGAGAGATTCGAGCAGGTCATTCGAGAGCCCGGCCTTGGCGCGTTCGACGTCGCCCGCCTGCATTCCCTGGTCGAACGCCGCGAGGTCGTCACCGAAGCCGGAGCGCTCCAACGCCGCGCGGTAGAAGGGAAGGGACGCGTAGGTCACGAGCTCCTGGCGCATGGTCGATCGTGCCGCCTCGACGTCGTCGGTGAGTGCCACCGTGATCGCCGGAACGATGTCGAAACCGTCGAGTGACCTGCCGGCGCGTTCGCGTCCCTCGCGGACGGAGGGGACGACGACGTCCCGAATGTAATCCGGGTTGCACAGCCAGAGCAGCACACCGTCACCGATCTCCCCGGCCAGGCGCAGCATGTTGGGCGACAGCGCGGCGATGTAGATGGGCAGGTCGGATCGAGCCGAGTACCCCATGAACTGGAAGCGCGTACGGAAGAACTCGCCCTCGGGCGGAGCCTCACCGCGGAAGATCGCCCGCAGGATGCTCGCGTACTCGCGCATCTGCGTGACCGGCTTCTCGATCTTCGCCCCGTACCAGTTCTCGACCGTCACCTGATGCGATACGCCGATCCCGACGACCATTCGCCCGTTGGCGAACTCGTCGATCGTCGCCGCGGTCTGCGCCATGGACGCCGGTGTCCGAGAGAAGATCGGAACCACGCCGGTCCCCAGCCGCACCCGCTCGGTGACGGACGCGTACGCGATCAGGAGCGACAGCGAGTCCCGACCCGCGACGTGGGTCGTGAAGACGGAATCGAACCCGAGCTCGTCCGCCAGCCGCGCGCGGTCGAGCGCCGAGTCCAGAGCGCGCCCGGCGGAGATGAAGGCGCCGATTCCCGGCACGACGGGGTTTATATCCGTTCAGTGCGCCTCGTCGGCCGCGTGCGCAGGGGGCCGGGACTCCTCCGCGAGTGACGTGATCTCGAGGGTGCCGCGGGCGGCCCCTTCGAGGACGTCGATCGCCTCCTCCTCGGAGCGGGCGTAGAGCTCAACGAGCAGGTGGACCACGATGAGATCGTCGTCGTGCTTGTGGAAGCGGACGTGGGTGAAGAACTCGCGGGTGCCGGAATCGCCGAGCGCCCCGAACGTGAGGCTGTCGGCGGCCTCGGGCCCGGAGCACGCCTCCACCTGATCCTGGTCGATCGTGACGGTGCACGAGGCGACGAACGGCTTGCCGGCCACCATCCGCTCCCAACGCTCCTCCATTGGGACGACGCGCGCGTCCGCGACCGTCAGGTGTGGCTGGTCGTGCATGCAGTCGAGGCACTGGACGACGGCCTCCTGAATCTCCTCGACGCGGTCGGCGGCCTCACCCGTCTCGGGGTCGACCTTCAGGATCGCGTCGTAATGGACTTGGGCTTCGAGGCGCTGCGACCAGCAGCGATAGCACCGCAGCCAGGCACCCCGCTCCTCGGGAAAGCCTTCGCTCATCGCACTGAGCCTAGCTAGTGCCCATCCGAATTCAGCTCAGCGTCGGTTGGCGCGCAGGAGCGAGTACATGGCCGCGTCGCCGGGCCCGCCCTTGACCTCGATGTACGAGCGAAGGATGCCCTCGAACGCATATCCGGCCCGCTCGGCGACGGCTCGGGAAGCCTCGTTTTCGGGCTGGACGGTGATCTGGATCCGCTCGATCGGGAGATTGTCGAACACCCATCGGCTGAGCAGCCGGACCGCTCGCGTCATGACACCCCGCCCGCGCGCCTGGCGCGCGAGCCAGTAGCCGATGTCGCACCGCGATTCGGCACGGCGGACGTCCTGAACGCCGATCGAGCCCAGAAGCTCGTCCGTGTCGGCGTCCGCGACGATGAGGTGAAGGCCCTCGCCGGCTTCCCGCTGGCGCTGAGATTCCACCGCCCAATCCGCTGCGGCGCGCTCGTCGTACGGATCGGGTACCCGCGTCCAGCGCGGGATCTCCCGGTCCTGGCAGGCCGCGACGATCGCTGTGTCGTCGGCGTCGGCGCGCAGCCGGATTCGAATCGGCCCGTCGGTGATCCCCTCCACCGGGAATTCGAGCCGCCGCGTTCCGGCGCCCGTCACGAGGAGGCCGCGAAGAGCCGCCACGTCCCCGGTACGCCCTTGAGCTCGTGCTCGCCGCGATCGGCGAACTCGAGGTCGGCGCCGACGACGAGATCCTTCACCGTCCCGGACACGAGCACCTCACTCGGCTCGGCGAGGGCGCCGATGCGCGCGCCGATGTTGACCGCCATGCCGCGCACATCGTCACCTGCCAGCTCGCATTCGCCCGTGTGCAGCCCGGCGCGGACCTCGAGGCCGAGCGGGTTGACGCCGTCCGTGATCGCGCAAGCGCACTCGATCGCTCGCGCCGGCCCATCGAAGGTCGCCAGGAACCCGTCGCCGAGCGTCTTCACTTCCCGCCCGCGGAAGCGCTCGAGCTGACGGCGCGTGAGCTCGTCGTGGCGGGACAGCAGCTCCCGCCACCGCCTGTCGCCCGCGGCCGCCGCGCGACGCGTCGAGTCAACGATGTCGGTGAACATCACCGTTGCGAGCACGCGATCGAGCTGCCGCGGCCGGCGGCCGCCGGTCAGGAACTCCTCCATCTCGTCGAGGACCGGGTTGAAATCACCCGTGAACGGGACATGGTCGTCGCCCGAGAATTCGACGTATCGGGCGTTCGGGATCTCCTCGGCCATCAGCCGGGCGCCTTCGACCGGCGCGATGAGATCGCCGGTGCGGTGGAGGACCAGCGTGGGGACCTGGATCGTCCGCAGGATGTCGCGAACGTCGATCTCGAAGAGAGCCGCCAGAACCGCGCGTCCCATCGCGGGGCTCGCGCCCGCACGCTGAAAGCGGCCCCAGACCTCCTCCATCGCTGGGTCATCCGCAGCGCTCGGAGCGAACGCCGCGAGCAGTGCGCCCTGTCCCCACCGCGTCGAGGCTTCGGTGAGCACGCGCTCGATCTGCTCGTCGGTAGCGCCCCATGAGATATCCGAGTCGGCGCGAAACCGCGGCGTCGAGCCGTACAGGACGAGCGCGTTCGTGCGGTCCGGGTAGGTCGCGGCGAACAGCACGCTCGCCGGCCCACCCTCCGAGATCCCGAAGAGCACTGCGCGTTCGAGGCCGACGGCGTCCATGACCGCCTGCATGTCGTCCATGCGCTGCTCTAGCGGCGGGGCATCCGCGACCGGGTCGGATAAACCGGTTCCGCGCTTGTCGAACATGACCACGCGTGCGAACGAACCGAGTCGGTTGAGGATCGCGGGGACGCCGGCCATCTCCCAGTAGTGCTCGATGTTCGAGACGAAGCCGGGTACGAAGACCAGGTCGATTTCGCCATCGCCGAATACCTGGTACGCGATATGGGCGTCGCCGCTGCGCGCGTAGCGGGTTCGGGGCGTCCCTCCCACCGGCGTCGCGACTATGCAGCGGGCGCCGGCGCCGTCGCGGCGCGCTCCGCCAGCAGGTCCGCGATCTCGCCCATGATGCGATTGAGGTCGAAGTCCTTGGGCGTGTAGACGCGGGCCACGCCGGCCTCTTGGAGCGCCCTGGCGTCCGCGGCCGGGATGATCCCCCCGACGACGACGGGGACGTCGATGCCCTCCTCCCGGAGCAGGCGCACGATGTCGGGGACGAGCTGGCGATGTGAGCCGGAGAGGATCGAAAGCCCGATGACGTCGACGTCCTCGTCGCGGGCCGACGCGGCGATCTGCTCGGGCGTGAGCCGGATGCCCTGGTAGATCACCTCCATCCCGACGTCCCGGGCGCGAACGGCGATCTGCTCGGCGCCGTTTGAATGCCCGTCGAGACCCGGCTTTCCCACGAGGATCCGCGGTCGGTGCCCGAGCTCGTCGGCGAGCTGCGCGACCCGCTCGCGTACTGCGGCCAGCATGTCACCGTCCACCGACTCGGGCGCGGCGCCGACGCCGGTGGGCGCCCGGTAGTCGCCGAAGACGTTGCGCAGGACGCCCGCCCATTCGCCGGTCGTGGCGCCGGCCTTTGCCGCCTCGATGGTGGCAGGCATGATGTTGACATCCTCCTTCGCAGCGGCCTCGGCCAGCTGCTCGAGCGCGCGGTCGACCGCGCCTTGGTCGCGTTCGGCCTTCCAGCGCTCGAGGGCATCGCGGCACTCGCGCTCGACCTCGGCGTCCGGAGTGAGGATCCCGCCGTCCGCGCCCGCCGTGAGCGGGGAATCCTCGGTCTCGGTGAAGCAGTTCTGGCCGATGACCCTGATCTCGCCCCGCTCGATCTTCGCCACGCGCTCGCGGTGCGACTCCACCAGCTGGGACTTCATGTAGGGGACCGCCTCGACCGCGCCGCCATGCTCCTCCACGGCGCGCATCTCCTCGCGAGCCCCCTCGGCGAGCTCGTCGGTCAGCGCCTCCATCACCCGGGAGCCCTCGAAGACGTCCGGATACTCGAGCAGGTCGGTCTCGTCGGCGAGGATCTGCTGGATACGCAGGCTCCATTGCTGGTCCCACGGGCGCGGCAGGCCCAGCGCCTCGTTCCAGGCGGGGAGCTGGATCGCCCGCGCGCGGGCGCTTCGGCCCATGGTCACCGCGAGCGCCTCGAGCACGATCCTCGGGACGTTGTTCTCGGGCTGAGACTCCGTGAGGCCGAGTGAGTTCACCTGGACGCCGTAGCGCATGCGCAGGAACTTCGGCTCGGTGACGCCGTAGCGGTCTCGACCGAGCTCCTCCCACAGCTTGCCCATTGCGCGGAGCTTCGCGTGCTCCTCGATGAACCGGATTCCGGCGTTGACGAAGAACGAGATCCGCCCGAACACACGGGGGAAGTCCTCGTCCGAGACCTGACCGCGAGCCTTCGTCTCGTCGAGGACGGCGATCGCGGTCGACAGCGCGTACGCGATCTCCTGGACCGGGGTGGCCCCCGCCTCCTGGAGGTGGTAGCTGCAGACGTTGATCGGGTTCCATGTCGGCACCTCGTTCACGGTGAACGCGACCGTGTCCGCGATCAGGCGCATCGACGGCCCGGGCGGGAAGGCGTAGGTGCCGCGCGACAGGTACTCCTTGATGATGTCGTTCTGGGTCGTCCCCTTGAGCTTTGAGCGGTCGATGCCGTTCTCCTCGGCGACCGTCGCGTAGAGCGCGAGGAGCCACGCCGCCGTCGCATTGATCGTCATCGACGTGTTCATCTCGTCGAGCGGAATCCCGTCGAGCAATGCGTGCATGTCACCCTTGTGGGCGATCGACACGCCGACCTTGCCGACCTCCCCTCGGGCGAGGACGTGGTCGGGGTCATAGCCCGTCTGCGTCGGCAGGTCGAAGGCCACGGAGAGCCCGGTTTGGCCCTTGGCGAGGTTGCGGCGGTAGAGCTCGTTGGACCGCCGAGCGTCCGAATGTCCGGCGTACGTACGCATGACCCAGGGCCGGTCCGGGCCCGGCAGGCGGTGGTCTGCCATGCGGAGCATTGTAGGTTCGGGGGCCACGCCAGCGGAAGGATCGCTCTCGCTCAGCTTGATTCGCGTTGATCTGACAGTGGAGGTGAATCGTCCTGTCGTGGAGGTCTTCGCCTACGTGACGGATCCCGCGAAGCTCGGCGCATGGCAGACGAACCTGGTCTCGGTTACCAAGGAGACCGAGGGGCCGGTCGGGCCCGGCACGCGATTCAGGGAGGTGCGCCGCGCCCCGTTCGGCAGGACGGCGGAGGCGATCGTCGAGGTCTCCGCGTATGAGGCGAACCGCCGGTTCGACCTGCGGATCGTCTCCGGCCCGCTGCCGATCGACGGCAGGAATGAGTTCACGGCCGTGGATGGTGCGACCCGGATCGAGTTCGTGGCGGAGGGGGAGCTGCGCGGCGCTCTTCGCCTGGCCGGGCCGGTGCTCGGGCACCTGCTCCGCCGCCAGTTCGACGGCGACTACACCCGCCTGAAGGACGCGCTGGAGTCGGGTCGCTCGTGAACGTTCGAGGCTCCGCCGAAATGAGCCGGCTGATCGACCTGATGCATCTCGGCAGGGACCGGGTCATCGGCGCCTATGAGATCGACGGCCTGATCGTCGACCCGGGGCCATCCACGGCGTTGGAGGCGCTCCTCGCCGGGCTGAGCGCGGAGCCGCGGGCGCTCTTGCTCACGCACGTCCATCTCGACCATGCCGGCGCGTCCGGGTCGCTCGTCAGGCGATTCCCCGGGCTCCGGGTGTACGTCCATGAGGTCGGGGCGCCGCATCTGGTCGAGCCGGGGAAGCTGCTCCGGAGCGCCGCCCGCCTCTACGGCGACGAAATGGACCGCCTCTGGGGCGAGGTCCTCCCGGTCCCGGCCGAAAACGTCGTGGCGCTCACCGGTGGCGAGTCGATCGAGGGCTTCCGCGTCGTCCACACCCGCGGCCACGCGAACCACCACGTCGCCTACCTTCACGAGGAGTCCGGCGACGCGTACGTGGGCGATGTGGCCGGGGTTCGCATCGCGCCCTCCGATCTCACGATCGCGCCGACGCCCCCTCCCGACATCGATGTCGAGGCCTGGGAGTCGTCCCTGGATCGAGTGGCCGACTGGCGGCCGGGTCGGCTGTGCCTGACCCACTTCGGCGCAGCCGACAGCCCGCTGGAGCAGCTCGAGTCGGCGCGCGAGAGCCTGCGGCGCGGTGCCGAGCGGGCCCACGAGGGTGACCGCGAGCGGTTCCTGCGAGATCTCGACGCCGAGACGACGCGCGCGGTCGACCGCGGCGCAGCGGCTCGCTATCGGCAGGCCGCGCCCCCGGAGCAGCTATGGCTCGGCCTCGAGCGCTACTGGAGCAAACGGGAGCCGCCCGGCGCCTCCGGCGCTGGATGAGCGGTCCCGCCAGCCGCATCCTGACTGGCTACGCTGCACGGGATCGTGAGACCCGCAACCCGCAGAGCCCGGCTCCTCGGACCCGCACTGGTCGCGATGGCCGCCGCCGTGCTGACCGCGACGGCGATCGCCGGCGTGACCGTCTACAAGAACGACTTCTCGAGCAGCAAAGAGGCCAAGGAGGTTCGCCACGCCGAGGGCAAGCACTGCAAGAAGGGCTGGCGCAAGAAGGCGAAGAGCCTCGAGGTTGACGCCGAGCGGGGGAGGACCGTGTGCGGGTACCGGCCACCGGTCCAGGGCGACGCGACGCGGCCCAATCACGGGATCCGCGTCGATGCGAAGCTGCTGAAAAAGACGCCGAAGAAGGTGCGCGACCGCGTCTACGTGGGCGTCGCGGTGCGTTCCGCCAAGGACATCGGCTACGAGCTGCAGGTCTTCCCCAGCGAGCACAAGTTCCGGCTGTCGCGCCGAGCGGGCAGCGACAACGTGAACGTCCTCGACAAGGGCACGAACAAGGCGATCAAGGGCGTGAACAAGCGCAACGTCTTGAACCTGTCGGTGAGCGGGTCGCAGGTCGCCGCCGGCGTCAACGGCAAGCGGGTGGCGAAGGTGGCCGATCGCAAGTCGAGCCAGATCGACGGCCGCAAGCTGGAGTTCATGCTTGGCTACGCGAAGAAGCGCAAGAAGCCGGCCTCCGCGACCTTCGACAGCCTCGCGGTCCAGGTTCCGAAGCCCTAGATGACGACCGAGACGGTCGAGCGCCCCCGCACCGGCGGCCCCGGGTCGGGGGTCGGCGGAAACTGGTCGGTGATCGTCCTGAATGACGATCACAACACGTTCGATCACGTTGCCCGAACGCTTGCGAATGTCATTCCCGGCACCTCGCTGGACGACGGGTACCGCTTCGCCGACCGGATCCACAACTCGGGCCAGGCCATCGTCTGGACGGGGGCGAAGGAGACCGCCGAGCTCTACTGGGAGCTACTGAAGGAAGCCGGGCTCACGATGGCGCCGCTGGAGCGCCAGTGACGGCGGTCAGTCGCCCGCGGGGACCGGCGTCGCGTCGAAGATCGTCGTGTGCCAGCTGGGCAGGAGCGGCTTGTTGAAGTAGTTGAGCGCGGCCTCGCGCAGGGCGGAGATCTCGTCGGAGTACCAATAGCGCTCGAAGTCCGCATGGTCGTCCCACACCGAGACCTGGCGGAAGTGGAGGGGATCGTCGACGTCGCGGGAGAGGATGCACGAGCGCGCGCCGAACGCCATCGCCCGATCGAGGGCCGGTCTCCACATCTCGTACCAGCGCTCGGCCCGGAACGCGTGGACGTGCCAGTCGATGTAGTTGATGTCGGGCATCAGGAGCTCGTCCCGGATCCTCAGGTCCCGACCTCGGCCCAGATGGCGCCGGGGCCCTCGGTGTGCTTTCCCTCCTCTCGATCCGTGGCGCCGACCATGATCGAGATCTTGCCGAGGTGCTTGTTCTCGTGCAGCAGTTGATGCGCCCCGGGGACGCCTTCGAAGCCCATCGCCTGCCACAGCACCGGCCGGATCTTTCCCTCCGCCATGAGCTGGTTGGCTCGCGTGCACTCGTACGCGTTCGCGAAATGGGAGCCCAGGATCTCCTTCTGCCTCATCCACAGGTACCTGACATCGAAGTCGAGGTCGTATCCGGACGTGGCGCCGCAGATCACGACCTTGCCGAATGGCTTCACGACCAGGACGGAGGTGGGGAACGTGGCCTTGCCCACGTGCTCGAAGACGATGTCGGGGGCGTCGCCGAGGATCTCCTTGACGCGCTTGGCGAACGCCCGTGAGGCCTTGAACCGCTCCTTCTCCTCGTCCTTCGACTCCCCGCCCCTTCGCATCATGCCGGCGAACTCGTTGCGGTCGATGGAGTCGACCGCGCCGAGCTGCTTGACGAGCTCCCCCTTCTCCGCCGATGACACCACGCCCACGGCGTTCGCGCCAGACGCCTTGCAGAGCTGGGTGGCGAACACTCCCAGCCCACCGGCCGCCCCCCAGATCAGCACGTTGT
>DATAOX010000006.1:0-13685 GCA_036265555.1 Solirubrobacterales bacterium
GCCAGCATCTCGACGAGATCGTTGCCCGCCGCGCTGACGATGAACGTCGGCCTGTCGGCGTCCTGGTGGCTGCGAACCTCGTCGAGCATCTGCGGGTAGATGCGGGGGAGCACGCCGGCGAGAAGCCCCGGTGCGAGGCGCCTGATGTCGCGGGCCGGGATGCCGGAGAGAAACTCCCTCACCTGCGACAGGAGCTGCGAGGTGCGCTCGTCCGTGGAGCCCCGTAGCCGGTAGTGGAGGTGCTCCACGCCCCATCGCATCAGCTGGCGACGGCCCACCATGCCACTGCCATAGGCGGCGCGGGCGAAGTGCATCCCGCTCGAGCCCGCCATGAGCGTGCGGTCGAGGTCGAAGAACGCCGCGCCCCGTTGCATGCGGTCGGAGGCTAGCTGCCCGGGAACCATCGGTGCTTACGCGGCACGCCGCGACGTGCCTCACAGCTCGCGCAGAATCTCCCCCGCCGCGCGCTCTCCGGACCGGACGGCCCCGTCCATGTAACCGTTCCAGTATGTGGACGTCTCCGTCCCCGCCCAGTGGATTCGTCCAACCGGACGCCGCAGCGCCTGGCCGTATGCGACCAGGACCCCCGGCCCCGGGACCGCGACGGGACAGCCGCGCGTCCACGCCTCGTGGGTCCAGTTGGTCTGGAAATACTCCCGCGGCTTGTCCGCCTTTGGCCCGAAGAACGCTTTGAAGTTCCGGATCACGGCGGCTCGCCGCTCAGCCGCGGTCAACCGCATGAACCCGCGCGCCGCGTCACCGCCGACGAACCCGAAGATCACCCCCGGCTTGCCCCCTGGCGGCGAGTCGTCGAAGGTCGCGTTCACGGGGCCGTTCAGCGACAGGGCGGTGCCGTTCAGCCCGTCCTCCCGCCAGAACGGCGTGTCGTAGACGCATGCCACCTTGATCAGCGTCCCCTGCGGGAGCCGCTGAGTGAGCTGATCGCGAGTGGTGGGCATCTCCGGCTGGTAGTGGATGCGCCCGGCGAGCGTCGGCGGAACCGCGACGATCACCCGCTTCGCGCGGAGGTCGCGGTGGGCGGACTCCACGGTCACGTAGTGCTGGCGCTGGACGATTCGCCTGACCGGCGTGCCGAGGACGACCCCGTGGCCGAGCCGACTCGCCATCCGCTGGGTGATCAACTGGGAGCCGCCGTGAAAGCGCCACATCTGGGCGCCATTGCGGGTGCTGAAGTTGCGCTCGAAGGTGCCCGGATGCCTCTCGTCGCCCGAGGCGGCGATGTAGAAGAGGGTGAACAGGAACGAGATCTCGCGCGGGTCGGCGCCGAAGATCGGACGTGTCGCTACCGCGACCAGGCGCCGGAAACTCTCGTTCACGCGGTAGCTCGAATTCTCTCGTGCCCACGACTCGAGCGTCTGACCGTCCCACTTCGATGCGTGCCGGGCCTTCCATGGTGCGTGAACCGGGACCTTGGTCGAGAGGCGGTCGATCCGGGTTACGATCGCAGCCGCATCCGCATCGATCGTTGGGTCGGGCGGCACGATTCCCGTGGCGGTCTTGTCGCTGTACGTGGTTCGCATTCCGTCCCGGTAATAGACGTTGTCGCCAACGTCATAGGTCGGAAACCTGCCCACCCCGAACCGCTCGGCCAGCGCGATGATGTGCCCCTGAGTTGGCCCGACGAATGTCGCCCCGGCCTCGGAGACCCGTCCCCCGGCGAGGTGGTGGTTGAGCGCGCGCCCGCCGACACGATCGCGCGCCTCGAGCACGACCACCGACTTGCCTTGGCGATGCAGCTCGATCGCGGCAGTCAGGCCCGCAAACCCGGCGCCGACGATCGCGACGTCGACCTCAGGGCGTCGCCCCGGGCGCGAATGCGCCAGAGCACCGGGCGCACTGGCAAGCAAAGCCCCCGCCCCGGCGGCGGCCGCCGATCCCACGAGCTTGCGCCTGGTGAGCCTTGAACCCTCCGCCAAGCGGAAAATTCTCGCAACGGCGGCCACCCAAGGCAACCGACAACCGGGGGTTGCGGAGTACTGCCGAGGCCGCGTAACGGTCGAGTGCGCGATCGAGCTGCATATATCGGCCGAATCACTCACTCGACGAGACCTGCTTGCCGAGAGAAGGATTCGCCCCGATATAGGGGGTCAATCCTTCTCCTCGAGGCAGCGGACGGCTCAGCTTCCCTTACCCAGCCCCGACCGCCATGGGCCAGGCGCCGGCCCGGGCGCCTACGCCCCGTCGACCTCCAGCACGATGGCATCGCCCTGCCCACCGCCGGAGCAGATCGCGGCGCAGCCCAGCCCGCCGCCGCGGCGGCGAAGCTCGTGGACGAGGGCGCCCACGATGCGCGCCCCCGAGGCGCCGATCGGATGGCCCAGGGCGATGGCGCCGCCGTTCACGTTGACCTTGTCCTCATCGATGCCGAGCATCCTCATCGAATTGATCGCGACCGACGCGAACGCCTCGTTGATCTCCCAGAGGTCGACGTCCTCGGGGCCCTTGCCGATCTTGTCGAGCGCCTGCTTGGCGGCGCGGGCAGGGGTGCGCGCGAGGTACGGGAAGTCGTCTGCGACCGTTCCGTACGCGAGCACGCGCGCGATCGGCTCATGACCCCCGCGAGCGGCCCACTCCTCGGACGCGACGATGACGGCGCCCGCCCCGTCGTTGACGCCGGGTGAGTTCCCGGCCGTGTGGGTGGCGCCGTCGCCCCCGACCGCCGGAAGCTTTGCGAGGACCTCCATGCTCGTATCCGGCCGGATCCCTTCGTCGGCGACGACCTCGACCTCGTCCTTCCTGCGCTTCACCGTCACCGCCACGATCTCCTCCGCGAGCGTGCCCTCATCGGTCGCCTTCGCCGCCAGCTGGTGCGAGCGGGCCGCGAAGCGGTCCATGTCGGGGCGGGTGATCTCCAGCTCGTTCGAGACCTCGGACGCCTCGTTGATCATCTGCTTGCCGGTGAACGGGTTCGTGAGGCCGTCGTGCGTCATCGAGTCGACCGCCTTGACGTCGCCCATCCGGAAGCCGAACCTGGCGCCGGGGAGCAGATACGGCGCCTGGCTCATGGACTCCATTCCGCCGGTCACGACGATGTCGACGTCCCCGGCGCGGATCGCCTGGTCGGCGATGCCGAGGGTTCGCATCCCCGAGGCGCAGACCTTGTTGACGGTCTCGGAGGGCACCTCGCGCGGGATGCCAGCCTTGATCTGCGCCTGGCGCGAAGGGATCTGCCCTTGACCGCCCTGGAGCACCTGCCCGTAGATGACCGCCTGAACCTGGTCGGGCTGGACCTCCGACCGCTCGAGCGCGGCCTCGATCGCCTTGGCGCCGAGGTCGGGCGCCTCCAGTGAGGAGAGTCCCCCGCCCATCTTTCCGAAGGGGGTCCGGGCGGTGCCAAGGATCACGGTCTTCGACATCTGAGCCTTTCTGGACGGGCGGCCGGCCGGTGGCCGCGAGCTTGTCCTCTGTCCGCTGGATGCTAGTGACCCCCAGCGCCCGTCCGGACCGCTGCCTGGATTTGCGCGAGGCCTGACTAGACTCGCCGCCCGTGGACATCGAGGTCACCGGAGAGCCGCTCGAGGCGGTCGGAGCCGATCTCCATGTCATCGGGCTCGCGGAGGGCGCGGAGCTCGACCCGACCTGGCGGAACCTGCCCGGCGCACAGGACGTCAGGCGAGCGTTCCGCAAGCACGCGCTCCTCCGCCCCGATCCGACGCGCAGGCTGCTGGTGATCGGCCTCGGCAAGCTCGAGGAACTCGATCCTGAGCGACTTCGGATCGCCGCGGCCATCGCCGTCGAGCAGGCCGCAGGCTTCGAAGCGACCGCGCTCGCCTGGGCACTTCCGGATTCCGCTCGCTCGGCGGGCAATCGGGACGCGTTCGCGATCGCGATCGTCGACGGCACCGTTCTCGCGTCGTTTCGCTTCGACCGCTTCAAATCGCGCGATCCGGACGACCCGCCGCCGCCCCGCGTCGAGCGCCTGCTGATCTGCGCCCCCGGCGAGGACCAGGCGCTCGCGGAGCCCGTCGCGTCGGCGACGGTGGCCGCGAACGCGGTCAACCGCGCGCGAGAGCTGCAGGCGCTGCCGGCGAACGTCGTCACGCCCAGCTACCTGGCTGACCGCGCGCGGGAGATCGCCAACGCCCACGACGCCGTGGAAGTCGAGGTGCTGGGGCGCGACGAGATCACCGGACGCGGCCTGGGTGGGCTGGCCGCCGTAGGGAAGGGCAGCGCTCAGGAACCGCAGCTCATCTCCCTGCGCTACTCGGGCGGCACCTCCGATGGCGAGAGGCTGGGGCTCGTCGGCAAGGCCGTGACCTTCGACACCGGCGGGATCTCGATCAAGCCCGCGGCCCGGATGGAGGAGATGAAGATGGACATGTCCGGTGGCGCGGCGGTGCTCGAGACGGTCGCCGCGGTCGCCGAGCTGCGGCTTCCCGTGAACGTCGTGGCGTGCGTCCCCTCGGCCGAGAACATGCCCGGCGGAAGGGCCACGCGCCCCGGCGACATCATCACCCAGCTCAATGGCAAGACGGTGGAGATCACGAACACCGACGCCGAGGGCCGCCTGATCCTGGCGGACGCCCTGACCTACTGCGTGCGCGAGCTCGGCGCCGATCGCCTCGTGGACATCGCGACGCTCACGGGCGCGGTGATCGTCGCGCTTGGCTCGACGTACGCCGCTCTCGTGGCGAGCGACGACGAGTGGGCCGAGCGGGTCGTCGCCGCCGGCGAGCGGACCGGTGAGCTCCTCTGGCGCCTGCCTCTGCATCCCGAGTACAGGGAGCTCGTGCGCGGCAGGGACGCGGACCTGGTCAACAGCTCCTCGAAGCGGAAGGCGTCGACGATCTACGCCGCGGAGTTCCTGAGGGAGTTCACGGACGAGGTCCCGTGGGCGCACCTGGACATCGCCGGCACCGCCTGGGACGTCGGTCGCGCCTATGTGGGCACCGGCCCGACCGGGTTCGGGGTGCGCCTCCTCGTCGACCTGCTCAGGGCAAGCGCCGACTGACGTGGACCTCGAGCTACGAGAGGAGCAACGCCTCTTGCGCGACACGGTTCGCGACTTCGCCCGCCAGGAGATCGCGCCGGTGGCGGAGGAGCTCGACCGGGCGAAGGCCTTTCCCTACGAGATCGTCCGCAAGATGGGCGTGCTCGGCCTGATGGGGATCCCGTTTCCCGAGGAGTACGGCGGGGGCGGGGCCGACACGCTCACCTACGCGCTTGCGGTGGAGGAGCTCGCGCGGGTCGATTCGTCCGTCTCCATCACCATGGCCGCGCACACGTCGCTCGGGACGATGCCGATCCACCTCTGGGGGACGGCGGAACAGAAGGCCGAGTGGCTCCCGGAGCTGACCAGCGGGCGCAAGCTCGCGGCGTTCGGGCTGACCGAACCGGAGGCGGGGTCAGACGCGGGCGCCACCCGCACGCGGGCGAGCCTCGAGGACGGCGACTGGGTCATCGACGGCGCCAAGCAGTTCATCACCAACGCCGGCACGGACATCTCCGGCTGCGTCACGATCACCGCGCGCACCAACGGGGACGGCGAGATCTCCAACATCATCGTGCCGAACGACACGCCGGGCTACGAGCGCGGTGAGCCGTATCGAAAGATGGGTTGGAACGCGTCGGACACGCGCCCGCTGAGCTTCGACGGATGCCGGGTGCCCGAGGCCAATCTGCTCGGGCGCCGCGGGGAGGGGTTCAAGCAGTTCCTGCACATCCTCGACGGTGGCCGGATCGGGGTGGCCGCCATGGGAGTCGGGCTGGCCCAGGGGGCCCTGGACGAGGCGCTCGCCTACGCGAGGGAACGACGTGCGTTCGGCCAGCCGATCTCGAGGTTCCAGGCGATTCAGATGAAGATCGCCGATATCTCGGCCGAGGTCGAGGCGGGGCGGCTCCTCACCTACAGGGCGGCGATCCTCAAGGACCGCGGTGAGCCGTTCACCCTCGCCGCGGCGCAGGCGAAGCTGAAGACCGGGCGGGTCGCCGTACGCGCGACGGAGGAGGCGGTGCAGATCCACGGCGGCTACGGCTACATCGAGGAGTACCCGGTGTGCCGCTTCTACAGGGACGCGAAGATCCTCACCATCGGCGAGGGAACCGACGAGATCCAGCAGATGGTGATCGCCCGCCTGTTGGGATGCTGACCCGCTCGTCGAGGTTTTCGCAATTTGGGAGTTGATTCGCGCGCTTTGTCACTCTCCGCACGATTCCGGCCGAAGGGCGGCGTAAAGTCGCGGCGTCGTCGGAACCTTCGAGATGGGGGATCCAGTGGAGAGAAAGCCGAACGGGCGCAAGCGTGAGCCGTCCCGGCTAGCCGTGCAACTGACCGAGGCCTTCGCGCCGTGCGCGGAGTGGTCACAGGTCAGGGTACGGCGTGGGGCGAGCGGGCGCCGGACCCGCGTGGTCGTGGCCGTTGACGGCGCGGGCGCTGGGGCTGGGGCGCCGACGCCATTCGACTGGTCGACCGGAGCGCTCTAGCAGCACAAGCTGTATCGATCGCAACGAGCGCGCCGCGATGGTCGCGGCGGCGTCGTCAGCCGTCTTCGATCATCCCCAACAGCCTGCCCGCCGCCGTGGCGGGATCCGTTTCGCGACGCGTGACGCTCTGCAGCAGCTCCTCCCAACCCGGATCGCTCGACGACCGCTCCTCGAGCCGGCGGCGAAGCCGCGCGGCGGCGATCCCCAGCACCTCCGCGCGCAGGTTGCGCGCCCGCCGCTCGGCCAGTGTGCCGGTCTCGGTGATGTGGTCACGATGGGCGTCGATCCGGCCGAGGAGGTCGGCGATCCCCTCCCCCTTCGCGGCCTCGGTCTTGATGACCGGGACCCTCCAGGGCCCCTGCGGACCGAGGCCGAGCGCCGAACGAACCTCCCGGACCATCGTGTCGGCGAGCGGATGGTCGGCCTTGTTCACAACGATGACGTCGGGGATCTCCATCACGCCCGCCTTGAGAGCCTGGATGGAGTCGCCCGAGCCCGGCATCAACGCGAGCACGATGGTGTCCGCATGGTCGACGATGTCGATCTCGCCCTGGCCCACCCCCACCGTCTCGAGCAGGACGTCGTCCTTGCCTGAGGCGTCCATCAGTAGCGCCGCCTGTAGCGCGGCCTCGGCGAGACCCCCGAGGGACCCCCGCGTCGCCATCGAGCGGATGAACACTTCCGCGTCGAGGAAATGCTCGGCGAGGCGTATCCGATCGCCGAGCATCGCCCCCTGCGTGAAGGGGCTGGAGGGATCCATGGAGAGCACTCCCACGGCGCGGCCGGCCTCGCGCAGCTCCTTCGTCAGCGCGCCGATCAGGGTGCTCTTGCCGACTCCGGGAGGGCCGGTCATGCCCACCACGCGCGCGTTGCCGGTGCGGGGAAACAGCTCGGCGACCAGCCGATCGCCCTCGGGATCGCGGTTCTCCACTAGGCTGATCGCCCGCGCGAGCGCCCGCTTGTCACCAGCGACCACGCGCTCTGCGAGCGGAGCCTGTGCGGATTGCGCGGCCTCAGGCATGGAGGGCGGAGTCTAGTCTCGGGTCTACGGCACGGATTTCGGACGGGTTTCGAGTTCAAAGAGATCGAGTGAAGGATTGAGCCGATATATGCGGCCAAATCACTCTCTCGACGGATCGAGCCGGTGATTCAACGAAACTCGCCCCATACACGCGCTCGCCCCCGCGCGCAATCGTCGAGGGAAGGATTCGCCACGTATAGCGTGGTCAAGTCCACACTCGAATCTGGTAGCCGTTGTCGGGACGGTCAATCCTGCCGGGACTCTCCCTCGCTGCGACCCGTTCCGCCAACTAGTCCAGGGGCAACAGCTCGCTGGATTCCCCGGCACTAGAGTCTCCGCGCGTGCTTCGACTGCTCAGGTTCCTCGCGGGCAACCGGATGTTCACGCCGAAGTACGCGCGGCTCGCGTATCGGTACGCGTGGCGGCGATTCCTCACGGCCGCGGGGTGGCGCTGGCGGACCGATGGCCCCCTCTTCCTCGGCAAGCGGCTTCAAATACAGATCGGCCCCAAGGGGACGGTCCGGTTCGGGCGGTTCGTCTGGCTTGGCGACGGCACGAAGATCCGCTGCCACGAGGGCGAGGTCATCATCGGGCCGAAGACCGTCCTCGGTCAGGAGTGCACGATCTCGGCGTATCAGCACGTCCGGATCGGGCAGCAGTGCGTGATCGCCGATCGGGCGATGTTCATCGACTTCGATCATGGGGCCGCGGAGGTCGATCGCCCGATCCGGGTCCAGGGCATCTACAAGCGCGACGTGGACGTCGGCTCGAACGTGTGGGTGGGGTATGGCGCGTGCGTCCTTCGTGGGGTGCGAGTCGGCGACAACGCCGTGGTCGGCACGAACTCCGTCGTGACGCGGGATGTCCCGGCCAACGCGGTGGTCGGCGGCGTCCCCGCCCGGATCCTGCGCATGCGAGAGGCGCCGCGGACGCTCAGCTGGCCGGACCCCGTGGAGCCCGAGCCGGAGGGGGCACCGTCGCCGCCGGACGACGATGGATCTGAGACCAGGCCAGCTCGCCCGTGAGCCCGTGGTAGAGGGCCGCGGTCCGCTCCGCCACGTCGAGCCAGTCGAAGCGACGAACGTGCTCGTACGCCTCCGCCACGAGGCGGCGCCCGAGCTCGTCGTCGGATAGGACACGGGCGGCCACGTCGACCAGGGCCTCCGGGTCGCGGGCGCGGAACCTGAGTCCGGCCTCCTCGTGCGGCACCACCTCGCGCAGCCCGCCGGTGTCCGCGACGATGCACGGGCACCCGGACGCCATGGCCTCCAGCGCGACGAGGCCGAACGGCTCGTAGATCGACGGAACGACGCAGACGTCCGCGATCGGATAGAGCGAATGCAGCACGTCATCGCCGATCCAGCCGAGGAAGGTGCCGTGGTCCATCAGTCCCAGCTCGTCCGCCTGGCGGCGGAGCTCGTGCTCGTGGGTGCCGGAGCCTGCGACGAGGAAGCGCGTGCGCGGCAGCCGCTCGATCAGCGCGGGCATCGCCTCAAGTGCCAGCTGGAACCCCTTCTCGTAGACGAGGCGCCCGATCAGGAGCACGAGCTTCTCGTCGGGCCTGGCGAACTGCAGCCGCAGCTCCTCGAGCTCGCTCTGCGACTGTGGCCGCAGGTCACCCGGATCGATCCCGTTGGGGATCACCGCGACCCTGGAGTCCTCGACGCCGAAGATGTCCGCGATCTGCTCGCGCATGTAGTACGAGCAGGCGATCACGCGGTCGGCGCGGTTCGCGATCCAATGCTCGACGCCGTGGATGTGTGACTGCGGATGCTTGTCCACCCAGCCCTGGTGGCGTCCGTGCTCAGTGGCGTGAATGGTCGTGACGAGGGGCGATGCGAACCGGCGCGCCAGGTGGTCGCATGCCATCGCGACGAGCCAGTCATGGCCGTGAACCACGTCGAAGTCGTGGCGATCCCCGAGCTCCACGCCCGCGGCCAGCATGTCCGCGTTCATCCGCTCGACCCAGGCGACGAACTCGCCGAGGTCCGTGGGCCGCCGCGGCTCGCGCACCCGGTGAATCGACACCCCCGCGACGACCTCCTCCGCGGGCGACTCCTCACCGCCGCGCGTGAGCACATGCACGTCGACGTCGAACTCGACGAGCGCCTCCGAGAGCTTGCGCACGTGCCGCGCCAGGCCGCCCTCGATCAGCGGCGGATACTCCCAGGAGAGGATCAGGGTCGAGGTCACGGCCGGGTGCGGATCACGGCTCGAGCAGCGGGGCGAGGCTCAGGTCTGGTGCCAGGTTTCGCATGCGGGGGTCGAAATCGCCTGCGCGCGCCGCACCCGAAGCGTGCCGGCGCGCGCCGGAGTTTATGGCCTCCAGCAGGGCGCGCGCGTGGGCGGTCGAGCGCTGAAACGGATAGTCGCCGGCCTGCTCGCGGCGGTCGAGGAACGCCCAGTCGCTCGCCTGGAGGGCGAGAAGCTCGCGAGCCGCCCTCTCACCCGCCCGGGCCGTGAGCTCGCCGGCCGCGAGCGCGTTCACGAGTCGCAGCTCGAGCCTGCGAGCCGCCCACGCCATGTCCCCCACCGCCGGCGAGTCCCAGGTCCGAAGGTCCTTTCCGTCCCCCCATGTCGACTCCTGCAGTTGGCGCACCTCCGGCTCGTGTCGCTCCAGCGCCTCCGGCAGCGTCACCAGCCGGATTCCTCGGTCGTGCGCCCCGCCCAGCACGGTGGCAAGCCAGGCCGGCCCCTCGGACCACCAGTGGCCGAGGAGCTCGGTGTCGACCGCGAAGGTGAGAAGGCCCGGACGATCGCGCTCGGCACGGAATCGGGCGAGCCTCGCAGCCACCCGCTCGAGGAAGTCCGCCGCATGCGCCGCCGTCCGATCCAGCGCCGCGCGCGGGTCGTACGGATTCCCGGAGACCGCCCACAGCCTCGTGCCCTCCATCGAGAGGCGGTGGAACTCGGCATACGCGCCGCCGGCGGGGTAACCCCGGTCGGACCACACGAGCTCCACGGCCCCCCAGTCGATCGTGAAGGCGACGAGGCCATCGCCGGCTCGAATCGGGGCCAGCGCATCGAGCGATCGCTCGTGCCTGCTCTGGTCGACGCAGAAGAAGCGCAGGTCGCGCTCGGCGAGGAGGGGCGCGATGCCGCTGCGGTACGCGCACTCGGGGAGCCAGAAGCCGGTCACGGAGCCGAACCGCCTGCGGTGCGAGCGCAGGGCGGCATCGATCTGAAGCCGGCGCCCCGGGGCGGTGGCCACCAGCGGAAGCACGGCATGGCTCGCGGCCGTGGGGATCAGCGCGACGTTTCGCTCGGCGGCCGCGCCGCGGAATGCCGCCAGCACCTCACCGTCGAGCTTCGAGATCGAATGCAGCGCCTCGCGGTAGCGCTCGGCCTCGGCCTCCGCCGCAGCCCGAAGCTCCTCCGGAGCGGCGCGGGCGTCGCGCTCGGCCGCCTCCAGCCGAAACCGTCGCAGGAATTCCTCCATGCGACGCGAGGCTCCCCGAGCCTCGAGCTGGTCGGCCAGCACCGGCGACACCGTCATCGTGATGTCGTGAACCTCGGCGAGCAGCGGAAGGTAGGAGCGGGCGACGGCGTCGAACAGCCACTCCTCGCCGAACGGATACGTGCCGAAGCCCTCGACGTAGGGCATGTGCGAGTGGAGCACGATCGCGAGGTCGCCCGTCGGCTCAGGCACGGCAGATGGCCAGGAAGTCGAGCGCGCTCTCCGGATCGCCGCGTTCCGTCAGCCGGAAGTCGGACGAGGCGATGGCGGGCACGAAGCGCGAGTAGAACGGGTGCGTCAGTCCGAGCGCCGAATGGACGCGGTCCCAGCCGTACCTGAGGGCGAGCTCGTGCGCGCGCAGCTTGCGGGCGTGGAACACCCCCAGGATCGCGATCCGGCTGAAGTTGGGCTCGAGCACCTCACGGTACTCGGCGACGGTGTACTCGCGCAGGTGCCACGGGTTCTCGGACTTCTCGGCGCCGGGCGGCGCCAGGGTCAGCCGGTTGGGCGTCGAGATGTAGGCGATCGGTGCGATCCGGGCAAAGCGCTGAAGCAGCGCCCCCGGCTCGTGGATGTGCTCGATCGTCTGCAGGAACGTGATCGCGTCGCATGGCTCGTCGAACTCCTCCACCAGGCCCCTCGCGAATCGGAGGTTCGCGCGCCGGTAACGAAGGCGGGCATGCTCGTGCGCTTCTGGGTTGGCGTCGACGCCCACGACCTCAGCCGCGGCTCGCGCGAGGACGTCGGACCCGTACCCCTCGCCGCAGGCGAGGTCGGCGACCCGCAGGCCCCGAACGCGCTTCGCTATCCACTCATAGACGGCGAGATGTCGCCGGAACCAGTAGTTCTCCTCGGGCACGTCCGGAAGCGTTCGCTCGCCGGTGAGTGCGAGCGGTGGCACCCCGAGGGGCTGGTTGTGTTGGACGTGCTCCACGGTTGGGGCGCTGGCGAGGCAGGGCGGCGGGCTGGGGGAGGACCCTAGCTGCGCGCCGGCCCTGCGCGCTTCCGTACAGTGCCGCGGGATGCCCGCGCGGTCGCCCGTCACCCCCGAATACATCAAGCAGGTCAACACGCTCTACCACGACGCCGCGGCACCGGATTACGATTCGAAGTGGGGGATCGACTTCGGCCCGATCGGCCGGCGGCAGGTGCGCGAGAAGCTCGTCAAGGCGTTGGGACGCTGGCCGGAGATGCCCTTCGGCGAGGCGCTCGAGATCGGATCGGGGACCGGTTATTTCGCGCTGAACCTGCTGCAGCTCGGCGCGATCGAGCGCGTCGTCGCGACCGACATATCGCCCGCGATGCTCGCCACGCTCGCGCGGACCGCGGGGAGGCTCGGGGTGGATGCGAGGACCAGGCTCGCCGATGCCGAGAGGCTGCCGTTCGCCGACGAGCGTTTCGATCTCGTCTTCGGGCACGCCGTGCTGCACCATCTGCCCGATCTCGACCGGGCGCTCGCGGAGTTCCATCGCGTGCTCCGACCCGGCGGCGCGGTCGCCTTCTGCGGCGAGCCCTCCCGCTACGGCGACCTCATCGCCGCCCTGCCGAAGCGCGGCGCCCAGCTCGCGGCTCCACTCTGGCGCCTGGCTCTCGGCGCTTCGGCGCGCCGGCCGGAGGCCGAGGAGAACGGCCACGGTCACGACCTCGAGCACGAAGTCGACGTGCACTCCTTCGCGCCATCGCGCCTCGCGCGGTTGCTCGGCGAGTCCGGGTTTCAGGGCGTACGGATTGCGGGCGAGGAGCTCCTCGCGAACGTCTACGGGTGGGCCGTGCGAACGCTGGAGAGCTCAGCGGATCCGGCCGACGTCCCCTACCGCTGGCGCGAGCTTGCCTTTCGCGGCTACCTCGCCCTTCAACGAATCGACACCGCACTGCTGGAACCCCGGCTGCCGCCGTCGATCTTCTACAACCTCGTGCTGTCGGCCCGCAAGCCGGCGTGACTCGCACCCAGTACTACGCCGCGGTGTCGCTCGATGGCTTCATCGCCGAGGCGGACGACACGCTCCGATGGCTGACGGAGTACCAGGGGAGCTACGGGGGCCCGGACGCGGTGCCGATGAAGGGCACCTACGACGAGTTCTACGACGGCGTCGGCGCGCTCGTCAGCGGATCGGTGACCTACGAGTTCGTCCTGAACGAGGTGGGCGAGTGGCCGTATGGTGGGAAGCCCTGCTTCGTCCTCACTTCCCGGGACCTGCCGAAGCCTGAAGGCGACGGGGTCGACGTCAGGTTCGCCCGCGGCGCCGTCCGCGGGGTCTATGACGAGATGATCGAGTCCGCAGGTGACCGGAGCCTCTGGGTCATCGGTGGGGGGAACGTCGCGTCGCAGTTCGCCGACGAGGGCCTTCTGGACGAAGTGATCGCGACGGTGGTTCCCGTCGTGCTCGGAACCGGCAAGCCCCTGTTCGACCGGCGCCTCCCCGGCGGGCCGATGCGCCTGGTGGGAACGCGGGCCTTCGACAGCGGGATGGTCGAGCTCCGCTACGAGATCGATCGAGGACGCTAGCCGAGGACCTCGGCGAAGATGGACAGCGCGCCTTCGATGTCGGCGCGGGTCACGTCGAGGTGGGTGACGGCGCGAACGTGTGCGACATCCACCGCCTGAAGCTCCACCCGGTCGGCCAGTCGCCTCACGAGTCCGGGTGCGTCGTCGACCTCGAAGATCACGATGTTCGTCTCGATCGAGGCGGGGTCGAGTCGAACCCCGGAGAGCTCGGCGAGTCCCTCGGCCAGGACGCGGGCGTTCTCATGGTCCTCGGCCAG
>DATAOX010000007.1:0-10960 GCA_036265555.1 Solirubrobacterales bacterium
ACGAGCGCGTCCTCGGGCGCGGGCGCGAGCACCTCCAGTAGGTCGTCCTCATCCGCATCCGGATCCAGCCACAGTGCCTCGACCTCCGGCTGAAGCACCACCGGCATCCGGTCGTGGATCGGGCGGATGAGCCCGTTGGGATCGCAGGTGACGATGGCGCAACTGTGAAGCGGGTCCGACTTCTTCTCCCGCGACGGCAGCTCCGCCCACACCCCCGCGAAGGCGAAGAGTTCGCCGTCGGGCCGGCTGAGCCAGATCGGCGTCTTGCCGCCCTCGTCGTTCCGCCACTCGTAGAACCCATCGGCGGGAATCAGGCAGCGGCGCTCTCGGAACGACTCCGCGAATGCCGGCTGCTTCGTCAGCGATTCGGCGCGGGCGTTGATCAGGGGCGGCCCGGAGCGGCGCTCGGCCCACCGGCCGGGTACCAACCCCCACCGCAGCCGGCCCGGCTCGCGGGCGCCGGACTGCGTCCGCCGGACGGCGAGCACCGGATCGGTTGGCGCGATGTTGTAGCGGGGATCCGTCTCAGGCACCTTCGCCGACTCCTCGATCCCGAACCGCGCGCGGATGCGCGCGGGATCGGCGTTCGTGAGCGTGTAGCGCCCGCACATACGACTCGAGGCTAGCGACGAATCAGGCGCGAAAGCGACGTGTGTCGAGATGGAGTGGGTGCGTTGCGTGCGCGCATCGCGTGCAAAGCGTCCGCACGAAGTTCCAGCCTCGAGTCGTCAAAATGGATGGAAAGCGGCGGTGCTGGAATCGGGTATACAGGGCGCCCTCAAAAGGCGCTGTCCGGAAGGGCATGTGGGTTCGAGTCCCACCCGCCGCATCAGGGTCGGGCCGATGGTCCACGCCGCCCGCGATAATCCTCCGCCCGTGAACGCCGATGCCCGCATGGACGTGATCAGCGAGCTCTGCTCGTTCGAGGGTCGGCGCGCGGGCACCGACGCCGAGCGTCGCGCGGCGAACTGGCTGGCGGACCGCCTACGCGGCACGGGTCGGCGTACGGACGTCGAGCCGACCTACGTGCATCCCCAGTACGGACTTGTCCACGCGCTTCACTGTGTCGTCGGGTTTGCCGGGAGCCTGGTCGCCATCGTCCAGCCGGCGGTCGGGTTCGGCCTCGTCCTCGTCGCTGCGGTGTCGATGTACCTGGATCTGAACGGGCGCTTCTACCTCGCTCGGCGCCTCTTCTTCCGCCGCGCTTCGCAGAACGTCATCGCGCGCGGGAAGAGGCCGGACGCGCCGGCGCGCGTCTTCATCACGGCCCACTACGACTCGGCGCGCACCGGCGCCGCCTTCGACCCCAGGCGCGTTGCCCGCGCATCGCGGCTGTCGAGCCGGCTCCCGTTCCCCGTCTCCCCCTTTCGCATCCTGTTCTGGTCGCTCGCCATCCTCCTCCCCATCCTCGGCGCTCGAATGGCGGGCGTCGACTCCAACCTCGTCTCCCTGCTTCAGCTCATCCCGACGCTGACCCTTCTCATCGGTGTCTTCCTGCTCACGGACATCGAGCTCTCCGACGTCGTCCCGGGCGCCAACGACAACGCCTCGGGCGTCGCGACGGCCCTCGCGCTCGCCGAGGAGCTCGACGCCGAGCCGCCGGAGAACCTCGACGTCTGGATCCTGTTGACCGGCGGAGAGGAGGGCCAGATGGAGGGAATGCGGTCGTTCATCCGCGCCCACCGCAAGAGCATCGACCGCGAGTCGAGCTACTTCCTCGTGCTCGACGCCGTGGGCGCCGGCACCGTCCGCTGGCAGACCGGTGAAGGCCTCGCGGTCACTTATGACCTGGACCGCCGCCTCGCGGAGCTCTGCGCGGCCGTCGCCGAGGCCGATCGCGAGAACGGCAACCGGTTCGGTGCCAAGCCGTGGCGAAGCGCGTTCGCGACGGACGCGCTGCCGGCGCGGATCGCGAAGCTGCGCGCCACCACGATCACCTGTCTCGCCGACGGGTCCATCCTCCCAACGCATTACCACAGCCCAGAGGACGATCCGAAGCGCATCGACCGCGGGGCGCTCGACCGGGCCCATGGCTTCGCCCTCGCGCTTCTCCTGGCCCTCGACCGCGACGTCGGCCGCCGCTCGTCGCGGTGATATAAGCGCCGCCATGGCGGAGATCGAAACCGCGGCACTGCGGCGCGGCGAGCTGCTGTGGGAGCCCTCTGCGGAGAGCATCGACCGAGCCACGATGACCCGCTACATGCGGTGGCTCGCCGACGAGCGCGGCCTCGACTTCGACGACTACCACTCGCTCTGGGAGTGGTCGGTCACCGAGATCGAGGCGTTCTGGGCCTCGATCTGGGACTTCTTCGACGTGCAGTCCGCGACGCCGTACACCGAAGTCCTCGCCGAACGTGCGATGCCGGGAGCGACTTGGTTTCCCGGCGCCGAGCTGAACTACGCCGAGCACATATTCCGCGGCACGCGCGACGCCGATCCGGCGGTACTCCACGCCTCGGAGATCCGCGAGCTGGACGCGCTCACGTGGGGCGAGCTCCGCACGCAGGTGGCTCAGGCTGCGACCGGCCTGCGGTCGCTGGGCGTGGGCCGCGGCGATCGAATCGTCGCCTACATGCCGAACATCGCCGAGGCGCTCGTGGCGTTCCTCGCAGCGTCGAGCATCGGCGCGATCTGGTCCAGCTGCTCGCCCGACTTCGGGGCGGCGAGCGTCGTGGACCGCTTCGCGCAAATCGAGCCCAGGGTCCTCTTCTGCATCGACGGCTATCGCTATGGCGGCCGCGTCTTCGATCGCACTGAAGTCGTCGCCGAGCTCCAGGCCGCGATGCCCAGTCTCGATCGCACGATCGTCCTCCCTTACCTCGATCCCGACCCTGATCTCAGTGGCCTCCAGCCCGCGATGAGGTGGCACGAGCTGCTGGAATCAGGTCGCGGCGCCACGCTGGAGTTCGAGCGGGTCCCGTTCGACCACCCGCTCTGGGTCCTGTACTCGTCCGGCACCACCGGCCTCCCCAAGGCCATCGTGCAGGGGCACGGCGGCATCCTGCTCGAGCACCTGAAGAAGCTCCATCTCCACGTGGACGCTCACGGCGGCGATCGCATCTTCTGGTTCACGACGACCGGATGGATGATGTGGAACTTCCTCGTCAGTGCCCTGCTCACCGATGCATCCATCGTGCTGTACGACGGCAGTCCTGGACAGCCCGACACGGGCGTCCTCTGGGATCTCGCGGAGCGCACGAGCATGACCTGCCTCGGGACGAGCGCCAGCTACATCGCCATGTGCATGAAGGCCGGGGTCGAACCGCGCGCGGGTCGCGACCTCGCCCGCCTTCGCTCCGTCGGCTCGACGGGCTCGCCGCTCTCGCCCGAGGGCTTCGAGTGGGTCTATGAGCACGTCGGTCGCGACACGTGGCTCTTCTCCACGAGTGGCGGCACCGATGCCTGCACGGCGTTCGTCGGCGGCGTACCGCTCCTCCCGGTCTATCGTGGCGAGCTGCAGGGCCGCGCGCTCGGCACCAAGGTCGAGGCGTTCGACGAGGACGGGAACTCGATCGTCGACCGGGTGGGGGAGCTCGTGATCACCGAGCCGATGCCCTCGATGCCGCTCTTCCTGTGGGGCGACGAGGACGGATCGCGCTACCGCGCGAGCTACTTCGAGACCTATCCCGGCGTGTGGCGCCATGGCGACTGGATCGAGATCACCTCACGTGGCACCGCCGTCATCTACGGCCGCTCCGACTCGACGATCAACCGCCACGGCGTCCGGATGGGTACCAGCGAGATCTATCGCGCCGTTCAAGCCGCCCCCAGCGTGCTCGACGCCCTCGTCGTCGACATCCCCCGCACGGGCACCGAGGGCTGGATGGCCCTGTTCGTCGTCCTCGCCGACGGCGAGGAACTGACCGACGACATCACCGCGGAGCTGAAGCAGCTGGTCCGCGAGCGGTGCTCGCCGCGCCACGTCCCCGACGCCGTGTACCAGGTCGCCGAGGTCCCGCGGACCCTGTCCGGCAAGGTCCTCGAGATCCCGGTGAAGCGAATCCTCACCGGCACTCCGCCCGATCAGGCGGCCAGCCGCGACTCCCTCGCGAACCCGGCGTCGCTCGACTACTTCGTCGAGCTGGCGGGCAGGCTTGCGACCGAGGACCGATAGACCACCGATACGAGCCTTCGCGGTTCCGGGTCCTGAAGTCGCAGAGGGCCGAGGTTCTCGCGGCCGGCCGCTAGCGCCCGTCGGCAGCCGGGACCGTGTCGCCGGCATTGGGCTCCGCGCCCGAGTCGGCGTCCATGGCGAGAAAGGCCTCGACGACGTCGTGGTCGAACTGCGTCCCGGCGCGCGCCTGAAGCTCAGCTCGCGCGCGGTGCGCGGAGAACGGCCGCCGATACGGCCTCTCCGCGGTCATTGCGGCGTAGGCGTCCGCGACCGCCACGATTCGGCCCTCCAGCGGGATCTGGTGCCCGCGCAGCCCGCGCGGGTAGCCCTGGCCATCGGGACGCTCGTGATGCGTGAGGATCCAGTCCCCAACGCGTCCGAGCTGCGCGGTCCCGACGATCCGGGCTCCGATCTCCGGATGGCGCTCGACCTCGAGTCGCTCGCGGGGGTCGAGCGGTCCCGGCTTGCTCAGGATCGATTCCGCAACGCCCACCTCCCCGACGTCCCGAAGGAGCGCGGCGATCCGCACCCGCTCGACGTCCTCCTCGGGAAGGCGCAGGTGGCGCGCGAGCGCTTCGGCGCAGCGCGCGACGCGGCGGGAGTTGGCCGGCGATCCCTTGCGGCGGTCAACCGCCTCCGCCAGCGAAACCAGCGAGGCGAGCTGCGGGCTCGTGCGCTCGATCGCGATCCGCTCGCTCTCCTCGGCGTCCGCGCCCGCCCGCTTGAATACGACGGACCGGTCCCTTCCCGCCTCCTTGGCTTCATAGAGCGCGCGGTCGGCGGCGTGGAGCAGCTCGCCGGAGGTGATCCCATGAACCGGGAAGCTCGCGACGCCGCAGCTGATCGTCATCTTCTCCGTCTCTCGCGCAAACGACGCGCGCACCTCCGCCCGCAGGCGCTCCGCCAGCAGGAACCCCTCCGTCTCATCGGTCTCCGGCGCCAGGACGCTGAACTCCTCGCCGCCGAGCCGCGCCACTACGTCACTCGTCCGCGTCGCGCGCTTCAGCGCCTCGGCCAGCATCACCAGCGCGCGATCGCCGGCGTTGTGCCCGAACCGGTCGTTGTAGTCCTTGAACCAGTCCAGGTCGAGGACGAGGATCGATAGGGGTCTCGCGGTACGCGTGGAGCGCTCCAGCTCCGCTGCGAACCGGTCCTCGAGCTCGCCCCGATTCGCGAGCTGCGTCAGTGAATCCGTCCGCGCTGCCGACGCGAGCTGGCCAACGAGCTGTTCGACCTGGTGCCGCAGGGTGATCATCAGGAATCCCACGACCACCAGGGTTCCGGTCACCATCGCCCATGTCAGGCCTGGCAACACCACGTGACCGGGACCGACGAGCAGCACGAGGCCGTAGGCAAGCGAGGCGACGACCAGGTGAGCGACCGCGACCGGGGGGCGCAGGAAGTAACAGGCGGCGAGCGCGACCCAGAAGTAGTACATCGCGTACGCGGTCGCGGCCTCCGAGCCGCCGAAGTAGACCGCGAGGCTCACCAACACCGTCCCGAGGAGGGGCGCCGCTTCGAGGATCCGCGGCGGAAGTCGATCGAAGGCGATCAAGAACGCGAGCGCGGCGGCGTACGCCGCGGCGGCGACGACGACGAGGCCGATCGTGTCCCGGTCCGGCGAGTGCGGGGGCAGCAGGCTGATGAGCACGAGGGTTGCTCCCAAGCCGAACAGGTAGACGAACGTCCGCACCGCCGTGACGCGGTCCTCCCGCACGCGGCCGGCCTCCGTCCGCCGCCATGCGAGGCGCTCGAAGGCGACGCTCGCCGCGGACCTGAGGCGTTGGCTGATCGGGCTGTGGGTCATCGCTTCACCGACCCCCGCCCACTCATACAGGTATCGACGCCGTCGTGCATCCACATGAGCCGCAACCGGTCCGCCCCGCCGGCCGGCCGATGATCCAACGGCCCTCCGGGGCCGTAGCTTGATACTGCGCCGCCCCGGCGCGCACGGCAAAGCGAGCACCGGAGGGGAATCCATGGCCAAGCCCACCATCGTCGAGTTCGACCTCGACCGGTATCTGCGCAACTCGAAGAAGGTCGACCTCAGCGGGATCGACTGGCAGGCGATCCCCGATCACGCGTTGAGCGACGGCGACGTGATGTGCCTCCATTACATGATGGACATCGAGGCACACACGGTGATCTACCTTCGCGACCTGCTCGCCACCAGGGTCGCCGCCGACCCGCAGATAACCTCCTTTTTGTCCTGCTGGGTCTACGAGGAGCTCTGGCACGGGGAGGCATTCTCGGACTTCCTGCGCGCCTACGGCATCGAGGTCCCGGGAGAGCCCAAGCTCCCTGACGGCACCACCCCGATGCCGACCCGACGCAACCGATGGCGCGATCTCCGGGTTCGGCTGGGAATCGGCGACGGGCTCGGCCTGCTCCCAACGATGCTCGGGTCCATGGCCGCCCGCGACTTCGCGGCCGTTCACATGATGTGGGGTGCGGTCAACGAGCTCACCACGCTCACCGGGTATCACGCCCTGATCCGCCGCTCCCACCACCCCGAGCTTCACAAGCTCCTCCGCAGGGTGATCAGGGACGAGCGTCGCCACTTCGCCTTCTACCGCGCGCAGGCCAAGGCGCGCATGGGACGGTCGCGGGCGGCACGCCGCATCGTCCGCTCGGCCCTCAGCCACCTCTGGACGCCCGTCGGCGCCGGCGTGAAGACCGAGGAGGAGGTCGACGCCCTCGGCATCTACCTGTTCGGCGACGGCCCGGAGGGACGCGAGCAGATCAGGGAGATCGACCGGACCATCGCCGAGGTTCCGGGGCTCTCGGGGTTGACGCTGCTCGAGGATTACCTGGACTCCGCGCTCGAGCGTGCCGCTGCGTGGCCTGGATGGGCCGGGACGACGACGCGCCCCCCGCCGTCGGCGTTGGCGGCCACCAACGGGCATTCACCCGCGCCGGCCCCGACCCACTGGGCGCGGGTCGGGGCGGCGCGAGACGACTAGCTCCTCAGGGGGTCGTTGGATCCGCGGCTGCCGCCGAGTAGATGTCGGTGTTGCCGAACGTGGGGGGGCAATCCATGCCGGGTGCCGGTGCGTCGCCGGCCGTCCCGTCCACCGTGGCCTGCCGGAACACGTTCATCGCCGCGCAGACGGCGGCGTTGCTGGCATCGTTGTAAACCGCGAGGGCATGGGCGTTGGTGGAGTCCACCGTGTTGTAGTCGCCGATGAACTCGTCGATCAGCGCATTCGCGCTCGAGGCTCGGGCGTCACCGACGGCACCGCGATGGAGCGTCGTCCTGTTGCTGAGTGACGTCCCGGAGACGTCCGCGTGCCTCACGACACCCGCGAAGCGCCTCGGCGCGGTCGTGTTGTCCCGGAACGGATCGGTGAACCCGTCGTACACCACGTAGAGGTCCCTGCCATCGGGCGAGAGGCTGAGGAACGCGAAGTCAGGGCGATCGACCCTCCGCTCCATTCGCCTCGGGACCGTCCACGTGTTGCCGCGGTTGCTCGACAGCTTGACCAGCGCGTGCTCGTTGTTGAGGCCCTGTCGGCCATCGGACCAACCCAGCGCCAGAGTGTTCGGTGCGCCGATGCCGGTCGGGGTGCCGTTGGCGATGTCGAGGCTCGGGAAGGAGCTCGTCCGCGCTCCCGCGATCCCGTCGAACGAGATCGACCGCACGTTGTCGAACTGCCCGACGTCGGTCACGTTTGCGACGACCCGCGGCTTTTTCTCGAACGTCTTGCCGCCGTCGAACGACCGGTCCATGAGAAACACGCTCTGGTGGTGCTGGGTGTCCTCCCAGACCAGGTAGACGACGCCGTGGCTGTCGGTCGCGACCGAGCAGCCCTGCCTGCCCGGCTGGGCCGGGCTGTCGAACGAGGGGGTCAGTCGCTGCGGCTTCGCCCAGGTGTTGCCGCCGTCGGTGGAGCGAGTGACGTGGATCGCCACCGGCTCGGAGCCGATCGACTGGAATCGCGAGTAGCAGACGTATGCGTTGCCGAAGAACGGGCTCGTGGCCGCGTTGTCGACGCCAATGGCGGGCTTGTCGGAGAACGTCGACGAGCTCTGGTTCTGCGACGTGACGACCACCGGGCGATGCCAAGCCGCCTTGCCCGCCGCTCCGCCGGCCGCTGCCGCCTCCACGTTGTCCACGTGCGAGACCGCGATCGACTCGACTCCCTTGAACGTGAAGTCCTTGCGCCTCGTGTTGAAGTTCGACGCCAGGTTCGAGTAGTAAAGGCGCGAGCCGTTCGACCACGAGAAGCTCCCGTCAGGGCGCGGCGCCGGGCCGAACGCGACGCCCGGGTCTCCATCGGAGACGAGTCCCTGCTCGAAGTACTTTGGAACGGTCCCGATCGGGCCGGGCCCGCAGCCGTTGCATCCGGTGTCGCCGACGCCGGTCCCGCTCCGGCCGCTGAAGCCCTGATAGGTGGGCTGACTCCAGCTCGTGCCGCCGTTGAACGAGAAATACACGCCCGAGTTGCCGATGCCCTGGGTGAACGGGCATTCGTTGCCCCCGCACTTCGGCTCGTCGATCTCGTCGTTCGATCCCGCTACGGCAATGTTCGGATGCATTGGGTCGATCGCCACTGCCGGCTCGTTCTGCTTGTTCTGTGGAAACGGTGTCGACGGACTGTCCGTGTTCACCAGCGCCCTGGTCGCCCCCTGCCCGACGGCCGGAATCGCCAGCGCGACCACCGCCGCGCCGATCAAAGCGATCCATCCACGCTTCAACATTGCCTCCTCCTATTTGTTCCCTGTCAGCCGCCCCCGGCGGGCGGCGCATCGGCGGGATCATTTCAAACGCGGCGCGAAGCGCAAGTCCGGTCCGGCCAAATTTCCGCGCACGGGCACTCCACCCCGCCCTGACATGCGGATGGCCATTACAGCCCGAGCCGCGCGCAGCGCTCGCGCGCCCTGGCGACGATCTCCTCCGCCCCCTCGACGACGCCGCCACTCATCAGCACCCTGCCGTTCACGACCGTGGTGTCCACCACCGATCCCGACGCCGCGTATACGAGGTCGGCGATGAATTCGCCCACCCCGAGTTCCGGGGCATCGCGTCGCACGAGGAGGAAGTCGGCGGGCTCCGCTTCGGCGATCCGGCCGGAGCCGCCCAATAGCGGCGCGGTCTGGCCGGTGGCTATCCGCCACGCCTCCTCCGCCGGCAGGACCGACGGATCGCACGCGTCGTGCTTTTGCAGGAGCGCCAGGACCTTGAGGTCCTGAAGCAGGTCCAGCGAGTTGTTGGACCCGGCGCCGTCGGTTCCGAGCCCCACCGGGATGCCGTGTCCGCGTGCGGTCCGGTACGGGAAGACCCCGCCCACGGCCAGCTTCAGGTTCGCGACCGGGTTCGTGACGAGCGTCGCCCCGCGGTCGGCGACCAGCGCCAGCTCCGACTCGTCGAGCCAGACGCCGTGCGCGAGCACGGTCCGCGGGCCCAGCGCCCCCAGCCGATCCAGATACTCCGCCGGGCGGGCGCCGTGGTCCTGCACACACTTGACCACCTCCTCCTCGGTCTCGGAGAGGTGGATGTGGATGGGAAGCTCGCGCTCGGCCGACGCCTCCGCGATCCACCGGAGGGCCCCCTCGCTCACCGTATAGATGGCGTGCGGCCCGAGGGCCGGCGCGATATGCGCGCGAGGCTCCCCGATCTCCTCGAGGCTTCGCTCCGCCATCCGTGGGATGCCATCGCTTCCGGCGAGGTCGCCCATGTCGACCAGCGGGGCGCTCACCACAGCCCGGATCCCCGCGTCCTCGACGGCCCTCACCGTCCCGGCGGGGTGCCAGTACATGTCCCAGAAACGCACCGTTCCCGTTCGAATCATTTCCAGACACGCCATACGCGTCCCCCAGTAGACGTCCTCCTCGTCGAGGTGAGCCTCCACCGGCCAGATCACCTCCTGGAGCCACCGCATCAGCGGCAGGTCGTCCCCGTATCCGCGAAAGAGGGTCATCGCCGCGTGCGTATGCCCGTTCACGAGCCCCGGGACGATCGCCATGCCGTCCGCGTCGATCACATCGTCGCCGTCCCGCGGCTGCGTTCGCGGACCGAGTCCCACGATCTTGCCGTCCTCGACCCGCATCCCCGTCACCTCCCTGTCGAGGGTGGCGTTGACGACGGCCAGGCTCACGAGTCCCCCTCGGCGTCCAGAACCGGCACGATCGCGCTGACCGCCTCGGCCAGCTGTCTGCGGTTTCGCTCGCGGCCGGCCTCGAACTCCTCGACCGTCAGCTCACGCTCGGCCACTCCGTTCGCGAGGTTGTCGACGATGCAGATCGCCGCGTACCGCAAGCCGAGCTCGGCCGCGATCACGCACTCCGAGGCGATCGTCATCCCGATCACGTCCGCGTGGCGGGCGATGAGGCGGATCTCTGCTCGAGTCTCGAATCGCGGGCCGATCGATTCCCAGTAGACGCCGCCGTCACGAAGCGGGAACGCGGCGCGGCGCGACCACTCCCCGACCACCCGCTCGCGCCAGTCGGCGTCGAATCCCGGCACGACGTGCGAGCGCCTGTCGTCGAACGCCGACTTGCCCGCGTACAGCGCGATGAAGTCGTCGAGGCATACGAACGTGCCGACATCGAGCTCGCGTCGCAGGCCGCCAACCGATCCGAGCGCGAGCACGCGGTCGCAACCCCGATCCCGTAGCGTCCGCATGTTGGCGGCGTGGTCGATTCTGTGTGGCTGCACGTACGGATCGCCGTGGCGGGGGATGAGGACCGCCTCGCCCGTGTCGAGCCCGTCGACGTAGTCACCACCCGAGATACCGAGACGACCCATCAGGCGTGAGGCTTGGCGTCCATGCCGCTCGCGGAGCTCACCTAGGCCGGCGTGATCGGATTTCGCCGTTCGCTGAAGCGACGGTCCTTTCCGGCAGC
>DATAOX010000008.1:0-22918 GCA_036265555.1 Solirubrobacterales bacterium
GCTCGAGCGGCGCGCGGCAAAGCAGGCGAAGAGGGACGCGCGGAAGAAGGCAAAGGCCGAGGAGGGCTCGGTCGCCGCTCGACCCGCCTCCGAGCAGGTTGAGCCGCCGCCGGGTGACCTTCCTGCCTGATCCCGGACGGCTCAGAATGCGTCAACACGATGGAGTCCCTCCCTGTCGGCGCGGAAGAGCCATTCCCAGGCATTCCCGTCGCTCGCTCGGACGCCGTACTGACCGGCTTCCGTCCCGCCCTGTGCGTCAACCCACTGACTGAACGCCGCGGCTGGATCCTTTCCAGTGACGGTCGCCAACTCCTCCCAGTGCCCTTCGCCGCGGTGCCGTCCTATCGTGAAGTCCATCGGGTCACCCTATTTTGCCTTCCCCCTGGAGCCATAGGAGGGCTTGCTGGCGGGTATCAAACAGTGGGATCGTCTGGTCGATCGCCGTAAGTGAGAACATTTTGCGGACGTTGGACTCGGCGGCAATGACCGCCATCGGCACCTCGTCCTCGGCAAGGCCGTTGGCGATCTGCAGGACGAGACGCAGTCCGCTCGAGTCGATGAACTTGCAGCCAGAGAGGTCGAGGATCAGTGGCCGTTGTCCAAAGACCGCCTCGTCCGCGGCCGGTTTCAGCTGATCGCATGTCGAAAGGTCGAGCTCGCCGCTGACGGCGATGAGCATCGCGTGACCATCACCGATCGGGGTCGCTTCAACACCGAGCTCCACGTTTCAGGCCATCCTGGGTCTATGAGATTTCGAAGTGGGTGCGTCGAGGCAACCGGGGGCAGATTATCCGGCTCGCCCGCCGTCGGGCTTAACCGGAAGCCAACAATCGATCGCAAAATCGGCGCATCCGGGGATCCGCAAGGGGTAGATCAGGATCAGAGGCGGATGCAGGAGTACCTGACAGTCGAACTGCCGGCGAAGCCCGAGAGCGCCGAATGGGCCCGCGAGGCCTTGAGGGAGTTTCGTGACCGGCTCGAGGACGACGCCTTCATCGACCTACAGCTCGTAGTCAGCGAGCTCATCGCCGACGCGGTGCGAAGCGAGGAGAAAGGTAGCCGGCCGATCGTCCTGCGATTCGAGTTGAACGACCGCCACCTGCGCGTTGAGGTGAGGGACGGCGCGGCGGCGTACGAGCTTCGACCGCGGCGCCCCGAACTCGGGGAGCGGGGCTGGGGCGTCTATCTGACTCGAGTCCTCGCCCACCATTGGGGATCGCTTCATGATGATTCCCGCGGCTCCGTCTGGGTCGAGATGCCGCTCGCGGGGTCCACCTAGGTCCGCTGCGAACCCCCGTTGGACCCTCCGTTCCGTGGGCGCCAGCGGCCATTTGGTTGCCCTGTCCCAGGTTGCACGCATTCTTGTGATGCACCCAGGCGCCGTGGGTTCTGCCGATGCGAGGGTACTCTTCGGTTGAGTAGCCCAAACGAGGGGGTTGGTGCAGCGTGGCTCAGCAGACGAAGAGCAAGTCGGGTCAAAGCTCGAACGCGAGGCGGTCGAGCGCACGCAACTCATCGGCGAGTCGTCCCGCCGCGAAGTCACGCTCCGGCACCCGTCGCTCGCAGAATGGAAGCTCGTCACGAAGCACGGGCCGCTCGAAGGCATCCTCGGGGCGGAGTAAGCCGAAGTCGTCAACCGCCAAGGGCACCGGCGGCGCGGCCAAGGACACAACGGTCGAGAGTGCGAAGACCGCGGGTAGCGCCGTCGCATCGACCGCCAAGCACCTCAAGACCCCGGCGATAGCCGCCGGGGTTGGGCTCGTCGGGCTAGCCGGTGGGATCGCTCTCGGTCGCAGCAAGAGCCAGAAGTCGCTCGGCGTCCGGCTGCGGCGCCGAAGTGCCGCTGGGGCGGCGGCGAAGAAGCTATCCGGCGCGGCGAAGAACGTCGGCGCGGCAGCCGAGCAAACCGGGCAAATCGCCGAGCGGGTGCGCCTGGTGAGCGAGGCGATCGGCGGGAAAGGCGCCGCTCCTCGCAGGTCACCGATCGAGGTCGTCTTGGAAGGACTCACCAGACGCTCGAGCGCCCTCGGACCGCGGGGTTGAAGCACGGGGGAGAGGCGGTTGGCGGGGCGCGCGCCGACGGCGGGGAGTGATTGGCCGAGAGGTGTGAGCCTTGATCCTCGCCCGGGTTGCAAGGAGGAGGACGAGATGCCGAAGTACCTGTTCCAGACGTCTTACACGGTCAGGGGTGAGGAGGGTGTGCGCGCCAAGGGCGGCACCGATCGGCAGAAGGCGGTCGCCGACACATTGGAGAGCGTGGGCGGGAAGCTGGAGTGCTTCTACTACGCGTTCGGGGACAGCGACGTGATCTCGATCGCCGATCTTCCCGACGACGAGGCCGCCGCTGCCGCCTCGCTCATGGGCAATGCTTCAGGAGGGGTGACGGTGAAGACGACCGTGCTGCTCACGCCCGAACAGGTAGACGAGGCGGCGGACCGGGCGGTCACCTACCGCCCGCCCGGGCTCTAGCCACCGCGGTCGTAATCGGTCGCTTCCGTTCCTCGGCTCTCTAATCTGCGCGCCGCACCGGCTGCGGGACCGTGTACGGGCACACCGGGAACTTCCCCGGCTACACGCAGTTCGTGGCGTCGAGTTCTAGCGGTCGTCGCTCGGTCACCGTGTCGATCAACAAGCGGCTCCAACTACACGACGGCAGGCCCTTCGAGGCCGCGCGCCATGCGGAGCTGCGGGCCGTGTGCGCCGCGCTCCGCTGAGCGACCACAGCCAGTTAGGCTCCGGTGCTCGGACCGGGCGCGTCGACGACAACGACCGGAGGAGGGCCGATGAGCGAGTACACCGTCGCCCACGTGGAGGAGATCGGCGAGATCAACGATGGCCGCTGTCCCTGGCGGCCGGTGCGCCAACACTTCGGGATCACGTCGTTCGGGATCAACACATGGACGGGTCGAGAGGCAGGAGACAGGGTCATCAACGAGCACGATGAGGAGGGCGAAGACGAAGAGCTCTACTTCGTCCAGAGCGGCCGCGCCAGGTTCGAGCTCGACGGCGAGCGTGTGGCTGCGCCCGCGGGCACGTTCGTATTCGCCCGGCCCAGCGTGAAGCGGACGGCGTTCGCCGAGGAGCCGGGGACGACGATCCTGGCGGTGGGGGCCACGCCGGGGAAGGTGTACGAGCCGCTGGGCTGGGAGCTCTGGGCGCCGTTCGGGCAGCTGTATCGCGAGGGACGGTACGCGGAGGCAGCCGACCAGGCCCGCGACGTGGCCGCAGCCCACCCGGAGTATCCCGGGTTGCTCTACAACCTGGCCTGCTGCGAGAGCCTCGCCGGGCGGAAGGCCGACGCGATCGAGCATCTGCGGCTCGCGATCGAGAAGTCGGACGGCGTTCGGTGCTACCTGGCGGACGACTCAGACCTCGACCCTGTCCGCGATGAGCCGGAGTTTCAGGCGCTCCTCCCGGACCGGGCCTGAGATAGCTAGAAGCCCCGATCCCGTGAGGGACCGGGGCTTCTTCTCCAGGGCCTAGCGCCCGATGCAGTGGCCGCGGTGGGTCAGCTGCTGGTCGCGGCCGGCATCCGTTGACGGTGCGGACCGGACTTGAGCCTGCGGCCACCGAGGACGCCGCCCAGCCCCAGAACGACGACGCCGGTGATCGCGCCCGCGCCGATCGCGGCATCCCCCCAGTTGAAGCCGCCACCGGTGGTGGGCCCGGCGCTCGCGACGAATGGCACAGCCTGGGAACCGTCGCGGCGCAACACGGTGTTCGACGAAGCGGACTGTGCGTGCCCGGCCGACGGTGCGCCGGCCTGCACGGGCGTGATCACGGGGGCCGCACCGGCCGTGGCGGGAACGGCGATCGAGATCGCGGCCACCGCGCCGATCAAAATGCCGATCAGACGCTTGGGCCGGTCGTGGTGCATCCGCATGGTTCCTCCTTGGTTGGGGCTGTGGCGGTCTCTCGATCGGATGCGCGGCGGTCGGTTGCCGTTGCGATCCAGATCCATGCCGGCGAGTTTCCTCGGCCCCGATGCGACCGACAACTCAACTCTGGACCGTCGTAGGGTCCAATTCTGGATGTCCGTCCCCGAGCCCAGCGAGTCCGCCCCGCGATCGGTCGAGCGCGACACGTTCGTCGAGCTGCTCTCCGATTCCGATCGCGCCGACCTTCTCGAGCTCGGTGGGCTGCGCAGGTACAACCGTGGGGAGCATCTGATGCACCAGGGCGAGCCCGGCGATCGGGTGCTGATCCTGCTGCGCGGCCACGTCAAGGCAACCTTTCTCGACGACCGAGGGCGCGAGATCGTCCTCAGCTTTCTCGGCCCGGGGGACGTCCTCGGCGAGCTTTCATTCGCCCACGCCAGGCCCAGGTCCAGCAACGTGATCGCGATCGAGCCCGCCGAGGCGCGCGCGCTCGCCGCTTCCGAGTTCCGCAGCTATCTGAGGCGACGACCGACCGCGGCGCTGACCCTGCTCGATGTCCTCAGCGAGCGCTTCCGCGACGCCGACCGAAAGCGCGTTCAGTTCGGCGCATCCGACACGATCGGTCGACTAGCCGCTCGACTGATCGAGCTAGGCGAGCGCTACGGGGTGCGGAGCGACGAGGGAACCCGGATCGAGCTTCCGGTCACCCACGACGAACTGGGCGGTTGGACCGCCTCCTCGCGCGCGGGTGTGGCCGCGGCGCTGCGCACGATGAGAGAGCTCGGCTGGATTCGGACCGAGCGACGGCGGATCACGATCCTCGATCTGGATGCGCTGTCGCAGCGTGCGGCGTGATCGGAACTACCACCGCTCAGAGGTGGAGCAACCCGGCGGCCTGAAGGGCCCCTTCGCGATCGAGGTACTCGGTTACCCGCAGGACCTTGCCGTCGCGAAGCTCGAAGACGTCGAAGAGCCGTTGGCTGATCTCCATTCCGCTCCTTCGCCCACGGCCATATACCCTCGTGGCGGTCACGACCACCTCGCCGTCCTCGACGATCTCCTCGACCACGTCCCAGGCATCGTCCCATGCCTCGAGCCATCGTTGGATCCAGTTTGTGAGCGCCTCGTGCCCGCCAATCGGACTGACCTCCTCGACCGGCCAGTACTCGCAGTCGGGGTGGAAATGGCCGGCGACGTACGCCGCGACCTCACCGTTCTGCGCGAGTCGGCTGAAGGCCGCGTAGAGCGATCGGACGATCGCCGCATTCCCGGGCGAGGCCGGTCGTCGCAGGGGCGCGTCCAGAAGGGATGATGCGAGGAGAGCCATTGGCGGGGTCTACGGACGAGATGACACCGTGGGTTCACCGCCGCTTGTGTGACGCTCATCCGTCTCGCGCGTCTGGTCCGGCCTGCGCGCGGCGAGCTCGAGCGTCATCAGCACCGCCGCCACCGCGTAGACGGGCGAGACCAAGATGTTGGACAACGACTCGCCGAGCCAGTCGCTGAACAGGGCGTCATGGATCAGCAGGTGAGGAAGCTGGAGCAGCCCGACGGCCAGGAGCTCGCTCGCGACGACGATCGGGAGCAGGACGAGCACAACTGTCCGGAACGATCCCCGGACGAGCCGCCGGCTTCGCGCGAATGCCGCTCGCACGCCACGGTCCTCGATCTCGACGATCGGGCCCGCGAGCGCGAACCAGCCGAAGAAGACGATCCCCGGGACGATCAGCAACACGAGCCCGAGTGCGGTGCCGAGCCCGAACAGGATGTCGACCGCGATCAGGCGCCCGTAGGAGAGCCGTCGCGCGACCTCGCGCAGAGCCGGGGGCGATGAGCCCTCGCCCTGGCGCAGCGCGAGGCCGACGGCGCCCGCGTAGAAGACCTCGCCCAGCAGCGTCGTCGCCGCCTGCACGATCACCGCGACGATCAGCGCGACGGCGCCGAGATCGAACGCCTCGCTGGCGCTCTCGGCGCGGATCTGTTGAACCCGGTCCGCGAGGGCATCCACGAGGCCGAGCGGCACGAAGATCAGCGCCCCCAAGATGAGCAGGTAGCCCGCGTTTCGCCAGGAGACTCGAACCGTGCGGACGTAGATCTCACGGGCCGTCACGGCGCCGACCCTATCCGCGGTCACGGCGCGGTATGGGAGACGTTCCGGGCGGGAGGCGGCAGCTACCCTGCGCCCGTGCTCGCGGGTAAGCGGATCACCTGTGGTGTGACGGCCGCGCTCGCCGCTGCGCTCACCATGGTGGGCTGTGGGGGCGGCGATGGAAGCGGCACGTCCACGACGGCCAGCGATGAACCGCTGACGAAGCAGGAGCTCATCGCGAAGGGCGACGCGATCTGCAGGCAGGCCCGGACCCAGTTCGAACAGCTGCAGCAGAACCCACCGACCACGCCGCAGGGTGCCGCGACCCTGACCCAGAAGCTCATCGACATATCCGAAACCGAGCTGAGCCAGCTGCGCGACCTCAGCCCACCCGCAGTCCTGAAATCCAGCCTCGACGACTACGTAGGGGCGCTGGACAAGAACATCAGTGTCCTGAAGAAGGGGCTGAAGGCGGCCCAGCAGAACGACGCGACCGGCTATGCCAAGGCGCAGGCGGAGACGGTGAGCGAGCAGGTCAAGCGCCTCCAACTCGCCCGGGCGGTGGGGTTCAGGGAGTGCAGCCGCCCCGTGGGAACCGCCGCGGGCGGCGCGGGCGGCCAGTGATCCCCAGCGGGTAGCGCCGTACCGGTGGCGAGCTCCGCATCGGAGTGCACGATTAGTCCAGCTAGCAGGGAAAGTCGCCAGGGGGGCGAAACATGCGGCCGTGAGCAAGACGGCCACGAAGTCTCGTCCGACTCAGTCACGCTCGCGGGCCGCCCAGACGCGGTCGCGCCGCAACGGGCGTCCGTCCCGCCAGAACGGCAAGACGCTCTCCGGCTACATCACCGAGCGCTTCGACGAGTTCTCGCGCTCCCAGAAGGACGTCGCTCGCTACATCGTCGACCACCTCGACGAGGCTGCCTTCCAGACCGCCGAGGAGCTGGCGCGCCGCGCGAGCACCTCGTCGTCCACGGTGGTCCGGTTCTCCCAGGCTCTCGGCTTCGAGGGCTATCCCGAGCTTCAACAGGCGGCCATCGAGGAGTACCGCAACCGCACCGCGGAGGAGGCGACCGGCGCCGGCCAGCTCTTCGACTTCGATCACTCCGAGTTCGAGTCCTCGCTCGCGACCGACCACGCGAACGTCGAGGACACGGCCCGCACTTTGACCAAGGAGCAGGTCGAGGCCTGCGTCTCGGCCCTCGCTTCCGCACACCGCGTGATGCTCGTCGGCGTGGACCAGATGGCGTTCTTCGCGAGCTACCTTCGGCACCTGCTCGCCCTCCTCGATATCCGCGCCGAGGTCGTCACGAGCCCGCGGCAGGACTCGATCACGAGGCTCAGCCGCGTCGACGAGGACACGCTCGTCATTGCCTTCTCCGCCGGACGGGCCCACCCGCTGGTGGTCCGGGCGATGAAGCTCGCCCGCCACCGGCACGCCCGCACCCTCTCGGTGAGCGATGCGACCCTCTCGGAGGTGGGCGAGCACGCCGAGCTGACGCTCTACTACTCCTCGAACAGCCCGTCGTTCACGCGCTCCAACTCGGCGTTGCTGGGCATCATCCAGGCGCTCGCTCACGGCGTATACGCACGCGACAAGGCGGCGTTCAAGGACCGCATCCGCGCGTTCAAGCTGAAGTAGCCGCGGCCCCGCCACCCAATTTGAGCGATGGTCGAGAAACCGACCAATAGGTGCGGGGATCCGACCATCGTGCCGGCACGGGCCCGTCCGCGGCACGGACTTCGCGGAGCTTACGGACTTTGATTTCCCCGCCTCCGTTTTCCGCCGCCTCGCGTATTTAGCTTTCGCGCCGTGAGGAGTGGCGGGCCCAGGCGTCTGCTCGGGCCGACCGTCGGGGCGGCGGTCCTCTTCGGCGTCTCGGCTCTCGTCCTGTGGGCCGTCGCGCTTTGGTTGTCATGGGGCGGGGAGTGCCCGAACCCGAGTGCCCAGAGCGGTGGCCTCGCCAAGGGCATCCACGTCTGGCCGCCGGCGGCGCAGTGCGTCGACCACCATGGCAACGCCTTCTGGCACGAGGCGCTGCCGTGGGCGCCGTGGGTGGTCGGGGTGCTCATCGCCGCAGCCGCGGCGATTCTCCTGATCGGGCTCGCGGTCGCGATTCGGGACCTGCGGAGCCCTACGCGGACGGCACAGGGGCGCTCCCTTCCCGCGCTGGAGGCGTCATACGCCTACGGAGGACCCGCGGCCGACCCGTCGGCGGCCCGCAGCGACGCCGATCGCGACGAGCGTGACCCGCCTGCCATGGCGGCCTGAGCGCGTGCACACCGGATCCGCTCAACGAGAGAGTGATTGAGCCGACACATGCGGCCTGATCACGCGCGCTAGGTGGCGTGCCTGCCACGAAGTAGTAAGAGCAGACCCCGAATCATCGGCCGCACGGGGCGGACGCCGCCATCGCTCCCCTATATTGCTTTCAATGACCGAGAGGGCCACATTCCGGGTCAAGCGGGGCCTCGCCGAGATGCTCAAGGGCGGCGTGATCATGGACGTCACGAGCGCCGAGCAGGCCCGGATCGCCGAGGACGCCGGGGCCGTGGCCGTCATGGCACTCGAGCGGGTTCCCGCGGACATCCGGGCGGCGGGCGGCGTGGCGCGCATGGCGAGCCCGCGGGTGATCAAGGAGATTCAGGAGGCCGTGACCATCCCGGTCATGGCGAAGGCCCGGATCGGGCACTTCGCCGAGGCGCAGGTGCTCCAGTCGCTCGAGGTCGACTACATCGACGAGTCGGAGGTCCTCACACCGGCGGACGAGGCGCATCACATCGACAAGCAGGGCTTCGAGGTCCCGTTCGTGTGCGGCGCCACCAACCTCGGCGAGGCGATTCGCCGCGTTGGCGAGGGCGCCGCGATGATCCGATCCAAGGGCGAGGCCGGTACCGGCAACATCGTCGAGGCGGTGCGTCACCTGCGGGGCATCGTCGGCGGGATCAAGCGCCTGACGACGCTCGGCAGCGAGCAGCTCGGTGCCGAGGGCAAGGAGTTGGGCGCGCCCATGGAGGTGGTCCGCGAGGTCGCCGAGACCGGCTGGCTGCCTGTGCCGCTGTTCTGCGCCGGCGGGATCGCGACCCCCGCTGACGCCGCGTTGGTGATGCAGCTCGGCGCCGAGGGGAACTTCGTCGGCTCGGGCATCTTCAAGTCAGAGGACCCGGAGCGCCGGGCCCGCGCGATCGTGGAAGCCACGACACACTTCAACGATCCGGAGCGGGTTGCGGCCGCGTCGATCGAGCTCGGGGAGCCGATGCGGGGCGACGACATCGCGCAGCTCGCGGCACAGGGGGAGCTCCTGCAGCAGCGCGGGGTCTAGTCGAGGTGGATCGCTCAAGTGCCGTGCCGCCCGACGCCGGGCCGGCGAGTCGGCTGCGGATCGGTGTCCTGGCCAGCCAGGGGGACTTCGCGGCGCACGCGGAGACGCTCCACTCGCTGGGAGCGGAGCCCGTCGAGGCCCGGACTCCGGCCGAGATCGAGGGGCTCGACGGCCTCGTGATCCCCGGCGGCGAGAGCAGGACGATCACGAAGGCCATCGAGCGCGACGACCTCGAGCCGGCAATTCGCACCCACGCCGATGGCGGCCGGCCAATCCTCGGGACCTGCGCCGGGATGATCGTCTGCGACCGCGAGCACCTCGGCCTGGTCGACGCGACGGCGAGACGGAACGCGTTCGGACGGCAGATCGCGAGCTTCGAGGTCGAACTCGAGGTCGATGGCCTCGGACCAGACCCCTTGAGAGCCGTCTTCATCCGCGCGCCGCGTATCGGGAGTCATGGGGACGACGTGGAAGTGCTCGCGCGCGTAGAAGGCCACCCCGTCGCCGTCCGCCAGGGCCGGATCGTGCTCTGTGCATTTCACCCCGAGCTGACCGATGACTCCCGGGTGCACGCGCTTCTGATGGCGCTGGCGACGGGCGCGCGGGAGGAGCGGGCGGAGGGAGCCGCGAGTGGGGGTCCTCATCCCCATGCGTGATCCGAGGATCGACAATCTCGCCCGGATCCTCGTCCGGTACTCGGTCAAGCTGAAGGAGGGCGATACGTGCGCGATTCGCGGCCAGACCGCCGGCGAGCCGCTCATCGCGGCCGTCTATGAGGAGGCCCTGCGCGCCGGAGCCAACCCCACCGTGGCGCTGTCGTTCAACGGCCAATCGGCCTCGTATTTCCGCAACGCGTCCGACTCGCAACTCGACTGGGTCTCGCCGATGGCGCGGTGGGAGGCGGAGGAATGCGACGCGAACGTCGTCATCGGCGCGGATACGAACACGCGTGAGCTGTCGCAGGTGCCGCCGGAGCGCCAGGCCCGGCGGCGGGCCGCAACCCGGGAGCTGATGGAGACCACGCTTCGGCGGAGCGCCGAGGGTGAGTTTCGCTGGGTCTACACGCTCTACCCGACCTCGGCGTACGCGTCCGACGCCGAGATGAGCCTGGTGGAGTTCGAGGACTTCTACTTCGGGGCGTGCTTCGCCGACTCGGACGACCCGGTCGAGGCCTGGCGCACGGCCTCCGAGGAGTGGAAGCGGCTCGCGGACTTGATCGAGGGCCACGAGGAGGTCCACGTGACGGCCCCGGGTACGGACATCACGCTCGGGATCGCCGGGCGCCGATTCATCGCGGCGGACGGCGAGCACAACATGCCCGACGGCGAGTTCTTCACGGCGCCCATCGAGGATTCCGTGCAAGGGGAGGTCTCGTTCCACCTTCCCGCGATGGTGGGCGGGCGCGAGGTCGTGGGCGCGCACCTGCGTTTCGACTCCGGCAAGGTGGTGGACGCCAGTGCCGAGCGTGGGGAGGACTACCTGGTCAGCCTGCTCGACACCGACGAGGGCTCGCGCCGGCTCGGCGAGCTGGGAATCGGCACGAACTTCGGCATCGACCGCGGTACCCGCGATGTGCTGCTGGACGAAAAGATCGGTGGCACCGTCCACATGGCGGTCGGGGCGAGCTACCCCGAATGCGGCGGGAGAAACGAGAGCGCCGTGCACACCGACCTCGTCTGCGATCTGCGACGGGGGGGCCGCATCGAGGTCGACGGCGAGCCATTTCAGAAGGACGGTCGCTTCGTCGCCTGAGGCGACGTCAGCGATCTGGCAAAACGCCCACCGCAACTTTCGCCGCGCCGCACTGTTCCTAGGGGCAGCGACACCGCTCAAGCTTCGTGGCCAGGGGCTCGGTGTCGGGCCGTAGACATAGGGGATGCCGAGGCCGTGGCGGCCGGGCACTGAGGCCCGGCCGCCCAGCCGTGCCTACGCGCACTTGCTCTCCCGCAGCACCCTGGCCCGTTCCTAGTATGTGAGGCCATGTCGGGTCACTCCAAATGGGCCTCGATCAAGCACAAGAAGGCCGCAACCGACGCGCGCCGCGGTCAGCTGTTCACGAAGCTCGCCCGCGCGATCACGGTCGCCGCGCGGGAGGGCGGAGGCGACCCGGATTCGAACTTCACCCTCGCCGCGGCGGTCCAGAAGGCTCGCGACTTCTCGATGCCCAAGGACTCGATCCAGCGGGCGATCGACCGCGGTACCGGCGCCGGCGCGGACGCCGCGACCATCGACCGAGTCCTCTATGAGGGCTATGGCCCAGCCGGGGTGGCCGTGTTGGTGGAGGCGCTGACCGATAACCGGAACCGGACGAGCGCCGACATGCGCCATGCCTTCGACAAGCACGGCGGCAGCCTTGGCGAGCCCGGCTCGGTGGCCTGGGTGTTCGAGAAGCGGGGCGTCGTGATGGTCGACGCGGGCCGCTACTCCGAGGACGACCTGATCCCGGCAATCGACGCCGGTGCGCAGGACGTGAGCGAGGAGGGCGACTCGCTGAAGGTGGTCAGCGCCGCGGAGGACCTGGGGGCGGTCCGTGATGCGCTCGAGCGGGCGGGCGTCGACATCGAGTCCGCGGAGCTCACCATGGAGCCGAGGAACGTGGTCGAGGTGACGGGCACCGATGCGCGGGCCGTGATGCGGCTGATGGAGGCCCTCGACGACCACGATGACGTCGAGGCGGTCCACGCCAACTTCGACATCCCCGTCGACGTGCTGGAGGAGATCGCGGCCTGACGGCTCCCGGGTTCCGCCCCGGTCCGTTCCCTCGGAAGGCATCCGGGCGCGGGGCCAGAATCACTACGCATGATCGTCGTGATGGGTGTCGACCCCGGCGTGGCGCACACGGGCTTCGGCGTCGTGCGCGTGGCCGGCGGCAGCATGAGCGCCGTCGATGGAGGCGTGATCGAGGCACCGCCGGGGGAGCCGACCGAGAAGCGCCTGGCCCGGATCCACGACGAGCTTGAGCAGCTCATCGCCTGGCATGAGCCGGCCGCACTCGCCCTCGAGGACCTGTACTTCGGCAGGAACGTGCGGTCCGCGATCGGCGTGGGGCAGGCGCGGGGCGTCGCTCTCCTCGCCGCCGCCAAGCGCGGCATCTCGTGCTTCGACTACACCCCGCAGGCCGTGAAGACGGCCGTCTGCGGGACGGGCGCGGCGGCCAAGAAGCAGGTGCAACGCATGGTGGGGACCCTCCTGGGACTCCCCCAGCCGCCGGAGTCCGACCACGCGGCCGACGCGCTCGCCGTCGCGATCTGCCATGCGGCGCACGCAGGAACCGCGGCGGCCATCGGCCGTCAGCTGACCGGCGTGGGGTCGGCGTGATCGCCTCCGTTCGTGGCGAGGTGCTCGTCCGGCGGCCGGACCACGTCGTGGTGGAGGCAGGCGGTATCGGCTATCGCCTCGCGGTCTCCGCCGAGACCCTCAAGGCCGTCCCCAGTCGCGGCAAGCAGGCGACCCTCCACGCGCATCTGGTCGCCCGGGACGACTCGCTGTCGCTCTACGGATTCGCGAGCGAGGAGGAGCGGGATCTCTTCCTGCATCTGACCTCGGTCTCGGGGATCGGCCCGAAGGTCGCGGTGGCGATCCTCTCCGGCGGCCCGCCTCGAGAGCTGCTGCGTGCGATCGCCGCCGGGGACGCGAAGCGCTTCCAGTCGGCTCCCGGCGTGGGCAAGCGAACGGCGGAGCGGCTGATCGTCGAACTCCGCGAGAAGATCGCGGGCGAGCTCACCGATGGCGTCCCGGCCGCAGGGGACCCCGAGGACGCTGAGCCTCGCGCGCTGGCCCGCGAGGGGCTGATGCACCTGGGCTATACCCTCACCGAGGCCGAGGGGCTGCTCGAGGGTGCGGACGGCTCGAGCGCGGAGGAGCTCATCAATGCCGCCCTCCGCCGGGCGGCGCAGGGAGCGCGCGCATGAACGTCGCCCGCGATCCGGGAATCACCGCAGCCAACGGGCTCGACGGCGTCGACGGCGAGCGGCTCGGCAATGGCCACCTCGCCGGCGGCGAGGAGGAGCTCGACTCCTCGCTGCGCCCCAGGCGCCTCGCGGACTTCGTCAACCAGGAGCAGGTGACCGGCCAGCTCGAGGTCTTCATCGAGGCGGCCAGGCGGCGGGGCGAGGCATTGGACCATGTGCTTCTGGCGGGCCCGCCCGGACTCGGCAAGACCTCGCTCGCGAACATCGTCGCCGCGGAGCTCAACGCATCGCTCGTGCAGACGGCGGGCCCCGCGCTCGAGCGCAAGGCGGACATCGCCGCCTTCCTGACGGCTCTCGAGCCGGGCTCGGTGTTCTTCATCGACGAGATTCACCGCCTCTCCCGCGCGATCGAGGAGACGCTCTACCCCGCCATGGAGGAGCGTCGCCTGCCGGTCGTGCTGGGCCAGGGTGCCGGTGCGCGAACGGTGACCCTGGACCTGCCGGCCTTCACGCTGGTCGGCGCCACGACCCGCACCGGCCTCCTGACGACCCCCCTTCGGGACCGGTTCGGCGTCTGCCACCGGCTGGAGCACTACGCCCCGGAGGACCTGGCGCGCATCGTTCGCCGCTCGGCGCGGATCCTCGGCGTGGAGGTCGAGGCAGAGGGTGAGCGCGAGATCGCCGAGCGCTCCCGCGGAACGCCGCGGGTCGCCAACCGCTTGCTGAAGCGGGTGCGCGACTTCGCCGAGGTCCGCGGGACGGGCGTGATCACGGGCGATGTCTCGCGTGAGGCGCTCGGCCTGCTGGAGGTCGACGCGGCAGGGCTCGATCGCCACGATCGCGCGATCCTGGACGCGATCGCGACCAAGTTCGGAGGCGGACCGGTGGGGCTGTCGACCCTGGGGGCCGCGGTGGACGAGGAGCAGGACACGATCGAGGACGTTTATGAGCCGTATCTGCTCCAACAGGGCTTGATCACGCGCACCCCTCGGGGCCGGGTGATCACCGAGCGGGGGTTCGAGCACCTCGGGTTGCCGGTCCCCGAGCGCTCCGCCGCGAGCCTCTTCTGAGCCGGCAAAGTGCCATCGCTACGCTTACGCGCGTGCCGTTCTTCATCTGTCCGAACTGCGGCAATCGCGAGTTGAGTTCCGAGCGCACGGCGGGATTGTCGGCGAGGCCCAAGGGCTGCTCGAAGTGCGGTTTCGGCTTCATCTTCGAGCTGCTCGACGACTACTACCCGGCGCCGGAGGCCGCATTCTTCGTCTGCGATCAGGAGGGCCGGGTGCTCGACGTGGGGAAGGGCGGATTCGAGCTCACCGGGCTGAAGGACGAGCAGGTGATTGGTCGCCCGGTCCAGGAGGTGCTCGGCCTCCAGTGGGTAGACCGGGGCGACGGCGGGGAGACTGCCGACGTCAACGACGATGGAGTCACCGATCCGATCGAGACGACGCTGGAGTGGGGGGTCCGGTCCCTGAACAAGCGGGTGCACGTGAACGCGGAGGGCGACCTGCCGGCCGAGGCCGTGGCGGACCTCTTCCCGGCCTATGACGACGACGGCGGGATGCTGCTGGTCCTGACGCCGCGGTAGTTTTGATGTGCCGGGCGCCGCCCCGGCGCACGCGCTCGCGACCGCGAGGAGAGAAGGCACCAACTTGACGTTCGAAGGCTGATGGGATCCCGGCGGCGAAACCTGTTCATTCTCGCGCTGGTCCTCGCGCTCCTCGTGCTCTCGGGCGTGGTGATCGCGACCAAGTCCACGGTTCTCGGGCTTGACCTGAAGGGCGGAACGCAGCTCGTCTACGAGGCTCGGCCCACCCCACAGACGCCCAACGTCGACGCGAGCGCGATCGACCGGGCGATCAACATCATCCGCACCAGGATTGACAAGTTCGGCGTCTCCGAGCCCGAGATCTCCCGAGTGGGCGAGAACGGCATCCAGGTCGGCCTGCCGAACGTGCAGAACGCCCAGCAGGCGATCCAGCTCGTGGGCAAGACGGCACAGCTCTACTTCTATGACCTCGAGGCGAACATAATCCCGCCGCCGGGGAAGGGGCTTCCGAAGGATCCGGCCCATCCGGACACGAGCCAACCCATCCCGCCCGAGGCATACACGCTCAAGGACCTCTGGTCCGCGGTGCAGTTCGCCTCGACGCAGAAACCGGAGTGCCACGGCTGCACGACGGACGGGCCGACCTACTACCTCTTCGACGAGAAGTCGCACAAGCTTCTCGCGGGACCTGCGGAGCGGAAGAAGGACCTCTTCATCCAGTTCAACAACGAGAAGCAGCCCGAGGGCTCGGTGATCAAGACGGTGCCGGAGGGCACCGTGATCGCAGCGGCTCCGACCAGCCCGTCACTGTCCCTCTCGCAGGCCCAGCTCGCGAAGTCGCCGCAGTTCGTGCTGAAGGACCAGCCGGCGGTCAACGGGACGGAGATCAAGAACCCGGAACAGAACTTCGACCCCACCACCCAGCAGCCGATCGTCACCTTTGACTTCCAGGGCGACGGTCAGTCGGCGTTCCAGCAGGTGACGCAGACGATCGCCGAGCGCGGCCGGGCCAGTGCTCCGATCGGGACGCTCGACGCCAATCAGGCCGCGAACTTCTCACAGCACTTCGCGATCGTCCTGGACAACCAGGTCTTCTCGTCCCCGATCATCAACTTCATCGAGAACCCGACCGGGATCGACGGGAGCAATGGGGCCGAGATCTCGGGGAACTTCACGATCAGCTCGGCGCAGGATCTGGCATCGATCCTCCAGGCGGGCGCGCTGCCGGTGAAGCTCGTGCTGGTGAGCCAGAGCACGGTGTCGGCGACCCTGGGCCAGCAGGCGCTGGACCAGGGGATCAAGGCGGGCGTGGTGGGGCTCGCCGTGATCGTGCTGTTCCTGCTCCTCTACTACCGGCTGCTGGGCGCCGTCGCCGTCCTGGGCCTGGCGGTCTACGGGGTCATCTTCTTCGCCATGGTCAAGCTCATCCCGATCACCCTGACCCTCCCTGGGATCGCGGGATTGATCCTGACTATCGGGGTGGCGGCCGACGCCAACATCGTCATCTTCGAGCGAATAAAGGAGGAGGCCAGAGCAGGGCGATCGCCCCTGTCGGCGATCGCGCAGGGCTACAAGCGCGGGATCGCGACGATCATCGACGCAAACGTCATCACCCTGTTCACGGCGTTCATCCTGTTCGTTCTCGCGACCGCTGGCGTCAAGGGCTTCGCCTTCACGCTGGGTGTCGGCACCCTCGTTTCGCTGTTCACTGCGGTGCTCTTCACGCAGGCGGTGCTCAGCGCAACGGGGCGGTCGTCGGTCCTGCACTCGCCGCGGGCGCTCGGCGCCGGCCGACAGCGCGTGCGGTGGCACTTCGACTTCAGCGGCGCGAGCCGGTGGTTCTTCTCGATCTCGGGATGCATCCTGACGATCGGCGCGATCTCGCTCGCCACGAAGCAGCTTAACCTCGGGATCGACTTCACGTCGGGGGCCAAGGTCACGGCGAGCCTGGCCAAGCCCGCGTCGATCGACGACGTGCGGAACGCGCTGGAGAACGCGAACGTCGACAACGCGTCGAGCGCGGAGATCCAGACCGTGGAGAACCCGAAGCTGGGTCAGAACGTGGTCGAGATCCAGGGCAAGATCCCCATCAACCAGGTCAACTCGACGGTCCAGAAGACGCTGGACCAGAACTTCGGCCTGCAGGGTGGCTCGGATTCCTTCAGCAGCGAGTCGGTGGGACCGACCTTCGGCGCGCAGGTCGCGAAGAGCGCCGTCATCGCCATCATCTTCTCGCTGCTCGTGATCTCGGCCTACATGGCCATCCGGTTCGAGGCGAAGTACGCGATTCCGGTGATCATCGCTCTGGCCCACGACATCCTGATCACGGGAGGCGTGTACTCCCTCACCGGCAGGGAGGTGACGAGCGGGACCGTCGCGGCCTTCCTGACGATCCTGGGTTATTCGATGTACGACACCGTGATCGTGTTCGACCGCATCCGCGAGAACGTGCCACGAATGCCGCGCGCCGCTTTCTCGCAGATCGCGAACAAGTCAATGAGCGAGGTGCTCACGAGATCGCTGATCACGGGGCTTTCGACCATCTTCCTGGTGGCGATGCTGCTCGTCTTCGGGGGTGCCACCCTCCAGGACTTCGCATTCGCGATGATGGTCGGCGTCGCGTCGGGGGCCTACTCCTCGATCTTCATCGCGACGCCGGTACTGACCCATTGGAAGGAGCGCGAACCCGCTTACCGCGCCCGTCGTCAGCGCCTGATCGACGAGATGGGATACCTGCCCACGTTCCCGGAGGAGAACGTCGTGGCGAAGGTGGGCGAGGAGGCCGGCGAGCCGGCACCGGCGCCTCGAGTGCCCGCGCGAGTGGGGGCGGAGGCCGAGGGTGAGGTGGCCGAAACCGCGGCCGTGGAGGAGCCCCGGACCGAGCGCAGGCCTGCCGAGGTGGACGGCGGCGACGGAACCGCGTCGGCGCTCCCGTCGGAGCCGGAGCCGCCGAGGGCGGCGCCCAAACCGAGGGATGACGGCGCCAAGGCGGAGCGGCAGCAGCGTCAAGAGCGACGTCGGCGTCAACAGCGTCGCCGGCGCAAGCACGGGAGGCACCGATGAGTGGACGGGAAGCCTGATGGCGGCCGTCGTCTGGTTCACGATCGCCGTCGCGCTGTGGCACTTCACGATCTTCCTGCCCGATCGCTTCTGGGCCGGGATCGTGGGCGCCCTGCTCGGCGCCATCTCGGGCGGCATGATCTCGGGCGCCGTCGTCCAGATCGTCTCGGGGCGGTCGATCGGCGACACGGACATAGGAACGGTCCTGTTTGCGGTCCCGGGGGCGCTAATCGGGATGGCGATCGTCTACGCGATCGGCGTCCGCCGGGAGCGACTGGCCGGCATCGAATAGCCACGCCTCCGCCGAGCGGTGCAGTTTCCGCGCTGAGCGCGGATTTTGCACCGCTCGGCCGCTTGACACGGTTCCGTCCAGGGGCGTTCTTAGCCTGGCGACGTGCCCACCCAGGCTGCCGCCAGACGAACCTTCTCGCTCGAGCCCTTCTCCTACGCCGAGGCCAGGGCACTCATGGAGGGGCTGGACCTGCCCGAACCGGTCGCCGTGACCCTCGTGCGTCGCGGCTACCGGAGCGTGGGGGAGGCACGGGCGTTCCTGGAGGCATCGGATACGCACGACCCATTCGCATTCGGCCCCATGCGCGAGATCACCGCGATCATCGAGCGGGCGATCGCCGCCGGGCACGCGATCACGGTCCACGGTGACTACGACTGCGACGGGGTCTCGGCGACGGCGATCCTGGTCCGGGCGCTGCGCGAGCGAGGCGCAGCCTGCGACTGGTACATCCCCGGGCGCCTCGAGGACGGATACGGGCTGACACGGGAGGGAGTCGAGCGCCTCGCCGCGCGGGGGACGCGGCTCCTCATCACGGCCGATTGCGGCATCACGTGCCCGCGAGAGGTGGCGGCGGCGCGCGAAGCCGGAGTCGACGTGATCGTCACCGACCATCACGAGCCGGTCGCTGAGCTGCCCGGCTGCCCCATCCTTCATCCCCGGCTGGGTGGTTATCCCTTTGGCGAGCTGTGCGCCGCCGGCGTCGCCTACAAGCTGGCGGCGGCGCTTCTGGGGGTGGAGGCGGCCGAGACGGACCTCGACCTCGTGGCGCTCGCGACGGTCGCGGACCTTGTGCCCCTCCGGGGTGAAAACAGGACGCTGGTTCGGGAGGGGCTCGCAATCGCGCGAAGCGGCCGGCGGCTCGGCATCCGCGCGCTGTGCGCAGCCGCCAAGGTGCCGATGGAGCGGCTCGATGAGGGCGATCTGGCGTTCCGGCTCGGTCCCCGCATCAACGCGGCGGGTCGGCTCTACCGCGCGGATGCCGGTGTGGAGCTCATGCTGACCACCGACGAGCCGCGCGCAAACTCGATCGCGGCTGAGCTGAACCGCGCGAACGGCGAGCGCCGTATCGCCGAGCGCGAGGTGGTGGACGCCGCGGCGGCGGCGCGGGCCGATCTCCCCGAGCACCTGCTCGACGCGCCCGCGCTGGTGCTCGCCGGCACCGGCTGGCATCCGGGGGTGGTGGGGATCGCTGCGTCGAGGCTCGCGGAGCGCCATGGCGTGCCGACGGTGTTGATCGGGCTCGACTCCGAGGGGCGGGGCCGCGGATCGGGCCGCAGCATCCCCGGCTTCGACCTGCTGGCCGCGCTGGACGCCTGTGCTGCACATCTAGAGCGCCATGGAGGGCACCGCGCGGCCGCCGGGTTGGAGATCCAGGCCGATCGGATCGACGCCTTCCGCGAGGCCTTCGTGGCGCATGCAGCCAGCGTCATCGAGCGCGACCAGCTCATCCCCACGGAGCCGATCGATGCCGTCGTGGGCGGCGAGAGCCTCGGGCACGACGTCGCCGAGCAGCTCGAGCGCCTGGCGCCGTTCGGGATGGGGAACCCCGGGGTGCGGCTGCTGGTGCCGTCGGTTCGAGTGCGCGACGTTCGGCCCATGGGCGACGGCGAGAAGCACGCTCGCTTTCGGCTCGAGAGCGGTCCGCGCAGCGCCATGGGTGTGGCCTTCGGCGTCAACGGAGCGCTGGCCGAGGCGAAGATTGCCGAGCCGGTGGACGTCTCGGTCAGGCTCGAGCTGAACGAATGGAACGGAGCGGTTGAGCCCCGAGTCGTCCTCGGCGAGCTCTACCGGTGTGGCGAGACCACCGAGGCGGGATGCGCCCTCCCTTATCCCGAGACGCGGGAGTGGTGGCGGCGATTCGAGGCCGAGCGGCTTGCGCCCCTCCGCGAGTGGCCGCCCGCCGGGCCCGCAGCGGCGGAGAGCCGCGAGCTCGTGGATCGGCGGGGTGACTCCGGGGTGGCGGCGGTCGCTGCGCTCGCCTCTTGCAGGGAACCCGTGCTCGTGCTGTGCGCCGACTCCCTACGGCGACGGGAGCTGGTGGAGCGCGCCGCGGCGCCGGCGCGCTTCTGCGGTGGGCCGTTTGCGATCGCCTCGGCGCGCTTGACCGACGATGCGTCGCGGCAGGGCATGGCCCGAGTGCTGGAGGCCGGGTGCGGCGTCGTCCTCGCCGACTGGGCGGCGCTCCAACGCGCGCCCGAGATGGCATGCGGATTCGCTCACGCGGTCGTCGTGGACCCGCCCCCGTTCGCCCACCTGGAGCACTTCGCCCAAGCCGACAGCGGTTTCCTGCATCTGGCGTGGGGGGATGCCGAGGTGACGCTTTCGCTGCGCGTGCACGAGGAGGAGTGGCCGCGCCGGGCCGCGCTTGCCGCCCTCTACCGCGTCCTTCGGAATCGTGACGCGAGCGGGTCGGGCTTGAGCGGGGATGATCTCCGCGGGGCCCTCCACGGCCCCGCCCGCCCTCCCCGGGCGCCGGAGGTCGGGGCGCGGCGCATCCGAGTGCTCGAGGAGATGGGCGCCGTCGAATGGGACCGGACGCGCACCCCGCATCGCCTGCGCGTCGTATCCTCGGTGAGGAAGGATCTGGAGCTGACCGCGTCCTTCGCTGCCTACCGCGACCGGTACGAGGAGGGCAGGCGATTCCTAAGCAAGCGAAGACAACCGAGCTAGACGAGAAGCGGGCCAAGCCGGCCGCGCCCAAGGATGGTGCGAACGGCAAGGGGACCGACAAGGCCAAGGCCGGTAGGACCTCGTCCAAGGTAAAGGTCCGCCCCACGCGCCGGCGCACGGAGAAACCGGACGGGACGCCGCCGGACCGCGAGGGACACACGCGGGTGGGAGCCGGAGCCGTCGCGGCGAAGGCCCCGGCGCCGGAGAGCAAGGTCGCGGCCGACCTCACCGACGAGGAGCGGGGGCTTCTGGGAGATCTCCTGGCCGTCCTCGCGGAGCACACCGATGACGGCGTCCAACTCATCGACACCGAGGCGGTCGAGCGCGCCTTCGCCTTCGCCTGCGAGCGGCACGCCGACCAGCGCCGCAAGTCGGGCGAGGATTTCATCACCCATCCCGTCGAGGTCGCGAAGATCTGCGCGGGCCTCCGGCTCGACAGCGAGACGCTGTGCGCGGCGTTGCTGCACGACACCGTTGAGGACACGAGCGCGAGCCTGGACGAGGTCCGGGAGCGCTTCGGCGACACGATCGCGGGTCTCGTCGACGGCGTCACGAAGCTCACCGGCATCACCTTCCAGAGCCGGGACGAGAGCCAGGCTGAGAACTACCGCAAGATGATGGTCGCGATGGCCACGGACCTCCGGGTCATCCTCATCAAGCTCGCGGACCGCCTGCACAACATGCGCACCATCTCGGCGCTGCCGAAGCAAAAGCAGATCGAGAAGGCGCGCGAGACGCTGGAGATCTACGCGCCGCTCGCGCACCGGCTCGGGATCCACGCGATCAAGTGGGAGCTCGAGGACCTCTCGTTCCAGCGCCTGCATCCGCGCAAGTACAGCGAGATCAAGAAGCTCGTCTCCCAGCAGCGCGCCGAGCGCGAGCGGTACGTCGCGGACGCGGGTGAGTTCCTCAAGTCCGAGCTCCAGGAGGTGGGGATCGACTCCGAGATCTCGGGTCGCGCCAAGCACTTCTACTCCATCTACTCGAAGATGACGCAGAAGGGCCGGGAGTTCAACGAGATCTATGACCTCACCGCGATGCGCGTCCTCGTGGGCTCGGTGAAGGACTGCTACGGCGCGATCGGGATCATTCACTCGATCTGGAAGCCGCTGCCGGGGCGCTTCAAGGACTTCATCGCGACGCCCAAGCTCAACCTGTACCAGGCGCTCCATACGACCGTGATCGGGCCGGAGGGCCGCCCGCTCGAGATCCAGATCCGTACGCCCGAGATGCATGAGACGGCGGAGTACGGGATCGCCGCCCACGTCATCTACAAGGAGGGAGGGCGCACGAAGGGCGATCCTCAGCGCGAGAAGATGACCTGGCTGCGCCAGCTGCTCGAGGTCGAGGGTGACCAGGACCCGGCCGAGTTCCTCGAGTCGCTGAAGGTCGACCTCTTCGAGGACGAGGTGTTCGTCTTCACGCCGAAGGGCGAGGTGAAGAACCTCTCGGCCGGATCGACGCCGCTCGACTTTGCCTACGCCGTGCACACCGACGTGGGGCACCGCTGTGTCGGCGCAAAGGTCAACGGGAAGATCGTTCCGCTCCATTACCAACTGAAGTCGGGCGACATCGTCGAGATCCTGACGGCGAAGCAGGAGCGCGGGCCGTCGCGCGATTGGCTTGCGCTCGTGCGAACCAGTCGTGCGCGGAACAAGATCCGCGCATTCCTCAAGCGCGAACGACGCGAGGACGCCGAGCGGCGGGGCCGCGAGCGCCTGCAGGACGCCCTCCGCAAGCGCGGCCTGCCACCGCAACGCATCGCGGCGTCACCACTCCTCGCGGACGTGACCCGCGAGATGGGATTTCGCAAGGCCGATGACTTCTACATCGCGGTGGGCCAGGGAAAGATCTCGCCGAAGACCGTCGCCAACAAGGTGTTCCAGCGGCTGAAGCAGGGGGAGGCGGTCGCCGGGGATGAGACGGAGGCACGCCTGGCGGGGGTGCTCGAGGGGCGCGACGAGCGCCAGCGTCGTACCCAGGAGGCTTCCGCATACGGCATCACGGTCAAGGGCGTCGAGGACGTGATGATCCGTTTGGCCAAGTGCTGCCGGCCGGTACCCGGGGATCCGATCGTCGGCTACGTCTCGCTCGGTCGCGGGATCACCATCCACCGCGAGGACTGCAGGAACATGAGCTCGCTCAAGCG
>DATAOX010000009.1:0-3397 GCA_036265555.1 Solirubrobacterales bacterium
ACCGTCCTCGCCGAACTTCATCCAGGCGATGTCGTCGCCCACCGTCTCCGCCTTCCAGCCCGGAAGCGTCGGGATCAGCATCGCCAGGTTCGTCTTGCCGGAGGCGGAGGGGAACGCGCCGGTGACGTACTTGACCTTCCCCTCCGGCGAGGTCAGCTTGAGGATCAGCATGTGCTCGGCGAGCCAGCCCTCGTCGTGTGCCATCGCCGAGGCGATCCGCAACGCGAAGCACTTCTTGCCGAGGAGGGCATTCCCGCCGTAGCCCGACCCGTATGACCAGATCTCGCGAGTCTCCGGGAAGTGAACGATGTACTTGTTGTCGGCGTCGCAGGGCCATGGCACATCTCCCTCCCCCGGCCCGAGCGGCGCCCCTACGGAGTGCACGCATGGGACGAAGTCGCCGTCGTCGCCGAGCACCTCGAGCGCATCGGCGCCCATGCGCGTCATGATCCGCATCGAGACAGCGACGTAGGGGGAGTCGGTCACCTGGACCCCGATGTGGGCGATGTGTGAGCCGAGCGGCCCCATCGAGAACGGCACCACGTAGAGCGTCCGCCCGCGCATCGAGCCCTTGAACAGCTGCTCGAGCACGTCGCGCATCTCTCCCGGATCCCGCCAATTGTTCGTGGGCCCGGCGTCGTCCTCCCGCCCCGAGCAGATGAATGTGCGGCCCTCGACGCGCGCGACATCGCCAGGGTCCGAGCGCGCGAGGTAGGAGCTCGGCCGCTTGGCGTCGGAGAGCCTCTCGAAGGTCCCCTTCTCCACCAGGTGCCGGCACAGCCGGTCGTACTCCTCCGCCGATCCGTCGCACCAGTGGATCGCGTCGGGCTCGGCCAGCTCGGCGATTTCCTCAACCCATGAGATCAGCTTGCGGTTCTTGGTCGGCGCCTCCGATGCGGCGGCCGTCATCTCACTCACTACTCGAATCAACTCCTTGGGGTCTTCATAAACGCCGAACGTCCAGGGGCCCCCTGGACGTAGGAGAGTCATTCTTTCGCAGACGGAGGCTCTCGTGGTGCGACGGCCCGTGCAGGGTCCCAGCGCTGACACCCTTTCAGGGCGGCGCCGCGACCCGGGCCTGACGGGCGCGAGCCGCCTCGATATAGGGTTTCCCGCCAAATAAATTGCGGCGGCTTCGCCGCCTGACCTGCCAATTTCGGAGCTAAAGCTCCTCACCACCAGAAATAAATTGCGGCGGCTTCGCCGCCTGACCTGCCAGTTTCGGAGCTAAAGCTCCTCACCACCAAACAATGCGCTTCTTTGAGTACGAGTCGCGCCGGATCGTCGAGCGGGCCGGCATCCCCGTCACGAAATACGGGTTCTGCACCACCGTAGAGGAGGCGGGCCGCGCCGCCGAGTCCATCGGCGGTCCGGTCGTGATCAAGTCCCAGGTGCTGACCGGGGGCCGGATGAAGGCGGGCGGGGTGAAGTTCGCCGATACCCCGGACCAGGCGGCGGAGGAAGCCGCCGCGATTCTCGAGCTCGAGATCAACGGCCACATGCCCAAGGGCGTGCTCGTGGACCCCAAGGCCGAGGTGGCTCAGGAGTACTACGCGGGCGTCGTCTGGGACGGGACGCGGAAATGCCCGCTGATGCTCTTCAGCGATATGGGCGGGATCGACATCGAGGAGGTGGCCGAAAACCATCCGGACCACGTCGGGCGGGGGCATCTGTCGAACCTCGTGGATCCGCCCGACTTCCGCGCCAAGGAGGTCATCTCTCACTCGGGAGTCACGGGGTCGGATCTCACGCGCGCCACCCCGATACTCGCCCGGCTCGCCCGTTTGATGCGCGACTACGACATGACGCTGGCGGAGATCAACCCCCTCGCCCGGCTCGCCGACGGCAGCTTCGTCGCCCTCGACGCTCACATGGAGATGGAGAACGAGGCGAGGCCCCGCCACCGGACCCTGCTGGGGGAGCTGGGCATCGAGCCGAGCGACACCCGCGAGCCGTATCGGCCGAGCGAGTTCGAGCGCAACGTGAAGGCCATCGACTCGGCCGACCATCGCGGCGTGATCCAGGGCAAGGACCACGGTTTCGAGGGGAACCTCGGCCTGGTCATCGGGGCCGGCGGCGGCTCGCTGACGCTGACGGACGCCGTCCGCAGCCAGGGCGGGCGCCCGGCGAACTACACGGAGATCGGCGGCAACCCCTCGGTCGCCAAGGCATGTGGCCTCGCCAAGGAGGTCCTGAAGAAGGACGGCGTCGAGAAGATCGCCGTGATGATGTCGATCGTCTCCAACACGCGGGTCGACATCGTGGCGCGCGGGGTGATCAGGGCATGCCTGGAGCTCGGTAAGGACCCGGGCGAGACGATCGCGATCTTTCGCATCCCGGGTGCCTGGGAGGAGGAGGGGTTCAAGATCCTGGAGCGCTACGGGGTCGACTACTGCGATCGCTCGGTCAGCATGTGGGAGGCGGCGGGCCGCGCGGTCGCGAAGATCCAGGGGACGGGCGGCGCCGGCGACGGCAAGGTGGGCGACGTGGCGGCGACCCCTGCAGGCGAGGAGGCGCAGCCGGCGCGCGTCACGGAGACGGGCACATGAGCGTCCTCCTGTCCGAGGACTTCACGTTCATCGTCCAGGGAATCACCGGGCGCGAAGCCGTGAACCTCACTCGCGAGTGCCTCGACTACGGCTCGAAGGTCGTCGGCGGCGTGACGCCCGGCCGCAAGGGGCGGGAGGTCCACGGGGTACCCGTGTTCGACACGGTCGAGCAGGTAGTCGATTCCCTGGGCTACGTGCCGGACGGCTCGGTCGTGACCGTCCCCCCCGCGTTCACGAAGGACGCCGTGTTCGAGGCCCTCGCTCGCGGGATCGGGCTGGTCGTGATCGTCACCGAGCGGATCCCGCGCCGCGACGTCGCCGAGATGGTCGAGCTCGCCGACCGGAACAGCGCGCGGATCATCGGTCCGAACTGCCTCGGTGTGATCGTGCCTGAGGTGTGCAAGATGGGCGGCATCGGCGGCCCGGCCAAGGACGCGGCCAAGGCCTATTCGCCGGGGCCGATCGGCGTCATGTCCCGAAGCGGCGGCATGACGACGGAGATCTCCTCGACCTTGACCGCCGCCGGCCTCGGGCAGTCGACCGCGATCTCGATCGGCGGCGACGCGATCATCGGCTCCACCTATGCGGAGCTCATGCCGCTCTTCGAGGCCGACGACGAGACCGAGGGGATCGTCATCTACACGGAGCCCGGGGGCCGCATGGAGGCACAGCTCTCGGCGTGGGTGACCGAGAACGACTCTCGGCTTCCGATCGTCGCCTTCATGGCCGGCCGGTTCATGGACGACGAGGAGATGAAGGGCATGAGCTTCGGCCACGCCGGCACGATCGTGGAGGGCACCGAGGACACGGCCACCGAGAAGATCGCGCGGCTCGAGGCCGCCGGGATC
>DATAOX010000010.1:0-5916 GCA_036265555.1 Solirubrobacterales bacterium
GCATGGAGAGCCGCGTCCCACGACCACTGGCTCGCGACCGTGTCGACGTCGAGCATGCCTCCACCCTTGACGCAGAAGGCCTCGATGGCTCGCAGGTGGTCGAGCGAGTGCACGCGGAGGAGCTGCGCGCGGCTGGCCGCCGGCGCCTCGCGCCGGTCGAGCCCGAGGTGGCCGTTGGCCCCCATCTCGGCGTCGATCGCCCGCAGGCGCGAGGCGTTCTCGGGATGGGCGCCGGTGTCGTGATCGTAGGAGGACGGATGATGGAGATAGAGCCCCACGCCGAGTACGGTACCCGGCTCCACTGCGGCTCCAAACGCGCGGGACCTGGCCGCAGGGGGCGGGCGGAGGTCGCGGTGGCCGGCGGTGATGGCGCCGCCGCCAGGTCGCTAGAACAGCATCCTGAGCTCGGCGACTCCCGCCTCGGTCGTCACGTCGAGTGAGTGATCGCCGCGCTCGAAGACGCGCATCATGCGCGAGTTGCCGGGCAGCACGTCCGCCTTCAGGCCACGGGCACCTTGCTCGCGGGCGTACTCGACGAGCGCCGCGTGCAGGATCCTCCCGAGGCCCACACCCTGCCAGTCCGGATCGACCATGTACGCCACCTCCGCGAGGCCGCTGGCGGGACTGAGGTAGTACGTGCTGGCGCCAACGATGCGCTCGCGCTCCGAGGGCCCGACGACGGCCGCGAAGGCCATCTCCTCGTCGTAGTCGACGCTGCACAGGTGTTGAGCGGCGGTGTCGGTCAGCGAGCTCAGCTGCTGGAAGAACCGGGTCCGGACGTCGTCCTCGCTCAGCCGATAGAAGAGCTCCTGCATCGCGCCGGTGTCACTCGTCCGCGTGGGTCGCATCAGCACGTCACGGCCGTCTCGCAGCTGCACCTCGTGCACCTCGGCCACGGGATATGCCTTGCGGCTGCGGAGCTGCTGCTTGCGCCCGACCAGGCCGCTGGACTTGGCCGCCTCGAGTAGCTCCGGGCGGAAGTCGGGATGGGCGATGTCGATCAACGCCACCGCACGTTCAGCCAGGGAACGGCCGAAGAGGTACGCCGTGCCGTACTCGGTGATCACCCAGTGCACGTCGGCCCGCGGGATGGCGATCGCCTGGTCGGCAACCAGCGCGGGGCGGATCGCGGAATGCCCCGCAGGGGTACGCGAGGAGAGGCAGACGATCGCCGTACCGCCGGGGGACGCCAGTGCCCCGCGGTGGAACGCCGGGCCGGTGGACACCCCGCCGTAGAGCACGCCGTCGAGGTGCTCCGTCGACACCTGCCCGGTGAGATCGATGGTGAATGCCTGTGTCACCGAGACCATCCGCTCGATGCCCTCGATGACGGCCGGATCGCAGATGTAGTCGATCGGGTGGAAAGCGAAGCGGGGATCGTCGTCCACGAGGTCATAGAGGCGCCTCGTACCCATCGCCCAGCTCGCCGAGACGGGGCCGGTTACAACGCCGGCGGCGACGAGGTCGACGATCGGCTCGCAGATGACGTCGGAGTGAATCGCCAGGTCGCGACGGTTGGTCAGGTGGGCGAGCATCTGGTTCGGTACCCGGCCCAGACCGACCTGAAGGGTGGACCGATCCTCGATGAGCCTGGCGACGTACCGCGCGATCTGCTCGGCCACTTCGCTGGCGGGCTCGTGCAGGTATTCCACGACGGGCGTCTCCACCGAAACGAAGCTGGCAATCCGATCAACCGGGATCCGGCTGTCGCCCGCGGTGCGAGGCATGGCGGGATTGACCTCGGCGATGACCGTGCGAGCCGCCAGCGCCGCGGCCTTGGTCACGTCCACCGATACACCGAGGCTGCAGGTACCGTCGGGATCCGGCGGGGCGACCTGCACCATCGCGACGTCGAGTGGGAGCTGACCGTTCTCGAACAAGCGCGGAACGTCCGCGAGGGAGAGCGGCAGATACTCCACCTTCCGCGTCGGGCCGAGCAGGTCCCGCTCGTCGGTCCCCACGTAGAAGACGCGGTGGCGATATGCGGTCTGCCCCGGATCGCCGGTGCCCACCCGGTTGATGAGGAAATGCACCAACACCACCCCAGGGCGCCTCGCCTCCTCGAGGGCGCCCACCAGGGTCCGGGGAGTCGCGCACGCGCTGCCGACGAAGACCTTGTCGCCCGGTCGGACGAGAGACACGGCTTCATCGGCGGACACCAGCCGCTCATGCCAGTCCCGTGCACCGACCGCGGTCATGCTCGACGCACAAAGCTAGCGCGGATGTCGCCGCGCGGCCCGGAGGCTAAGGCGCCGCCTGCACGCGATCGAGGTTCTCGAGGTGAACGCCCTCGTACGGTGCGAAGTAATGGATCCACCCGGCGTCAAGCGGCCCTGCGATCAGCTGCCGAAGGGGGGCACCGCGTAACTGCGCCTCGCTCCGGCACCGCTCGAGCACATCGATGTACTGCTGCGTCGCGCGAATCAGATCCCTCGAGTAGCCACCTGTGCCAATGACGTCCGGATCGCCATGGTTGGGGAGGATGCGATCTGGAGCGAGGGCCCAGAGCTCATCGAGGTTGGCGAGATGCGCGTCGAGGCTCTCCGGCTCATCGACATAGGTGATCGTGTCCTCCATCGTGTCTCCACACAGCAGCAGCCTCTCCTGGGGGATCCAGATCACCGTCGCGTCGTCGCTGTGGATGTTCGTGTGGATCAGCTCGACGTGTGTTCGCCCCAGGGGCAACCGCTGACGATCTTCGAAGACCTGCGTCGGAAGGACGAGCGGATCGATCCCGGGCGGTCCCTCATGCTCACCCCGTTCGATGGCAGATCTGAAGCGCGTGAGTAGCTCGCCCGTCCGCGCGGATGCGATCACCTCGCAGTCCTGGAAGGCGGCGGTGCCGGCGACGTGGTCGAGGTGCCAGTGGCTGAGAACGATGGTGAACCTCCGCACGCCCTGCTCTTCGAGGATCTCGCGTATGTGACGCGCCCGCTCAACCGAGACGTGTGTGTCGTAGACGACCGCCTCGCCCTCGGCTACCACGGCATAGCTCGCGATGCCGAGCGACAGCGCTCCGTCATCCACCCAGTTCGGCCCTTCCGCAAAGCGATAGCCGTCGATGCGTCCGTCGTAGAAGGCGAAAACGCCTTCGGCGGGACGAAGCACGCGCATGTAGTGCATCGCTGCGATGCTAATCCCGATGGCAAGAGGTGCATCCCGGCGGCGCCAGCACCTGTCCGCCGTCGAGGCGCGAAGGGTGGTCCTGGCGGCGCAGGGCTTCGCCGACGGGCTACGGGAGCGCCGGGCCGATGGCTGGGCCCTCCGGCGCGTGCTGACGCGCGTGGGCTTGCTGCAGATGGACTCGGTCAATGCGGTGGCGCGCGCGCATTACCTGCCACTGTTCGCCCGGTTGGGGCCGTATCCGGTCGCGCTGCTCGACCGTGCCGCGAGCCGCGCGCCGCGCCGGCTGTTCGAATACTGGGGTCATGAGGCATCGCTCCTGCCGGTGGATCTGCACCGGCTCTTGCGCTGGCGGATGGAGCGTGCACACGTTGATGCATGGGGGAGCGTGCGCCGCGTCGCGCGCGAGCGCCCGCAGCTCCTTCGCCGGCTGCTCGACGAGGTGCGTGAGCGCGGGCCGGTGACGGCGCGCGAGCTCGCGGAGGACGAGCCGCGCCGCAGCGGGCCGTGGTGGGACTGGTCGGACGTGAAGTGGGCGATCGAGTTCCTGTTCTGGAGGGGCGCGGTGACGACGGCGCGCCGGCGAGGCTTCGAGCGCATGTACGACCTGCCCGAACGCGTGCTGCCGCGGGCGGTCCTCGAGGCTCCGACGCCGCCGGTCGAGGACGCCCAGCGAGAGCTGATGCGAATTGCGGCCCGCGGCTCCGGCGTCGCCACCGAGCGGCATCTGCGCGACTACTTCCGCCTCGACGTCGTGTCCGCGCGGGCTCGCGTGGCCGAGCTGGTCGAGGCGGGCGAGCTCCTGCCCGTACGGGTCGAGGGCTGGAACCCACCGGCCTACCTCTGGCATGGCGCGCGTGTGCCCCGTGCGGTCGACGCCCGCGCGCTGGTCGGCCCGTTTGACTCACTGATGTGGGAGCGCGAACGCGTGGAGCAACTATTTGGGATGCGATACCGGATCGAGATCTACACACCGGCGCACAAGCGCGTTTACGGGTACTACGTGATGCCGTTCCTGCTCGGCGACCGGCTGGTGGCGCGGGTGGACCTCAAGGCCGACCGGCCGGCCGGCGTGCTGCGCGTGCCCGCGATCCATCTCGAGGATGGTGCCCCCGGTCACACGCACGACGCCCTGCGCGAGGAGCTGGAGCTGATGGCCGGGTGGCTCGGACTCGCGGCAGTCGACGAGCCGCCACGCGCGGCCGCGGCCTAGCCGCTCTTCTCAGTCTGAGTCGCCAGTCCCTCTACCCCCAGTCGAGCGCTCTCGCGCACGAGGTAGGCGAGCAGTCCCGCCATCCCGTGCTGGCGATGGACCCTTCGCTGTAGATCGGCACCACAGCCCTCCTCGAGGATCGTCTCGACGTGGGCGAGTTCCTCCTCGCAGTCGAGTTCGCCGGCGACGGTCGCGGCCTCAGCCAGGCACTCCCTGCCGAGGTCTCGCGCCGGCACGAGGCCCCCGCGGCGGTTCAACAACTCGGCCTCGAGACCATGGCGGGTCGCCTGAAAGCTCGACTCCGCAAGTGCCTCGCGAGCCGGGATATCGCTCTGGTCCCGTTCGGCTTCCAGCCGGGTGAGGCAATGAACGAGTGCCGACAACGCCGCGGTCCGACGCAGGTCGAACTGCGTATCGGCCGCGCGGAACTCGATCGTCCCAATCCCGGGGTGGATGCGAGCGTCCCACCAGATGTGGGTGTAGTCCTCGAGGCCGCCGGCGGTGCAGACCTGGCGCGTCACCCGACAGAAGTGCTCGAAGTCATCGAACTGTGGAGGCATCGCCGCCCGGGGGTAGCTTCGGAAGATCACCGTCCGTGAACTTGCAAGTCCGGAGTCCTCGCCGAACCAAAAAGGGGAATTGGCGGCGAACGCATTGAGCAGCGGGATATGGACGCGGATGCCGTTGTAGGCGCGGACGGCCGTCTCCGCGTCCGGCATGCCGACGTGAATGTGCTGGCCACAGATGGGCGTCCGCAGGAGCCCCTGGAGTGAGTCCTCGATCAGCGAGTAACGCGGCGTCTGGTGCACGTCAGCCTCACCGGATGGCGCGGCGGGGTGAGTTCCGACGCCCATGATCCGAATGCCCGAATCAACCAGCTCGCGACGGATCTCGCTCAAGGCCGAGATGGCCTCGCGAACGTTCGCCGAGATCTCGGATTTCGATTCGACCATCGCCTTGAAGAGCTCGCGATCGACGTCGCCCTGTGCGGGATCCGCCTCGCGAACGATTCGGGCACTGTGATCGGCCAGCTGGTTGTCGGGATCGACCAGCAGCAATTCCTCTTCGACTCCGAGCGAGAACGGCGGCTCGATGCCGAAGCGGCTCTCCCAGAGGTCGGTCGATGTCGCCGTGAAGCTCATGGTGTCCTTACCTTGTCCCTCGGGTCCAGTCGTACCCGCGGCGACTCTCGCTCAACCGGACCGGACATCGGTCCCGTCCGGTCCGACAACTGCCCCTATCGCCCGCCCGCCCCCGTCAATGGCCTTGCTTCGGAAATCTCACGACGTCGAGATCGAGCGGCATCTCGCCGTGGCGGGGACCCGGCCGGTTGGCTCGGGCAAAGGGCAGCTTGCCGTTCGGCTGCAGGCCGAGGTTCTCGTCCGAGACCGGCTCGGTGATCTGGCCCAGGAATCGGAAGCTCCTGAATACGAACGGCAGGCCGTCGCCGAGGAAGCTGCGGGTGGTCTGGACCTGAAAGTGGAGGTGTGGCGTCGCCGAGTTACCGCTGTTACCCAGCCGCCCCAGCACCTGGCCGCGGCGAACGCGCTCGCCGGCGTGGACTCGGACCGAGCCCGGCA
>DATAOX010000011.1:0-16523 GCA_036265555.1 Solirubrobacterales bacterium
GCACGTCGCAGATCCACAAGCTGATCATCGGGCGCGCCGCAACCGGCATCAATGCGATGACGCCGGCCCGCGCGGGCGGGTGAGCCCGCTCGTCGAGCAAGACAGGGACGGTCACGTCGCGCTCTGCCGGCTGAATCGCCCTGAGGCGCGCAACGCGCTCTCCCCCGAGCTGATGGAGGCGCTCGCCGGGGCCCTGGAGGAGCTCGACGCCGATCCCGATGCGCGGTGCATCGTCATCGCCGGCTCCGACGACGTGTTCGCGGCGGGCGCTGACATCCGCGCCCTGCGGGAGCGCACCTTCGAGGAAGCGCTCCGCCATCCCGTCGGGGCGTTCTGGCGCCGCGTGGCGGCGGCGAGGACACCCCTGGTCGCCGCGGTGTCCGGCTTCGCCCTCGGGGGCGGCTGCGAGCTGGCGCTGTTGTGCGATTTGGTCGTCGCCTCCGAGACCGCCGAGTTCGGGCAGCCCGAGATCGCGCTCGGGATCATCCCCGGGGGTGGCGGCACGCAGCGCCTGGCGCGTGTCCTGGGCAAGCAACGCGCGATGGAGTTGGTCCTCACCGGCCGCCGCATCGACGCCCGCGAGGCGGAGCGAATGGGATTGGTCAATGAGGTCGCGGCCGATGGCGAGTGGCTCGAGCGGGCGATGGAGCTGGCGCATCGCATCGCGCGGCGGCCGCCGATCGCGGTCCGCCTGGCCAAGCAGGCGGTCCTCGCGGCCGACGAGACGGGCCTCGCCTCCGGTCTCGAGCACGAGCGGCGCCTGTTCGAGCTCGCGATGGCGACGGAGGACCGAATCGAGGGAATGGACGCCTTCCTCGAGAAGCGGCGCCCCGAATTCAAGGGCAGGTAGCGATGGCGAGGCCGAACGTCTTCGATCCCGTGTTCGACGAGGAGGTCACGCGGTACGAGGAGTCCGGTTTCCGCGCCCGGCGGTCCCGCGTCGGCTACCAGGCGGGCAGCGAGCGGCTGGGTGTGAGCCTGTGGGAGCTCGGGTCGGGCCCGCCGGGCCCCTTCCACTACCACTTCGGCAACGAGGAGCTCCTGGCCGTGCTCGAAGGCCGATTGTCGCTGCGGACACCGGCGGGCACTCGCGAGCTCGTCGAGGGTGAGTTCGTCGCATTTCCGCGGGGCCCTAACGGAGCCCATTCCGTGGGCAACCAGACCGACAACGCCGTCAGGGTCCTGTTCTTCAGCGAGATGAGTGGCCCTGACGTGATCGTGTATCCCGAGCAGGGGATGCTGGGCGCCGTCGAGGCGATGACGTCCCCGGAGCGTGGCGGGATGGCAACCTGGCTGCGCACCGATAACGCCGTCGAGCATCACGAGCCCGAGGCGCCCGATCCCGCCCTCGCACCGGCCGCGGAGCCCACGGGCGCGAGCATTCTCGACCCGGACATGGAAAGCGTCGACGAGCCGCCGGGCTATGTCGCCAGGGGCGCTCAAATCGCGGAGCAGGCCGGGGCGGAGCACCTCGGCGCGACCATTTATGAACTCTCGCCCGGCAACAGCATCTGCCCCTACCACTGGCACGCCGCGAACGAGGAGCTGCTGATCGTGCTCGCGGGGACGCCCATGCTCCGCACGCCGGATGGGGAACGCGGCCTCGACGAGGGTGAGGTGGTCGCCTTCCCGACCGGCGAGAGCGGCGCGCACAAGGTGGCGAACCGCTCCGACCGACCGGTGCGAGTGCTGATGGTCAGCGAATTGAACGCGCCGGAGGTTGCCGTCTACCCCGACTCCGGGAAGGTGATGGCGCGCCAGCAGGCGCCCGGAACCCCCGCGACCGGCATCCGGGCCATCTTCCGGCTCGACGACGGAGTCGACTACTGGGACGGCGAGCTCGAGCGGGGTACGGCCCCCTGAGAATCGAGCGGGTCGGCGTCGTCGGGGCCGGCACGATGGGCGCCGGCATCGCGCAGCTCGCCTGCGTCGGCGGGTTCGACACCTGGATGCACGACCCGGCGCCCGACGCGCTCAGCGCCGGCCAGGCGCGGGTGCATGAGGGCCTTGCGAAGGGTGCCGCCAGGGGGATGTGGAGCGGGCAGGATGCGGCTGCGGCAGGGGAACGGCTGAACCTCGCGCGCCGGCTCGAGGATCTCCGCCAGTGCCGGCTCGTGATCGAGGCGGCGCCGGAGGACCTCGCGCTCAAGCGCGACCTGTTCGCGAGGCTGGCCTCGATCTGCGATCCCGACGCGATCCTCGCGACGAACACCTCGTCGCTCTCGGTGACCGCGATCGCGGGCGGTACGGATTGCCCCGGGCGCGTCTGCGGCATGCACTTCTTCAACCCGCCGCCGCTCATGCGGCTGGTCGAGATCGTCGCCGGCGACGACACGACCCCAGAGACGGTCGAAGCGGCCATGGAAGTGGCGCGGGCGATGCGGCGCGAGCCGATCCGCGCTGCGGACGGGATCGGCTTCGTGGCCAACCGGCTCGCGCGCCCGTTCACGCTCGAGGCGCTGCGCCTGCTGGGCGAGCGCGTCGCGCCGATCGATCAGATCGACCGGATCGTCCGCATCGGCGGCGGCTTCCGCATGGGCCCGTTCGAGCTGATGGACCTGGTCGGAGTGGACGTCAACTTCGAGGTCGCGAGGTCGTTCTGGGAGCAGAGCTTTCACGAACCTCGCTGGCAGCCGCATCCGATCCAGGCGCGGACCGCGGCCGCCGGCCGCCGTGGCAGGAAGTCCGGCCGCGGCTACTACGACTACCGCCAGGGACGGCACCGCCCCGCCGATCCCGATCCACCGCCGCCGGACCCGGGCTGGCGGCGCGACCGCGCGTTCGAGGAGTCGGTCCACCACGCGGCCATCCCGACTCTGGAGACGGCCCGGATGGTGGAGGTTGCTCACGACGACTCGATGAGCGAGGGAGACGCGGCATCCGTGGAGCGTTACTTCCGGGACGCTGGGAAGCAGGTGGAATGGGTGCGGGAGTCCCCGGGTCTGGTCCTGGGGCGGATCCTCGCCCAGATCGTGAATGAAGCCCACTTCGCGGTGAGCCAGGGCGTCGCCAGCCCTGGGGACTGCGACACCGCGATGCGCCTCGGCTTCAACTGGCCACAGGGGCCGTTCGAGTGGGGCCGCGCGATCGGTCTCGGCCGCGTCGTCCGCATCCTCGACGCCCTGCATCGCACGCTTGGCGAGGAGCGATACCGGGTCTCGCCGCTCCTACGGAGGCGCGCGGTCAGCGCGTAGGCGCAAAGCCCGATCGCGCGCGGCGAATCCCGGGATAGGGTTAGCGCGGCAGGCCATATCCGGGGGAGGTACTCATGACAGTCACGGAACGCCGGCGGGGAACGAGGCTCGGGAGGGCGCTCGTGGCGCTCGTGAGCGCCGGCTCGCTCATCGCGATCCTCGCCCTCGCCGCCAGCGCCCAGGCTCTGACCAAGTTCGGTTCCGATCTGCGCAATAACGATGGCTCGGTGACCCAGGCGACCGGCCCCGTGATCTGCCGCCAGGACGCGCATGCTTTCGACGCAACCAAGCCTTGCGATCGTGTGGCGGTTCAGTTCCTCGACACCGGCTCGCCGGGAGGTAACAAGAAGGCGCCGAAGGACGGGATCATCAAGCGCATCAACCTCGTGGCGTTCACGAAAGGCCATTTCCGCTTCGACCTGGCGAAGGTCAAGAACCTCCACGGCGACAACGGCAAGGCCAAGATCGTGCACCGTGGACCGAAGATCGACTATCAGTCGAGCGCCAGGATCCAGACATTCCACGTCCACGAGCGAGTCCACAAAGGCGAGTACCTTGCGATCAGGTCGCAAAAGACGTCGTTTTTGTACTGCCTCAGCGCGTCCGAAAGCACGGAGCAGCTGCTGTTCCAGCCGGTGCTTGCGCTGAATGGTCCGTTCACGAGCAACGCGGGACACACCAGCACCTGCACGATGCTGCTGCGAGCGGTATACGCAAAGGGGTCCTAGGGCTTTACGGTCGCGGAGCGGCTTCGAGGGCGTCCTTCGGGAGGCCCTCTTGCTTGTGGGAGGACCTGCGCTCGCGCGCCAGTCCGCCCGCGGCCAGCCACGAGCCGCCGACGATCAGGACCAACCCGATCACCGTCCCGAGTGTGATCGCCTCGCCCAGGAGGACCGCGCCGTAGACGACCGCGAACCCCGGAGCGAGGTAAGTGACGATCAACGTCCGCGCGGGCCCGACGGTGCCGATCAGCAGGTAGAAGATCACGAAGCCGGCTCCGGTTCCGAGCACGCCGAGGGCGATCACCGCGGCGATCGGTCCGAGTCCGGGGGCGCTGGACGGCGCGCTGGTGACCGCCGGAATGAGTAACAGCGCCGCGCTCACGGTCATCACGGACGCGACCACACCGAGCGGCCTCGTGCCCGACAGCCGGTGCTTGACGACGAAGCTGCCGATCGAGTAGCCGACGCTCGCGAGAACGACGGCCATGCCGCCCAGGACCGCGGCTGTCGATCCCGCGAGGTCGAGCCCGAACAGCACGACCACTCCGGCGACTCCGACCCCGATCCCGGCGAGGCGAAGGCCCTCGGACCGCTCCTCGTGGTCCACGCGGATCGCCAGCAGCGCGGCGAAGATCGGCGTGGTCGCAACGAGGACGCCAGCGAGGGCCGATGAGATCTCCTGCTCGCCGGCCGGGATCAGCCAGAACGGCCCCGCGACCTGAACGGCCCCCACCAGCGCGACGATGCCGAGCCGTCCGCGCAACCCGTTGAGCGCACCTTGCGCTGCGGCCATGGGCATCAGCACGGCCGCCGCGAGCGCGACGCGGGCGAACGCGACCATCGCCGGCGACAGCTCGCGGAGCCCGATCTTGATCAGCATGTAGCTGGCGCCCCAGATCGAGGCGAGCAATAGGAGCCAGAGCCACGAGCGACGGTCCATGCCGCCGAGGCTAGCTATCGACGCCGCTATCCGATCGGGCCGACGCGGAAGACCTGGGTGAACGCTGGATTCCCCCCGAGGTTGTTGGCGTCACTGGCGAATTCGACCCATCGACCGTCGCGGGAGATCCAGGGGAACCGGGAGTCGTCATCAGCCGGATCGCTGTTGGCGGCCTTGCTCAGGAGGGTCGTGGTCCCGAGGCTCAGATCGCGGACGTAGACCTCGTCGGTCACGCCGTCGCCGCCGGGGAGGTTGGTGGCACGGGCGTAGAAACTGACGTAGCGGCCATCGGCGGACATGCTGGGGTTGGAGCAGTCGCCGTTCTGGGCGACTCCGGCGTTGTTCCTGCCGACGAGGATCGTCTTCCCTTCCCGGACGTCGCGCACGTAGCACTGCTGGTGCTCCGGTCTGCCACCGGGGAGATTCGATGACAGGCTCTCGAAGCTGACGAAGCGCCCGTCAGGCGTGATCGAGGGGCTCGAACCGTTCTTGTTGGCGACCTCCCCGTTGTTGGCCTTGTCGATCAACAGGACCGACCCGGTCTGCAGGTTGCGTCGGTACACGTGGTCATAGATCGTCGCGGGCGGCAGCCCGGGGTCGTTCGAATGGAAGACGACGAAGCGGCCGTTGGACGACAGCGCTGCTCCGCCGAGCGCCGAGGCGGGGGAGCCGTCGGCCGCCTTGCTCGCCAGGATCGTCTTGCCGAGCTCCAGGTCGCGTATGTAGACGAAGATGTCGCTGCCGTTTCCTCCGGGCAGGTTGCCGGCTGAGGACGCGAACGCGACGTAGCGCCCGTCGGGTGAGAAGGACGGATACAAGCTCAGGCGGTTACCCGGTCCACCGTTGGGACCGGCGGACACCAGCCGGGTCTTGCCGGTGGCCATGTCGTGCACCCAGACCTGATCGACTCCGTTCGCCCGCGGCAGCCCGGTGCCGGTGCCGTGGAATGCGACGAGGCGTCCGCTCGGCGATATCGCCGGGCTGAAGGTTGCATCCGTCGCGGCTACGCCCTGATTGTCCACGCTCGCGATGGACGTCGTGCCGGACGGGATGTCCCTGACGTACGTCTGGAACGTCGAGCCGTCCCCCTGAGGGAGATTCGGGGCCCGCGACGAAAATGCCGCCACGCTTCCGTCCCCCGACAGGGTGCTGCCCGACAGATACACCGTGCTGGTGCCGTTCGCCGGAGCGCCGGTCGACGTCCGGCTGATGAGTGACAGCTGGACGGCCGCCTTGGCTTCCAAGACACCGGCGCACGCCAACGCGCCCGCGACGACCGCCGCCAACGCGATCCGCCGCGCACCCCCGATCCGTCTCAACTCAGGCCCCCCTCGCTGGTCGTTGAGGCGAGCCTAGCCGCGGGTCAGGTCGCGGTCAAGCCCCGTTTCGCGACGGCGGCGCTCGAACACGCCCGTGTTGATGCGGCCGTAGACGAACGTCGGCACCACGGGCCACTGGCGCCTCCAGCTCGCCATCTCCGAGGACGGAAAGACGTTGAGGTAATGGGGATCGTTCCGATTCGGATCCGCGAGCGCCTTCTCCTTGATCATCGAGTCGTACTGGTCGATCGAATCCTCGAGGGTGTTGGAGTTCAGGATCACCTCCCGCCCGAAGAACTCGGCGGTGCGCTTGACGCCCGGGATCTTCGAGAGGTGTGGGTGCCAGGAGTCCGCGGCGACGCCGTTCTCCGAGGAGACCCACACGCCGTCCTCGGTGTTGATGACGAGCGAGTGGTTGCCGTCAGTGTGGCCGGGCGTCCAGACGAGCGCCACGCCCTTGCCCAGCTCGACGTCCCCTTCGATCAGCACGACGTCGTCGGTGATGAGGTCCTTGATCCCGTCCTCGACGTACCAGGCCCACTGCATCGGATGCAGCGATGCGAACGTGTCCCACTCCTTGCGCTGCGCGATCAGCTTCGCGTTCGGGAAGAGCGGCAGTCGCGGCGCCGCCTCGCCGGGGATCGGCTCGCGCGTGCCGAGGACGAAGCGCAGGTCCTGGACGTGGAGGTGGTCGAAGCTGACGTAATCAACGTCCTCCGGGCGCAGCCCGACCTTCGCCAGCGCCTCGTCGGGGTGGTTCCAGATCGTCGCGAGCACCTTGTATGAGAGGAATTCGCCCAGCCTCTCGATCTGCTGGGCGTAATACGGAGCCTCCGCAGGCCCCTCGGGCACCGTCGGCTCGTAGGCGAGGGTCCTGAGCTCGCCGTTGAAGTCCTCGAACTGAACCACCTGGAGGCGATTGATGATGTTGATGTAGGGATTGGGGCCCTTGGCGGCGCCGCCGAAGGCGAACTTCAGCGGATAGCCCGCGGACGCGATGTCGACGGTCCGAACACCACGGGTGCGGTTCTCGGGGGTCGCGAAACGCGCGCGGAACTCGGCCGCCGCCTGGCGGATCGCGGCGGGGCGCTCGCCACGGGGCCAGGTCTCGTTCGCCTGGTCGAACTCGTGGCACGGCTTCAGCCCGACCTTCTCAACCTTGACCTCGGGAACCTCGACCACAGCCATCGGACGCACTCCTTCCGTCGGGAACCGCAGACAACTCTAGAGCGTGGGTCTGAGCGGTATCTACCCCGCCCGGACCTCGGCCGGGTCCGGCTGAGCCTCACCCGCCGTGCCCGCCCAGTGGGCCTCGGGCGACGGTGGGAGGTCACGCAGGTACCACTCGGCGTCGAGGGCGCCCATGGTGCCCGTCCCGGCGGCCGTGACGGCCTGGCGGTACGTGTGGTCGACGAGGTCGCCGACCGCGAAGACACCTGAGAGGTTTGTCCGCGTCGAGCCGTTTTGGGTGATGACGTAGCCGGCATCGTCGGTGTCGACCTGCCCCTCCACGAGCTCCGAGCGGGGGGTGTGTCCGATCGCCACGAAGGCCCCGCCGATCTCGAGCTCCTCCGCCTCGCCGGTGTCCACTCGACGCAGGCGGACCTTGGCGAGCTTGCCGTCGTCTCCGGCGATGAACTCCTCGGGAACGTACGGGGTCTTGACCTTGATGTTGTCGCGGGCCCGAGCGCGGTCCTCCATGATCTTCGAGGCGCGGAAGTCCTCTCGCCGGTGGACGAGCGTCAGGTCGTCGGCGAACTTGGAGACGAAGATCGAATCCTCCATCGCGGAGTCGCCGCCACCGATCACGGCGACGTCCTCGCCCTTGTAGAAGGCGCCGTCGCAGACGCCGCAGGTGGAGACTCCCTTGCCGCCGAGCTCCATCTCGCCCGGGATGCCGAGTCGCTTGGGCTCGGCGCCCATCGCGAGGATCACGGCCCGAGCACGATACTCGTCGTCGCCCACCCAGACGCTGTGGATCCCGCCGTCGGAGAGCTCGATGCGCGTGGCGTCATCGGTGATGAAGCGGGTGCCGAAGCGCTCCGCCTGCTCGCGGAACTTCTGCATGAGCTCCGGTCCCATGATCCCCTCGGGGAAGCCGGGATAGTTCTCCACGTCGGTGGTGTTCTGGAGCTGGCCGCCCCACTGGAAGCCCTCGATTACCAGGGGCTCGAGCTCGGCCCGCGCGGTGTACACGGCGGCCGTGTAGCCCGCGGCCGCGCCGCCCACGATGATCACGTTCTCTACTCGCCGCTCGTTCACGTTTCCTCCGTCTTCGTCATGCGAAGAACCTGTATTCATCATACTTTACTTTCTGAAGTAATGGCCGCTCCGCGCAGGGGCTCGCCCACGCCGGCTCCCCTCGGGGCGCCGGCGCGATCCTCCTCCCATCGCGCCACGGTCCGCCGGAGCTGGAAGAACGCCACGATCCCGGGCGGGATCGGCAGCCAGAACGCGAACAGCCGGTAGGTCAGCACCGCCGCGAAGACCTCGGCGCTCGGCAGGCCGAACAGGACGAAGGTCCCGATCATGCCCGCATCCACCGCGCCCACGCCGCCGGGCGCCAGGGGGAAGAGGTTGGCGACCATGCCGACGAAGAACCCCTGGACGACGACGCCGAACGGGATGTGGACGTTGTACGCGTGAAAGGACGCCCAGAGGATGCCGATGTTGCAGGCCCAGAACCCGATGGCGCCGGCCACCGCGAGCCCGCCCCGCGACGGGTTGCGGACGAAGTCGATCGCGGTGCGCGTGCCATCCGCGAGCGCCGCCGGGGCGGAGGCCAGCCGCTGAGCGAAGCGGTGGAACCGATACCCCTGCGCGAATCGGGCCAGGCGGCGCTCGAGGTCGTCCGGGATCAGGGCGATCAGCAGGAAGACGACGATCACCGCCCCAGCGATGGCGGCCGGCACCACCGTGAGCCCGACCGGAGCCTCCCCGCTCAGCACTCCCGTTCGGAGAAGCACGCCGAACAGCACGAGAGCGAACATGTACACGGCGTAGAGCAGCACGAGGAACGCGACCAGTCGACACGCCGTCTGCCGCCGCTCCATCCCGGCCTTGCGCAGCGCCCAGTACGTCAGGACGATCCCTCCGGCACCGCCCGCCGAGAAGAGGCGCGTCGCCGCCAGGCCGGCCATCGTGATCTGGTAGGACTCCCTCCACTCGAGGTGCAGCACGCGCTCGCCGACCACGCCGCGAAAAAGGGCCACATACGAGGCGAACATCAGCACGTCGAAGGCGAAGGCGACCACGATCCAGACCGGGGTCGCGTCGCCGAGCTGGGTCAGGGAGCCCTTGATCCCGACGACCTTCGGCAACAGAACGTAGATCGCCGCCAGAACCAGGAGGATGACGACGACGGTCTGCAGGATTCGCTTCGGGGATCCGAAGAACGAAGGCCCGGTCTCCTCAGTCTCCTCGATCAGATCCCGATCGACCACATCCTGGTCGCTCCCCATCGCCCCTAATACTGGCAGGCGCCTCAGCGGTTGGCGCCTCTCGCCACCCCGACGGGTCAGCTGTTCGCGATCCGCTCGAGGCGCTGCGTCATCCCGCTGACATGCTGTGCGAGCGGGCGCGCGAGCGGCTCGCCGCGCCGAACCGCGGCGACCACGGCGGCGCCCACGATGAGATCGACGACGTAGTGCTCGCCCAGGTACACGAGCGCGAATCCGAGGGCGAGCGCGTACGACCAACCCACGCCTCCGGCCAGCGGGCCGGATTCGCTGAGCAGGATCGCGCCGAGGGCCGAGGTCGCGAAGTGAAGCGACGGCATGGCCGCCCATGGGTTGCCGCCGAGCGACGAGTAGAGAGAGGGCCAGGCGCGTCCCCATGTGCCCTCTCCCACCTCGACCATCACACGGCGGAGCCGTGGCGGCGCAGCGGCGGCGACTATCTCCTCGCCCGCCCGGCCCTCGCGCGCCGCCATGTAGCCGTTCTCGGCCGCCCACCATGGCGGCGCGGTCGGGACTGCGAAGTAGATCAGGCAGCCGAGGTCGAACGCCGCGGCCATCTGACGCGCCGCCCGGGGAAAGCGCTCCTCATTGCGGAGCAGTATCCAGACGAGGGCGAGGTACGGCTCGATGAACCACGCCCAGTGGATCACAGCGAGCACGCGGTCGAGCCTGGTCACGCGGCGGGGTCGGGAAAACGCCCGCTGCAGGCGAACGTTGGGCAGCTCCCCCGCGCCAAGGAGCCGGTCGGCAACGATCGGATACGTGATTCGAAGTCGATCCCGCAGCCGCTCCGGACGGTCGTAGGGGAGCTCGTGGATCACCGTGAACGCCCACATCTGCGATGCGAAGAGCGCGACGTCCCGAGTCCGGGTTCGCGGGAGGAGGACCGCCAGGGCGAGCGGCCCGGCCGCGGTCGCGGCGACGGTCGCCACCGGGTGGATGCGCAGGCGACGACGCGCCAGGGGGACCAGGAACGAGGCCGCAAGCGCCGCCCCGGCGGCTGCCCGGATCACAGGCCTCCAGGGCGATTGCCTGCTGCGGCGTCCGATACGCAAGGCGCGGCGAGTATAGGTGCGCCCTTTGGACGGGGAGGCTCCGCGCGGTCGGGGACCGTACCCCGATTAGAATGCGCGCGCCTTGGCGACCAGGACCGTCCGCCGTCTCGCGCTCTCGCTCGCCCTCGCGGCAGGCGCGATGGCGCTGCTTGCGGCGCCCGCGGCAGCCTCCGTATTCGGTCCGCGGGCCGGCCACTCCCCGAACGCCGATGACATCAGGACGGCGTACTGGGTGGCGGTCATCCTCGGCGCCGTACTGATCGTCGTCGTGCACGCGTTCCTCATCGCCGCACTGGTGCGGTTCCGAGCTCGGCGAGGCCGCTCTCCGCGACGCTTCACAGCCGGGGCCCGGGCCTTCGTGCGCCCCGCCGCTCCCCTCGTGGCCGTCGCCGTCGGCCTGTTCGTGGTGGCCATCGTGATGATGACCAAGGCCCGGGACGTCCAGGCGACCGGTCCGGAGGGCCTGGGCGCCGACACCGGGCTCGTGGCCCAGGTCAACGGCCTCAGCATCCCCGCGGGATCCGAGCCGCTCAACATCAACGTCATCGGGCAGCGATGGCTCTGGCGCTTCGAGTACCCGGGCGGGCGCCCGGGAGATCGGATCTTCTCCTACGGCGAGCTCACCGTTCCCGTGGACACCCCGATCCTGCTGCACCTGACCTCCACCGACGTCACGCACCGCTGGTTCATCCCCAGCCTGGGCGGGCAGGTCGATGCCATCCCCGGACAGGACGCCGGGACGTGGTTCATGGCCGATGACGTCGGCACCTACCACGGGCAGTCGACGTCGTTCTCGGGAACCTCCTACGCGACGATGCGCGCGTGGGTGCACGTCGTGACGCCGCAGGCATACCAGCACTTCATCGACCAGAAGCGCAGCCAGCTCGCCGCGGCCCAGGACTACGTGGCCAAGCGGCTCCAGGAGAGCACGCCGGCGGGGCCGAAGCCATGACGCCACCTGCTGCGACCGCGGGCGCGCGACCTGAGCTCGTCACCGAGTCGGTGCCGCGGCGACGGCCCGCGTGGATCGAACGCGCAACGAGCTCCGATCACAAGTCCGTCGGCGTCATGTACATCGGCGCTGCGCTCACCTTCGGGCTCGCCGCCCTCACGGCGCTGATCGTGATGAGGGTCCAGCTCATCGTCCCGGAGAACACCACAACCGACCCCGAGATCTTCAACCGGATCATGTCGAGCTTCGCGGTCACCGGCGTCGTGCTGTTCGCCATCCCGCTCGCGCTCGGGCTGTTCTCCTACATCTCCCCGCTTCAGGTCGGCGCACGCGGCGTCGCCTTTCCGCGATTGGGCCTGCTGTCGTTCTGGCTCTACGTCGCCGGCGGCTTCACGATCTTCGGCAGCTTCCTCTGGCGCCCCTCGGAGGCGGGCTTCGCGGCGCTCCCACCGCTCTCGGAACCCCTGTATTCGAATACGCACGGAGTCGACACCTGGACCATCGGGACCGCCCTCGCCATCCTTGGTTTGGTCTGCTGTGCCGTCAACCTCGTGGTCACGCTCCGGACGATGCGGGCACCGGGGATGGCATGGCGCCGCGTGCCCGTGTTCACGTGGGCGGCGAACCTGTGCGGCTACCTGGTGCTGGTCTGCGGACCCGTGATGCTCGCCGCGCTGGTCATGCTGTTCGTCGACCGTAACTACGGCGGAGTCTTCTTCGACCCGGGCTACGGCGGCGCGCCAATCCTCTACGAGCACCTCGCCTGGTTCTTCTTCACGGGCGCGTTCGCGTTCGCCGTGATCTTCGCCGCTGGAGTCATCTGCGACGTGCTGCCGCCGTTCGCGAACAAGCCACTCTTCAGCTCTCGAGCGGCGAGGGCGTGCCTGCTGGCGATCGCGATCCTCGGCCCGCTGGCCTGGATGCGCAACATGTACTCGGCGCCGATACCGACGGCGTTCCTCGTCTTTGCGATGCTCTTCGCGGTTGCGCTCACGATCCCGATCGGCCTCCTCGTGTTCAACTGGGTCGGGACGATCTGGGGAGGTACCCTCCGGACGCGCGCCGCGCCCATGTTCGCGATGGCTGCGATCAGCGCGATGACGATCGGCCTCGTCGGCGACCTCGCGTGGTCGCTCATCCCGGTGGGCTGGCAGATCCAGAACACCACCGCCGCACAGGGGGCGACCATCGCCGTGTTCGCCGGTGCTGCGGTGCTCGGCGGCTTCGCGGCGCTGCACTACTGGATGCCGAAGATCACCGGGCGCCTGGTGGGAGAGGGGCTCGCGAGGTTCGCGCTGGTCGCGATCCTCGTCGGCGTCTACGTCTTCGCGCTGATGTCCTTCTTCGCCGGGGTCAAGGGCCAGCCGGTCGAGATCTACAAGTTCTACGGCGACGAGGGCCTCAACGGCTTCAACCTGGTTGCCTCCATCGCGGCGTTCGTGATGGCCGGCGGCATCCTGCTCGAACTCGGCAACCTCGCCTACAGCTACGCCCGCGGCGTGGTCGTCGGACATGATCCGTGGGGCGCGGGCACTCTCGAGTGGTTCGCCACCTCGCCGCCGCCCATCCACAACTTCGATGTCGTCCCGGACGTCCGCAGCGCCGAGCCGCTCTACGACATCCGGCGCGCGATCCGCGACCGCACCCAGACCACGCGGCAGCCGACCCGGGACCGGACCCCTGCTCCGCCCGAGCGGCAGCCGGCGGGCGCCGAGAGCGGCAGCGGGGTGGGCGGCACCCGGTAGCCTGAGAATCGATGGCCAGCGCCCTTCGTGGCGAAGCGAACGAGCTCCTTCGCATTCGCCGGCTCCTCAACGCCACCATCCTCGCGACCTTCGCGCTGATCGTAATCGGCGGTGTCGTGCGCGTGAGCGACTCGGGGCTCGGATGTGGCCCGGAGGGCAGCGGAACGCACGGCTGGCCGCTCTGCGGCGGGCGCGTGCTCCCGTTCCTGCAGGAGCATCAGGTAATCGAGTTCAGCCACCGCGTCGCGGCCACGATCGTCGTCCTCCTGATCATCGCGCTCGCGATCGTCGCCTTCCGCCGGCTGCGCGGGCACCGCTGGCTGGTCCGCGGGGTGGTAGCGGCCGCCGTCCTGGTCATCGCGCAGGCTGGGCTCGGTGGCCTGACCGTCGAGCACGGCCTCGAGCCCGCGTTCGTGGCGGCACACCTCGGCCTCGCGATGCTCCTGCTCGGGCTCCTCATCGCGCTGCGACGCCTCGCCCAGGGCGACGAGCGTGCTGCCCCGCTCGACGGGTCGCGGGCGCTGCGGTGGACGACGGTCGTGGCCACGGTCCTGGTCTTCGCCACCATCGTCGCCGGAGGGGTGGTCGCCGGAACCGAGGAGGAGGGAACAACGTCTGCACCAGTGGTCGGAGCGCATCTCGCCTGCGGCACCGAATTCCCGACGTGCCTCGGCAAGTTCATGCCGTTCTCCTACGGCAAGATGGTCGACATCCAGCTGACGCACCGGCTGCTGATGTACCTCACGGCGATCGCGATCCTCGCGATGACGGTGGTCGCGGTCCGCCGCCGCGTCGTGCTGCCACCGCACGGGAATCGAGCCTTCCTCCTCGTCCCCCTGTTTCTGGCATGCCAAATCCTGCTCGGGGCGATAAACGTGTGGGAGGGCAAGCACCCCGGGCTCATCGTGGCCCATCTGACGCTCGCCACGATCCTCTGGGGGACCGTCGTACACGCGGCGGTATCGCTGATGACCATCCCCGAGACCGCGCGAGCCTCGCGCGTCGACGAGGCCGGTCGCGCCGCTGAGACACAGGCGGTGACGGCCTGAGCATGGAGAGCACCTCCAACACGGAGATCGTCGGAGCCCCGGCCGTCGAGGGCGCCCAGGGAGCAGGCGTTCCGCTCGCCGCGCCGGCCCGCCGGCGCCGCGCCCTCGATGTGATGCGCGATTACCTGGCGCTCACCAAGCCGCGGATCATCGTGCTGCTCCTGATCACGACGGTGGCGACGATGTTCGTCCCTGACCCCTCGGGGCCGGGCCTGGCGACGATCCTATGGACGCTGGTCGGCGGGTACCTCGCGGCGGGTGGAGCGGGGGCCATCAATCATTTCGTCGATCGCGACCGCGACGCGCGCATGGCGCGGACCTGCGACCGACCACTGGTCACGGGGAGAATCAACCCCACCCACGGCCTCGCGTTCGGGGTCGCGCTGGCGGTCGGCTCGATTGCCCTCCTGGCCTCGACCGTCAACCTCGCGGCCGCAGCGCTGGCCCTGGCCGGGCTGCTCGGCTACGTATTCGTCTACACGCTGTGGTTGAAGCCGCTCACGCCGCAGAACATCGTCATCGGCGGCGCCGCCGGCGCGGTCCCGCCCCTGGTCGGCTGGGCCGCGGCGACCGGCGGGCTCGCCTGGGATGCGGTCTACCCGTTCGCGATCGTGTTCCTGTGGACGCCGCCGCACTTCTGGGCGCTGGCGCTGCTCGTGAAGGACGACTATGAGCGCACGGGCGTCCCGATGCTGCCGGTCGCTCGCGGCGACGCGACGACGCGGCGCCAGATCCTCGTGTACAGCTTCGCCCTGGTCGCCTTCACGATCCTCCCGTACCTGACCGGGCTGTTCGGCTGGCCATACCTCGCGGCGGCCCTCGCCCTTGGGGCGGGGTTCGTCGGCCTCGCCGCCGACCTGACGTTGCGCCCGACCCGGTCGGCCGCGGTGAGGCTGCACCTCGCCTCCCTCGCCTACCTCGCGCTGCTCTTCGCCGCGATGGCGGCGGACCGCATCCTGCTCGGCTGATCCCCGGGTACTCCCTGCTCGGGGGTGGCGGGGAGACGGATGGCGGCCCACAGGCCGATGAGGGCGAATACCGCGAGCGAGCCCATCGCGAGCGCATACGACCCGTTGCCGCTGACCACCTCGGCGACCAGAATCGTCCCGGCGATCGCGGTACCGAACGTGGACCCGAGGTTCGAGACGCTCCGCGAGAGGCCCGAGATCTCCCCCTGCATCTCCTCCGGGAAGCTCGATTGGACCACGTTGACGGACGGGGTCAGCATGCCCCCGAGACCCAGACCGATCAAGAGGAGCCCCGGCGCGAACGCCCAGACGCTGGACCAGGCTATGACGAGGCCCAGCAAGAGCCCGATTCCGGCGATCGTGACGACGAATCCAACCCGGATCAGAGTCCTCTGCGCGTACCGATTCGCCCATCGTTCCGCGAGCAGCGACGAGACCAGGATGCCGACGGTCGCCGCCGTGAAGATGACACCGGTCTTGATCGCGCTGTAGTCGCGAACGGTCTGCAGGTAGACCGCGACGACGAATGACGTCCCCATCAGGACCAGCCACTGGATGTTCTGGGTTGCCAGGCCCAGGTTCGAAACCCGGTTCCTGAACAGCCTCGTGGACAGGAGCGGCTCCCTCCCAGCACGCTCGCGGGAGCGGATGTAGAGGAAGAACCACAACAGAAATCCGGCCCCGACCCCGAGGAACAACGCCATCAGCGCCAGATCGGTGCTCGCCTGCAGGATCCCGAACACGATGAAGAACATCCCGACCGCGGACAGAACAGCACCGACCACGTCGAAGGGCCGACTCGGGTCCGCCTTCACCGGATCGGTGATCCGGCGGCTCAGGAGGATGATCGTCGCGACGACCAGGGCCTGGAAGACGAACGCGGCCCGCCAGCTGATCCCGGTGGTGATCAGGCCACCGATCAACGGCCCGGCCGCGGCGCCGACGCCTCCAAGCCCACTGATCACCCCGAACGCCCTGGCGCGCGAGGCGACGTCGTCGAAAGCCATCGTCGTGAGGATGTAGACGGGCGGGATCAGCAGCGCCGTCCCCACGCCCTCGAAGATCGAGTTGCCCAGGATCAGCACGCCCAGCCCCGGGGAGACCGCGCTCAGCACCGCGCC
>DATAOX010000012.1:0-7708 GCA_036265555.1 Solirubrobacterales bacterium
CGATCTCGGCCAGCTCGAACGCCATCTCCACGCGCTGGCGGGGCGTCTCGCCGAGGTTGAGGATGCCGCCGACGCAGCTCTCGAGCCCAGCGTCCTTCACCGCGTCGATCGTCCGGATCCGTCCCTCGTAACGAACCGTCGTGGAGACCTCCGGGTAGTGGGACCGCGCGGTCTCGACGTTGTGGTGGACCCGCTGGACGCCGGCCTCCGCCAGCTGCCTCGCGCGGTCCGCCGACATGTGTCCGATTGAGACGCAGCGCTTGAGGTTGGTGTTCTCGGCGACCAGGCGCGCGCCCTCGAGGATCCGCTGGAAGTCGCGCCGCGATAGTCCCTGACCCTGCGTGACCATGCAGAACCGGTGCGCGCCCGCGGCCTCGGCGGCCTTCGCGTGCTCGAGGATCTGATCGGGCTCCATCATCGCGTGCATCGGCGTGTCCGCCTCGGCATAGCGCGACTGGGCGCAGAAGCCGCAGTCCTCGGCGCAGCCGCCGGATTTGGCGTTGACCAGCGAACACATGTCGGTCGAGTCGCCGAAGCGCTGGGTGCGTACGCGCCAGGCCCGCTCGACCAGCGCGGTGATCTCCTCCCGCGAGGAGATTTCCGCGAGCTCGATCGCTTCCTCGAAGGTGATCAGCGGCGGCATCGCGAGGCTGTAGGTCGTGGCAGGGGCACCAGCGTGACCGGCACGCGCGAAGGCTAGGAACCGCCTCGGACGGCGCCGATCGGCGTACCATCCGCGTCCGCGTGCCGGGGAAGCTGACGTTCTGGAGACGCCGCGTGACAGTGATCCTCCTCGTCGGGGGGATCGCCGCCGCGATCTGGGTTGCGCTCGCCGATGGGACGCCGACGACGCCCAGGCGCGCGGGCCCTGCCGCGAGCCTCTCGATCGCGGAGCTCGCGGGCCAGCGGCTCATCGCCGGGTTTTCCGGGCCGAGCCCGCCCGCGAAGCTGAAGAGCATGATCGGGAGCGGTGAGCTCGCCGGCGTGATCCTCTTCGACGAGAACCTCGGGAGCAGAAACCATGCCCGGCGGCTCATCCGGAGCCTCCAGGCGATCAAGCGGCCGACGGGGCTCCGGAGCCCGTTGCTCATCATGATCGACCAGGAGGGAGGGCTCGTGAAGCGGCTCTCAGGGCCGCCGAACGCGTCCGCGGAGGAGATGGGCCGACGGGGCAGGGCGTACAGCAGCCGCCAGGGCGCGAAGACCGCGGCGAACCTGAAGGACGTCGGCGTCAACGTGAACCTCGCGCCGGTGCTGGACGTCGGGCGGCCCGGCAGCGCGATCGCGGCGCAACACCGGAGCTTTGGATCCACACCAAGCAAGGTCATCGATGCGGCGGTCCCGTTCGCGAGCGCGATGCAGCGCGGCGGCGTGGCCGCGACTGGCAAGCACTTCCCGGGTCTCGGCGACGCGAAGCAGGACACCGACGTGGCGGTACAGAGGATCCGCGTCTCGAAGTCGAAGCTCCGCCGGATCGACGAGAGGCCCTACGGCCCCTTCACCGCGAAGCACGGGAAGCTCGTGATGCTCAGCACCGCGATCTACACGGACTTCTCGCATCGGCCTGGAGCGTTCACCAGGTCGATCGCGACCGGCGAGCTTCGACACCGTGTGGGCTTCACCGGAGTCTCGATCACCGATGCGCTCGAGACGACCTCGGCCGGAGACTTCGGCGGCCCGGCGAAGGTCGGCGTCGCGGCGGCCAGGGCGGGGGCGGACCTTCTCCTCTACACGGATGACGACGACGCTGCGAGGGCCGGTCACGCGCTACGGGAGAAGCTTCGCCATGGGTCGCTGAAGCGCAGCGGATTCGAGCCCTCCGTCAACCGGGTGCTCAGCCTGCGGTCGTCGCTCGGGGAGTAGGGGGGTGGCTCAGCGCCCCCGCCAATCGGGCCGGCGCTTCTCGGTGAACGCCCTGATCCCTTCCCGAAGGTCCTCGGATTCGAAGCAGGAGCGGCGCAGCTCGATCAGCTCCCGCTCCTGCTCGTCCGTAAGTCGTGAGTAGGAGTTGAGCGCCTCGATCGCTCGCTTGTTGCCGCGGGCGCTGAGCGGTGCGCCCTGCGCGACCTCCGCCGCCAGCGCGACGGCCTCGTCGGGCAGTCGCTCGTCGAGGACGGTGTCGTTGACGAGCCCGATCGCCATCGCCCGCGGCCCGCTGATGTTGCGGGCGGTGAGGAACAGCTCCTTCGTCCGCGCGTAGCCGACCACGTCGATGAACGTTCGCAGGCCCGTGTGGCTATAGATCAATCCGAGCTTTGCCGGCGGCATCCCCAGCTTCGCGCTCACGGCACAAAGCCGCAGGTCGCAGCGCACGGCGAGCTCGAGGCCGCCACCCAGGCAGTGGCCGTTGATCGCTGCCAGGGTCGGGTACGGATGGGCGCTCACGGCCTCCATGGCGGCATGGAACGGGTGGGCCACGAGCGCCTCGGCATCGGTGGAGAACGTGCCCTCCGGGATGCCGCCGATGTCATAGCCGGCGGAGAACAGCTCGCCCTCACCGGTGATCATCACGCAGCGGATCTCGATCCCGCGATCGAGCTGCGGCATCGTCTCCGCGAGCGCGCCGAGGATGTCATGGTCGAGCGCGTTGCGGCGTGCGAGGTTGGAGATCGTCAGGCGCGCGACCGCCGGTGCGGGATAGTCCAAGATGACCTTTCCCTCGGCGAGCTCCGTCCGCTCGCCGCCCGGCTTGGAGGCCATCGCGCTAGCCAAGGACGACGAGGACGTCGCCCTCCTGCACCGACTCGCCCTCCTTGACTCGGACCTCCTTCACGGTGCCGGGATCCTCGGCCTCCACGGGCATCTCCATCTTCATCGACTCCAGGATCACGACCGTGTCGCCTTCGTCGACTTCGTCGCCCGGCTGGACCTCGATCTTCCAGACCGTCCCGGTGATGTGCGCGGGGATGTCGATCTCCGGCATGGCGCGGCAGAATATCCGCCTTGCCCACGGAGGGAACAGGCGGCCTCGTCATTCTCATTGCCGCCCGGGACGAGGCGGACCGGATCGGCGCGACCATCGACGCGCTGAAGGACGCGCTTCCGACCGGGCGGATCGTCGTCGCCGACGACGGGTCCGGCGACGGCACGTCGGACCTCGCGCTGGCCCACGGCGCGGAGATCGTGAGCCGCCGCCGCCGGCACGGAAAGGGCGGAAGCGTCAGCGCCGCGGCAGCGACGGTGCAGCCACTCACCGAGCTGGGGGATGCACCGATCTTCGTGCTGTGCGACGGCGACCTGGGCGGCTCGGCGCGGGAGCTCGCCCGGCTGGTGGAGGCGGTAACCGCGGGTGAGTGCGACCTCGCGATCGCCGCCTTCTCCCGGCGGCTCGGCGGGGGGTTCGGGGTTGCGCTTCGCCTCGCGCGCTGGGCGATACGTCAGCGCTGCGGCTACCGCGCCGGTGCCGCGCTCTCGGGTCAGCGCGCGATGCGCGCCGAGGTCCTGCGCACCGTCGTCCCCTTCGCCCCCGGGTACGGCATGGAGACCGCGATGACGATCGACGCGGTGAGGGCCGGGTTCACCGTCCGCGAGATCGAGCTGGACCTGGAGCACCGGGCCACCGGCCGCACGCTCGGCGGCTTCGCGCACCGCGCGCGGCAGCTCGTCGAGATCGCACGCGCTTGGTGGGCGCGGAGATAGCCTCCAGGTGTGTTTATCGAGGAGCGGGTAGCGACGAGTCAGGCAGGTCAGGCGGCGAAGCCGCCGCAATTCGGTTGATTCTGGCCATCGACCAGGGCACGACCGGCACCATGTGCCTGGTCTTCGATCGCGAGGGGCGGATCGCGGGGCGGGCTTACTCGGAGTTCTCACAGCACTTCCCGCGACCCGGGTGGGTGGAGCACGACGCGGCCGAGATCTGGGACGTCACGCGCTCGGTCGCCCGGCAGGCGCTCGGCGATGCCGGCGTCGACGGGTCCGATCTCGACGGCATCGGGATCACCAACCAGCGGGAGACCGTCGTCGCCTGGGACCCCGAGACGGGAGAGCCCGTCCACCGCGCCCTTGTCTGGCAGGACCGGCGCACGTCCGCCCGCTGTGACGAGTTGCGCCAGGGGGGTCACGAGGGGCTCGTGCGCCAGCGAACCGGACTCGTCATCGACCCGTACTTCTCCGGCACGAAGATCGAGTGGCTGCTCCAGAACGTCGATGCGGCGCGGGGAGCGGTCTTCGGGACGATCGACTCGTGGCTCGCGTTCAAGCTCACGGGCCGCCATGTCACCGACTACACGAATGCCTCGCGAACGATGCTGTTCGACATCCGCAGGCTTCGCTGGGATGAGGAGCTGTGCGGGTTGCTCGGCGTCGACCCGAAGGCGCTCCCTGAGGCCCTGCCTTCGGCGCACGTGTACGGCACGACCGGAGCGCTGGGCGGCGAGGTCCCGGTCGCCGGCATCGCGGGCGACCAGCAGGCCGCCCTGTTCGGCCAGGCCTGCACGCGGCCCGGCCTGGCCAAGACCACCTACGGCACGGGGAGCTTCGTGCTGCTGAACGCCGGCACGGACGTTCCCGAGCCCGGCGACGGCCTGCTCGCGACCATCGCCTGGGGCCTGGGAGATGAGACCGACTACGCATTGGAGGCCTCGGTCTTCGTCACCGGAGCGGCGGTCCAGTGGCTCCGCGACGGGCTAGGGGTCATCCAGTCGGCACCCGAGACGGAGGAGCTCGCGGGCTCGCTCGATGGGAACGACGGCGTCTACTTCGTGCCCGCGCTGACCGGGCTGGGATCGCCGTACTGGGATCCCTATGCGCGTGGGACGATCGTGGGGCTCACGCGGGGCACGCGCCGCGAGCACCTGGCGCGCGCGGCGCTCGAGGCAATCGCGTACGAGACCGTGGACGCGGTCCGGGCGCAGGAGGCCGCGGCCGGTGAATCGCTCGAGGCGCTCAAGGCGGACGGGGGCGGTGTGGCCAATCGCTGGCTCATGCAGTTCCAGGCCGACGTCCTCGGCGCGCCGGTGATCGTTCCCGAGATCTCCGAGACCACGGCGGTCGGCGTCGCTTATCTGGCCGGAATCGGGACCGGAGTCTGGGATCTCGAGGAGGTGGGGTCGATGTGGCGCGAGGCGGCCCGTTACGAGCCGCGGATGGGTGCCGATGAGCGCGACCGCCTCGTCGCGGAGTGGCGCCGGGCCGTGGACAGATCCAGGAGCTGGGCGTCGCCGGACTAGATCGTGGGAGCCCGTAACCGCCGCGTGGCCCCGGGGTAGGAGCGATCAGCCGGCTGGCGCCGGCCCGGACCACGATGCCCGACATCAAGCCACAGGTCTACAGGGACCCTCGTCCCCCCGAGTACTTCGACCGCTTTCACGAGCGGTCACGGACCCACGAGCCGGACTGGGTGTACGACCTCGCGCGAGTCGTGCTGACGCCACCCTGCCTTCTGCTCTACCGAGCGCGGGCGATCGGCGCGGAGAACGTCCCGCGCACGGGCCCGGTCGTCCTCGCTCCCAACCACTTCAGCCAGTGGGACCACTTCTTCGCCGGGGTCTTCATCCGCCGCAAGGTGCGGTTCATGGCGAAGTCACAGCTCTTCTCCAACCCGGTGATCAAGTGGATCTTCTTCCACGGCGGCGCCTTCCCGGTGCGGCGCGGGCACCAGGACGAGGAGGCGTTCACGACGGCGTTCACGATCCTCGAGCGGGGCGGCTGCATGCTCATGTACCCGGAGGGCGGGCGCTCGCGCACCGGTGGCATCGGCGAGCCCCGGCCGGGCGTCGGGCGGATCGCGCTGCAGTCGGGTGTGCCCGTAGTCCCCGTCGCGATCCACGGCTCCATGGGCGTCAGGAGATGGCGGAAGTTCAGCTTTCCCAAGGTCACGATCCGCTACGGCGAGCCGATGGTCTTCGACGTGGTGCCCGAGCCGACGCGGGAGCAGCAGATCGAGGTCGCGACGGGGATCTTCGAGCGGGTTCGCGAGATGTACGACGGTCTCGAAGCGCATGGCCGTAGCGGCGTGATCAAGGCATTGAGGGAGGGGATCGAGGACCGCACGGAGCGCAAGCTCCCCGCTGAGCAGCACCGCTAGCTTCCCGTTTTGAGCCTGCGCAGGCTCGCTCCCTCGCCGCCCTGTCCGGTCTACTCGAAGCGCGCCTGGAGCTCCGACCACTGCTTCGGGTCGTGGCCCGCCACGATCACGGCCTGTGGGTACTGGCGGTGGAACAGTTGGAGCTCCTGGAGCGAGCGACGCCAGAGGTGCGGATCCGGGGGATTGGGCTGTGGTGGGCCGCCCTCGAGCTGACGGACGGTGTAGACGGCATCGCCCGCGATCGCGAAGTCGCGCTCCCGCAGGCGGAGGATCACGCACATGTGGCCGCGGGTGTGGCCGGGCGTGAACGCGAGGCGGATGCTGCCGTCGCCGAGGAGGTCGAACGTGCGCCCGAACGTCGAATAGGACTCGATCCGGGAGCCGTCGAAGTCGATCAGGCGGTAATCGAAGGCATAGTCGTAGTGCTGGGGCCGGTAGCCGCGCAGGAGCGGCCGAGAGCCGCTGGTCGCGACCCGCCACTCGACGTCGCTCAACACGAATGTCGAGGACGGAAAGTAGGCGATACCCGATGCGTGATCCATGTGGAGATGAGTCATGACGACCAGGCGGATCGCCTTGGGATCGACGTCGCGCTCGCGCAGCTGCGACGGTAGGTCGCGACCCGGCTCGACCCTCGGTTGGGCGATGCGGGCGGCGAGGCGGCCGAAGTTCTCGCTCGGCCTGGCGGCGATCGAGGGATGCAGGCTCGTGTCGACGAGGATCCTTCCCGCCGTCGGGTGGGTGATCAGGAACGCTGGGCATGGGACCCAGAGCCACTTCGAGCGCCGGGTGAGGAGCCCGGTCGACGTCAGGCGCTCAAACGGACCGCCGGGTGCCTCCATCGCCTGGATGGGCCAGCGGACCTCTCCGCCCGACAGCGGCTCCACTGCGACCGTCGCCTTCGGGCTGCCGCCGGGAAGCGGCTCATGCAGCCACTTCGGTTCTGCGTGGACCTTCATCGGGCGCTGAGCGTAGCGATGCCGGGCTCACACTAAGCTGCCCCCGCGTGGGCGGGCAAGGCATACCCAAAAGCACCAGCCGGTTTCGGGGGCCGGCGCCCCCTCACTGACACCTATGCAGATCTTTCGCGAGGACCTGTTAGAGGGACAAATCTGCGTCGTATCCGGCGCCGGCACCGGCCTCGGCAGGGCGACCGCGGCCGAGCTGGCTTCGCTCGGCGCGACCGTGGTCGGGTGCGCGCGCCGGCCAGGGCCGATCCAGGAGACCGTCGCCATGATTCGCGCCGCCGGCGGCACGGCGGAGTGCGAGGCGATGGACATCCGCGATGCGGATGCGGTGGACGTGCTGTTCGACGGAGTGCTCGAGCGCCACGGGCAGGTCGACGTGCTCGTCAACAACGCCGGCGGGCAGTTCATGAGCCCCGCCGAGGCGATCACCCCCAAGGGCTTTCGCACCGTGATCGAGCTGAACGTCCAGGGAACCTGGCAGATGACGCATGCCGCCGCGACCAAGGCGTTCATCCCACAGCGCTCCGGGAAGGTGGTGAGCGTCACCCTCTCCCCCCATCACGGGATGCCCGGGATGGCTCATTCCGGGGCGGCGCGGGCGGCGGTGGAGAACATGATGCGCACGCTCTCGATCGAGTGGGCGCGGTTCAACATCAAGTTGTGCGCCGTGGCCGCGGGACAGTTCGATACCGAGGTGCTGCGCACGAAGTATCCC
>DATAOX010000013.1:0-8765 GCA_036265555.1 Solirubrobacterales bacterium
CGTCCGGTTGACGATCGTCATCTGCCCGCCGCCGACCAGCTCCTTGAACTTGACCAGCGAGAAGTCGGGCTCGATCCCCGTTGTGTCGCAGTCCATCAGGAAGCTGATCGTCCCGGTGGGCGCGAGCACCGTCGCCTGCGCATTGCGATAGCCGTGCTCGTTGCCGAGCGCGACGGCCTCGTCCCAGGCCGCGCGCGCGGCATCGATCAGCCCACCCTTGACACCGGTGGAGTCGATCTCGTAGGCGGCGTCGCGGTGCATCCGCATGACTCCGTTGTGCGCATCGTGGTTTCGCTCGTACGCCTCATATGGCCCGGTGGACGCTGAGATCACCGCCGACTGCCGGTAGGCGCGGCCGGTCATGAGCGCGGTGATCGCCGCGGCGACGTTGCGCCCCTCGTCGGAGTCGTACGGGACTCCGTCGGCCATCAGGAGTGCCCCGAGATTGGCGTATCCCAGGCCGATCTGCCGGAACGCCCGCGCGTTGCGACCGATCTCCTCGGTCGGATAGCTCGACGGCCCCACGATGATCTCCTGCGCCGCGAAGACGACATCGACGACGTGAGCGAACCGATCGGCGTCGAAGCTTCCGTCGTCGCGGCGGAACTTCATGAGGTTGATCGACGCGAGGTTGCACGCCGAGTCGTCGACGTGCATGTACTCGGAGCACGGGTTCGACGCGTTGATCCGGCCGGACTCGGGGCAGGTGTGCCAGCGGTTGATCGTGGTGTCGTACTGGACGCCGGGGTCCGCGCAGCGCCAGGCCGCATCGGCGATCTCGCGCATGAGTTCGCGGGACGGGACGGTCTCGAGGGCCTCACCCGTCATGCGGGCCAAAAGGTCCCAGTCCTCTCCCGCCTCGACGGCCCGCATGAAGTCGTCGGTGACCCTGACCGAGTTGTTCGCGTTCTGGTACTGGATCGACGTGAAGCCGTCGCCGTCGATCCGCATGTCGAATCCGGCGTCGCGGAGCGCGGCGGCCTTCTCCTCCTCGCGGGCCTTGCACCAGATGAAGTCGCGGATGTCGGGATGGTCGACGTCGAGCACGACCATCTTCGCGGCGCGGCGGGTCTTGCCGCCGGACTTGATCGTTCCCGCCCAGGCGTCGGCCCCGCGCATGAAGCTGACCGGGCCGGAGGCCAGGCCGCCCTTGGAGAGGTGCTCCTTCGAGGAGCGGATGTTGGAGAGGTTGATGCCCGAGCCGGAGCCGCCGCGGAAGATCATGCCCTCCTTGGTGTTCCAGTCGAGGATCGACTCCATCGTGTCCTGGACGCTCAGGATGAAGCAGGCCGAGCACTGGGGGCGCTCCTCGAACCCGACGTTGAACCAGACCGGGCTGTTGAAGGCCGCCTCCTGGTGGAGGAGGATGTGGGTGAGCTCGGCCTCGAAGGCGTCGGCGTCCTCGGCGCTGGCGAAGTAGTCGAGTTCGCGCCCCCAGGCGGCGATCGTGCCGGCCACCCGCGAGATCATCTGCTTGACGGAGCTTTCGCGCTCCGGGGTGCCGAGGCGACCGCGGAAGTACTTCTGGGCGACGATGTTGGTCGCGTTCTGGGACCAGCTCCTCGGGAACTCGACGCCGCGCTGCTCGAACGCGGGGTTCTCCGGGTTACCGATGATCGCGTCGCGGGTCTCCCACTCGACCTCGTCGAAGGGGTGGGTGCCGGCGGTCGTGTAACGGCGCTCGACGATCAGCCCCGCAGGGCGGGTTCGAGCGTCGTTTGCAGCAGTTTTACTCATCAAGTCCTCTCCTTGCGGCAGCTTTCGGGGGTGACTCCGGATCCTCGCGCTCGACCCGGACGGAACGCTCGGGGTCTTGGTGGCCGGAGATTGCGGAAGTCGGCGCGGGCAACGTGCCGAGGAACTGCAGGTACGCACCACGGTCCAGCGCCTCGAGCTCGGCGAGGCACAGCTCGCCGATGCGCTCCGTCTCCAGGGCCCCCGAGTCCGACGCCGTCACCTCGATGCGGTCGACGATCGCCTCGACGTCCGCGGCGGCGATCGGGCGCTTGTGGGCGGCCGCGAGCAGCGCGCCGCGGAGCTTCGTCCGATCGAAGCGCTGGCGCTCCCCGTTGCGCTTGATCACGTGGGCGAGCTCCGGCTCGCGGCGCTCGAATGTCGTGAACCGCCGCCCGCACGAGGCGCACTCGCGCCGCCGCCGGACCGAGTCGCCGTCGGGGGCGCGACGGCTCTCGAGGACTCGCGTGGAGCTTCGGCAAGAGGGGCAAACCACTCCCTCATTCTACTAGCGGTAGCGGTTTCCTTCCTATCGAGAGGCGCTATATGTGGTGACTGACGCGTGAATGTGACGAAGTAACGCCAGCCGCGTGACGGTCCGGTACTCTCGCGCGGCGATGACGAGGCGGGACCGAGCACGCGAGCGGGTGAACGAGGCGAAGTCGGCGGCCTCAGAGCGGGTGTCCGATGCCAGGGCCGCAGCTGCCGAGCGGGTCACCGACGCGAAGGCGACGGCGAGCGAGCGGGTGACCGAGGCCAGGACGGCGGCCACCGAGCGGGTGACCGATGCCAGGACGGCGGCCACCGAGCGGGTCACCGAGGCGAAGGCGGCGGCCGAGGACCTCATCGCCCGCACGAAACCGCGGCTTCGGGGCGTGACCCACGAGTGGGCCTTCTTCATCTCCCTCGTCGCGGGCGCCGGCCTGATCGCCGCGGCGCCGAGCGGCCACGCCCGGCTCGCGATGGCGGTCTACGCCGTCTCGCTGTCGGGGTTGCTCGGCACGAGCGCCCTCTATCACCGTGTGAACTGGAGACGGCCGGAGATCCGCCGCTTGATGCGGCGCCTGGACCACTCGATGATCTTCCTGCTGATCGCGGGGACGGTCACCCCGTTCGCGCTGCTCGTGATGAGTGGCTCGTTCGCGGACGCCCTGCTCATCGCGGTCTGGGCCGGCGCGGTCGCGGGCATCGTGCTGGAGCTCGTTTGGGTCGATGCGCCGAAGTGGGCGTCCACCATCGTCTATCTGGCCGTGGGCTGGATTGCGGTGATCGGCTTTCCGGCGATCGTCGTGGAGGCCGGGGTCGGCGCGGGGGCGCTGATCGCGGCGGGCGGGATCCTCTACACGGCCGGCGCCGTCATCTACGCCTGCCAGCGGCCGAACCCGAACCCGGCGGTATTCGGCTACCACGAGATCTTTCATGTCCTCGTGCTGGCCGCCGCCGCAGCCCACTTCGCCGCGGTGGCGATCTACGCGCTGCCGGCCGGCTGACGCGCCCGGCTGCTCAGCGGTGCGTGACGCCCTCGCGGGCGAAGGCTGCGAGCTGAGGCTTCGTGATGCTCACGCCGTCCAGCGCCTCGTCGATCGCGTCGAGCGTGTCCTGTGACAGCTCGATGCCGGAGGCCGCGGCGTTCGCGTGCACCTGGTCCGGGCGGGAGGCGCCGATGATCGCGGACGCCACGTTCTGCTTGCGAAGCACCCACGCCAGCGCGAGCTGGACCAGGTCGAGGCCGGCCTCCGCGGCGATGACGGCCACCCGCTGGACGCCCTCGAGCACCGAGTCCACCATGTAGCGCGAGATCGAGACGCTCATCTCATCATGAGCCGCGCGAGTCCCCGGTGGCGGTGGATGTCCCGGCTTGTACTTGCCGGTGAGCACGCCCTGTGCCAGCGGCGACCACACGATCTGCGAGATGCCGTGCTCCTCACAGAACGGGATCAGCTCGGCCTCGGGCGCCCGCCAGATCATGTTGTACTGCGGTTGGGAGGAAACGAACCCCTTCGCGCCCGGCACCTCGAGTGCGGCCTGTACCTGCTCGACCGTCCATTCCGAGAATCCGATCTCGCGGACCTTGCCGGCCTCGCACACCTCGGTGAGCGCCTCCATCGTCTCCTCGATCGGCGTGTCGGGATCGGGCCGGTGGCACTGGTAGAGATCGACGTAGTCGGTCCGCAGACGCTCGAGCGAGGCGTCGAGCTGCTTGTGGATCTGCTCGCGCGACAGCCCCTGGTCGGTCTCCGACATCGGGAAGTACAGCTTTGTCGCGAGCACATAGGAGGAGCGGTCGAAGTCGCTCAGGATCTCTCCCCAAACCGCCTCGGCCGCGCCGGAGCCGTAGACGTTGGCGGTGTCGAACAGGTTGATCCCGGCGTCGAACGCCGCCCGGGTGCAGGCCTCGGTCTTGTCCCGCTCGATCCCGTGACCGTACGTGAGCCAGGAGCCCAGGGAGATGTCCGAGACCTCGATGTCCGATGTGCCGAGGCGGCGGTAGCGCATGCCCCGGAGGCTATCCGGCGGCGGGGGCCGCGTGCGTCTCCTTCGCGGCCTCGATCAGCTCCCGCACGTCGTCCTCGCGCCCGGCGCGGATCAGCTCGACCGGGTCGGGATCGCCGTTGACGATGCCCTCGAAGAACTCCTTGCGGCCTTGATAGGTAGGGAGCGTCGCCTTCGCCCAACCCCTGGCGTCGTTCAGCATCACGGCCAGCCGGGCGTATGGCTCACCATAGGTATCGGCGATCTCGCGCTTCATGCGCTTGGCCAGCGCGGGGGAGGCGCCGGCGGTCGAGATCGCGATCGCCAGCGGTCCGGTCCGAACGATCGCCGGCAGGATGAAGTTGCACAGCGGCGGGACGTCGACCACGTTGCAGAGCATCGCCCGGCGCTCGGCTTCCTCGTAGACGGCGATGTTGACGTCGGTCAGGCTCGTCGCCGCGATCACGAGGAACGTTCCCTCGAGGTCGGAGTCGCGGAACTCGCGTCGCTCCCAGCGGACCGAGCCCTCGCGCGCGTACTCGGCGAGTTGCGGTACCGCCTCCGGCGCGACCAGCGTCACCGCGCCGTCGCAGGCCAGGAGCCCCTCCACCTTCTCCAGGCCCACCTTGCCGCCGCCCACGACTAGGCAGGGTCGGCCGGAGAGCCGCAGGCAGGCGATGTAGAGGGGCGTCTCGAGCATGTCCCGCACGCACGACTGATCGCAGATCCCCTTGCGCAACTGGCACACGCATTCCTTGCCGGCGTAAGCCTGGGCGGGCATTGCCTCAAGCGTAGTCGAGGGCATCGAAGGCGCTACGGTCGCGCGTCGACCTGGAGGAGGCGAGTAGGGGAACCGACCATGCCCGCCGGGAGCCGGCGGAAATTTGGCCACGTGGCCAGTGTCCGGTCTAACCTAGGGCCGTGGCGCTCGACGTTCCGCCCCCTCCGACGACCAACCCGTTCGCGAGGATTCGCGAGGACTGGAGCAACGAGCTTCGGGCGACCCGAGGGGCCTCGTTGCCGCCCGGTGGCAAGCTGCCGAGCATCTCCCGCACCGAGCGGATGCGCCGCGATCCGCTGTCGGTCCTCCTGCCCGCCTATGAGGAGCACGGCCCCATCTTCGCGATTCGCATCTTCCACGCGATCCACGTCTTCATGCTCGGTCCCGAGGCGAATCGCTTCATCCTCGTCACCGATCGCGACAAGTTCAGGTGGCGCGACGGCAGCCTCGGCGACCTGATCCCGCTGATCGGCGACGGGCTGCTGACCACCGACGGCACCTATCACGATCGTGCGCGGGAGATCATGGTCCCGGTCTTTCACCGCGAGCGGATCGCCGCGGCCGCGGCGATCATGACCGAGGAGGCCGCCCGCGCCCTCGCGGGATGGCGGCCCGGCCAGCGGATCGACCTCTATGACTGGACGCGTCACGTGACCATGCGCGTAGCGATGCGAGCGCTCTTCGGCCTCGATCCCGACCGCGCCGGGGTCGACGTCGCCGCCACCTTCGAGCGCGGGCTCTCCTTCTATGAGCGCGAGTACTGGCTTCAGGTGCTGCGCGGGCCGGGCAGCCCGTTCTCGCGGCTGCTGCGGGTACGCGGAACGCTCGACGGCATCATCCTCGGCGAGATCGCGCGCCGCCGGCGGGCGGGCGACCCCGGCGGGGACATCCTCGGGCTGCTGATCGAGGCGGAGGACTCGGAGGGCGAGCGCTTCACCGACGAGCAGGTGCGTGACCAGATCCTGACGCTCCTGTTCGCGGGTCACGACACGACCACCTCGACGGTCGCGTTCCTCTTCTACGAGCTCGCGCGCCACCCCGAGTGGGCGGACCGCCTGGCGGCCGAGCGCGAGGCGGTCGCGGGCGGCGACGATCCGGACGCGGCGCAGCTCTTCGGCGAGATGCCGCAGCTCGATATGGCGGTCAGTGAGACGCTGCGGCTCTATCCGCCGGCGTGGATCGGCCCGCGCCGGTCGGCGAGGGAGTTCGAGTTCGGCGGCTACCGCATCCCCGCCGGCCTCCCGGTCAACTACTCGTCCTGGGCGAGCCACCGCCTCCCCGAGGTCTTCCCGGACCCGCACTCCTTCAAGCCGGAGCGATTCTCCCCCGAGGAGCGGGCGAAGCTCCCGAAGGGCGCGTACGTGCCGTTCGGCGGGGGGCCGAGGATCTGCATCGGGATGCGTTTCGGCGAGCTCGAGATTCGGGCGATCGCGGCCGCGGTCCTGGGGCGCTTTCGCCTCGGGTTGGAGCCCGACAGGCGCATGCGGATCCGCCAGATGCCGACCCTTTCCCCCCGGGGTGGGCTGCCGATGCGGGTCGTCCGACCCATCCGGGCCTGAGAAGACCCCCTGCTACTCTCGCCGTCCGATGGGCGGGGCATCGTGTCCCGCCTCGCTGTTTCGGGCAACAACACGACGAGAGGGCCAATGCGCCTGATAGTCACGGAGAAGAACAACTCGGCAAAGAGGATCGCCGAGATCCTGAGCGGTGGCTCGGCGAAGGCCGACGCCGCCTACAAGGTCCCCCATTACACGTGGTCGGATTCCGATGGCGACCACATGGCGATCGGTCTGAAGGGCCACGTGATGAGCCCGGCGTTCCCCGAGGGCTATTCCAACTGGCAGCAGACCGACCTGCACGAGCTGATCGACGCCGACATCGTCAAGGAGCCGACCGACAAGAACGTCGTGCGTGCGATCCGCAAGGTCGCCAAGGACGCCGACGAGGTCGTGATCGCCACCGACTATGACCGTGAGGGGGAGCTGATCGGCCTCGAGGCGCTGGAGGCGATCGTCGAGGTGAACCCCCGGATCGTCGGCCCGGACGGCGAGTCCGACGGTGACGCCCTCGCCACCCGGCCCAGGATCGAGCGGGCTCGCTACTCGGCGCTTACCAAGCAGGAGATCGAGCGGGCGTTCGGGTCGATGGATGACCTCTCATACGACCTCGCGAACGCGGGCGCTGCGCGCCAGGACATCGATCTGATCTGGGGCGCGACGCTCACGCGCGCCGTGTCGCTCGCTACCCGGCGCTTCGGGTCCAACTTCCTCTCGGTCGGTCGCGTTCAGAGCCCGACCTTGGGCCTGATCGTCGAGCGCGAGCTCGAGCGGCGAGCCCACGTCCCGAAGCCGTACTGGGAGGTGTTCGCGCGGTTCCAGCATCCGGATGGCGCCTTCGAGACCCACCACGCGACCGACAAGTTCTGGGAGCGGGCGGAGGCCGAGGCGGCGCTGGCGGGAACGAGCTCGCCAGGCGTCGTGAAGGAGGTCTCCTCGCGGCGTAACTCGCGCCGTCCGCCCGCCCCATACAACACCACCGCTTTCACCACCGACGCCTCGAGCCGCCTCGGCATCACGCCGTCGCGCGCGATGCAGGTCGCCGAGGACCTCTACATGGACGGGTTCATCTCCTACCCCCGAACCGACAACACCGTCTACCCGCGCTCGCTGAACACGCGCGAGCTCGTGCGCTCGCTCGTCCGCATCCCCGAGTTCGAGGCCGCGGCGCCACTTCTGGACGGCGATCTCACTCCCACCCGCGGCAAGAAGGAGACCACCGACCATCCGCCGATCTACCCCACGCAGGCCCTACATCCGAACGCGCTCGACGGTCCCAGGCGACGGGTGTATGAGCTGATCGTTCGTCGCTTCCTCGCGACGTTCTCGCCACCGATGGTCACCGAGTCCACGAGGGCTGACATCGAGGCCGGCTCCGAGCGCTACTTCGTGCGCGGGTCGGTCGTGCTCGATCCCGGCTATGCCGCCATCTACACCTACGCCCGGTCGGCCGACGAGGAGATCCCGAAGCTGGAGGAGGGGCAGCGTCTCGACCTGGACGGCGATCCGTGGCTGGTGGACAAGGAGACCCAGCCGCCGTCGCGGATCAGTCAGGGTCGCCTCGTCGAGCTGATGGAGGAGCGCGGCCTGGGGACCAAGGCCACCCGCGCCGACATCATCCAGAAGCTTTATGACCGGGGCTATGTGTTCGGCAATCCGCCGGAGCCCTCCGAGACCGGCATCGCGATGTACCGGGCGTTCCACGACTACGTCCCGCGCATGGCGACGCCGGAGATGACGGCGGAGCTCGAGGAGGACATGGACGAGATCGCCGCCGGCAGGACCTCGAAGGACGAGGTATTGCGGATCAGCCGGGACATGCTCCACTCGACGACCACCGACCTCCAGGAACAGCGCGAAGACCTCGCCAAGCAGATCTGGAGCGGCATGGACGAGGACAAGTTCCTCGGTCCCTGCAAAGTCTGCGAGGAGGCGGGGCGAAAGCACGAGGACGGGTCGCCGAATCGCCTTCGGATCATCGAGCTGAAGGGCGGCAAGCGGATGTACGGGTGCGAGGGCTGGGACCGCGACAACCCCGATTCCCCCCATTCCTGTCCGGTCAGCGGGCCGCTGCCCGGCCGCGGCTATGACCTATGGCGACTCGAGGAACGCTGCTCCATCTGCGGCGAGATGCCCCGCCTGACCGTCAAGGGGTTCCGCGGCCGCCCGTGGAAGCTCTGCCTGAACGACGACTGCCCCTCGATGGTCGAGATGCGGGAGAA
>DATAOX010000014.1:0-3369 GCA_036265555.1 Solirubrobacterales bacterium
ATTACGCGCCCAAGATCGACCCGGCGAACTTCGTCACCAAGATCGACAACCCGTACTGGCCGCTCAAGCCCGGCACGGGCTATCACTTCAAGGGCGTTCGCGGGACGACCGCGCAGACCGACGACGAGACCGTCACGAGCCGGACGAGGAACATCCTCGGCATCCCCAGCACGGCGGTCCGCGACATCGTGTCCGAGCACGGAAAGCCGGTCGAGCGCACGGTGGACTACTACGCCCAGGACAAGTACGGCAACGTCTGGTACATGGGCGAGGACTCATTCGAGACCAACAGCAAGGGCCAGATGGTCCGGGCGAGCGACTCGTGGCTTGCGGGCGTCAAGGGCGGGGAGCCCGGGATCATCATGCCCGGCAACCCCAAGCCCGGAGAGGCCTACCGGCAGGAGTACTATCCGCCCGGCCAGGCGCTCGATGAAGCGCGGGTGCTGAGCCTCAACGGGACCACCAAGGTGCCGTACGGCGGCCAGCACACCGGCCTGCTCGTGACGAGCGAGCGGAGCCCCCTGGAGCCGCAGACCGAGCAGAAGTACTACGACCCCGGGCTCGGCGAGGTGATGGAGAAGGTGGTCAAGGGCCACCACGAGCAGTTCCGCCTCGTGAACATCACGCACTCGTGACGTACTGACCGCAAGCGAACGGTGTCATGCGCGTTTCACCGGGCTTTCATCCGGGCCGCCTAGGGTCGGCGCGCAATCGGCGATCTGAAAGGAGCGACATCGTGACGAGGAATGGAGCACCGATTCGAACCCGTCTGGCCCTCGCGCTCGCCGTGATGGCGGCGGCGGTCGCGGTGGCGGTCGTCGCCATCGGTCAGGCCGGCGCGGCGCCCTCGGCGCAGAAGGCGATCAAGTCCGGGGCGGGCCCTGGATGGCCCAAGATCCTGCACCCGAGCGACTTCGTGGCGCGAGTGGACAATCCGTACTTCCCGCTCAAGCCGGGCAGCACGTGGCGCTACCGCGGCAGGGATGATCATGGGCGCTTCGCAGACAGGATGCACGTCAGGCACAAGACGAAGACGATCCTGGGTGTGAAGACGACCATCGTCCATGACGTGGTCCTCAGGGACGGCAAGCCACGTGAGGTCACGAACGACTGGTACGTGCAGGATCACGACGGCAACGTCTGGTACTTCGGCGAGGACACGAAGACGCTCGACCGGCACGGCCACCTGAAGAGCCGAGAGGGCTCGTTCCAGGCCGGCCAGAACGGCGCGCAACCCGGCGTTCTGTTCCCGGGCGACCCGAAGGTGGGCCAGACGGCGCGCCAGGAGTTCTTCAAGGGCCACGCCGAGGATCACTTCAAGGTGCTCGACGTGAACGCCAGGGCGCGCACGCCCCGCGGGGTCACTCACCACGCGATCCGGACCAAGGAGTGGACACCGCTGGAGCCCGGAGTCATCGACAACAAGTACTACGCCCGCGGATTCGGCACCGTCGTCGAGACGACCGTCAAGGGCGGCCTCGAGAACCTGCATCTCGTGCGCTTCCACCGCGGCTGAGGTCCAAGAACCAACCGCATTGACGGGGTTAAGGGGGCTATAGCCCACCTAACCCCGTCATTGCGTGTCCAGGCCGCGCGATCGGCTCGTCGCTCATCATGGTGGTCATGGAGCAGGACCTGGACGGGCTGGCCGACGAGAATTACTGCTATCTGACCACCGTCGGCCGGGTCACCGGCGAGCCGCGCGAGATCGAGATCTGGTTCGGCCTCGACGGGACGACGCTTTACATGCTCTCAGGGGGTCGCGATCGCTCCGACTGGGTGAAGAACCTGATGCGGGAGCCGCGGGTGAGCGTGCGGATCGCCGGCCGGACCTTTCAGGGACACGCCCGAGTCGTCAGCGATCCTGAGGAGGACGAGCGGGCGCGGGCGCTCGTGTTCGAGAAGTACGCTCCGGGCTACAGCGGCGATCTGGAGGACTGGCGCGAACGGTCGCTGCCGATCGCCGTCGACCTGCGCGGGTGACCGTCTCGCTGCTTGGGGACTCCTCCGCGTAGTCCTGCCCGTGTCGTTCAGGATCGCGGGCGGATTTGGACGTCCACTTTCGCGATGCGAAAGCAGACGTCCATCCGCGGCCGATTTCGGGTGTGCTAGGCGCCTGCCGGGGCCTCCGCGCCCTCTGGGATCACCCCGATGTCGCGCATGAGGGTCAGCACGTCCCACTGCACCCACGACTCGGCGATCTTGCCGTTCTCGTCGAAGCGATCGATGCCGATGCCGTGGACGGGATTGCCCTTCTCGTGCGTGGGCTGCTGGCCCATGAACTCGTTCTCGAACGTGCCGACGCCGGTCCACCGGGTGACGACCTGGTCCTCGGAGGCGATGACGTCGTCGACCGTGAACGAAAGGTCGGGGAACGCGTTCCGGTATTCGCCGATCGTCTGCTTCACGGCCGCGAGGTCCTGATCGCCCATGATCGGATCGTGGCTGACGAAGTTGTCGGCACTGACCTCGTCGAGGACTTCCAGCCGCCCCTGACCAAACCCCTCTTCGAGTACGCGCCGCGCAGCGTCGATGTTCGCCTGGCTCATAGCCGGCCTCCTTGAGTAGCTCGCACATCCGACCCTACGTCCGCCATGCTGCGGTTGCAAGTCACAGTTGACAGGGCCTCGGCCGATCTAGACGCCGCGCTCGACGGCGATCTCCTCGGCCTCGACCGCCCGCATGAGCTCGGCGTAGTCACGCTCGTTCTGGTCGGCGTAGGCCTCGGCGAAGTCGGCCACGGCCTCGTCGAAGGTTGAGCCGCCGCCCAGGTAGGCGCCGATCGCGATCCGATCCCCGGAGCGCGCATGACCCCGCGCCAGCGTCCACCCGCAGAGCTCGCCGTAGACCGCGAGGTCCGACGGGTCCATCAGCTCCACCTCGACCGAGCGCTTTCCGTCCCAGAGCTGGCGGACGTAGAAGTGGCGCGTCCCGTTGTCCTCACCGCTCGTCACCCAGCCGAGGAAGATGTCGCTCGCGGCCTGCATCAGCCGCTGGCCCTCGACCACACGTCGTCCCTGGTGGGCGAACTGGCTCTTGCGCGTGTACGGCTCCAGAACCGAGCGCCCCGCCTCCTTCGCCTGGAGGAACAGCGGGTCGTCGGAGTCACGGCCGACCAGCAGGACGATCCACGCCCTGGTGCCGACGCTTCCCACGCCGACGACCTTTCGCGCAGCGTGGACGTAGTGGTAGCGCTCGGCGAGGCGGCGTCGGTCGTGCTGGAGGGTTCGCCGATATTCGTTGATCAGTTCGTGCAGGGCCGGCTCGATTCGATCGCGCTCGTCCGAGGGCGCGAGCTCCTCGATCGGCACGATCAGCGGCGGATCGTTGACGATCCGGTAGGCGCCGTTCACCCGGTGACTGAGCTTG
>DATAOX010000015.1:0-1956 GCA_036265555.1 Solirubrobacterales bacterium
CGACCCGTCAAGGGCCAGCTCGTGGTCCTGCGCGGCAATCCCGAGCACACGGTCTCGACCCGCATCATCACCACCGAGCGCGTCTACCTCGTGCCCCGGTTGGACGGGCGGTTGATCGTGGGGGCGACGGTCGAGGAGCGGGGATTCGACCTCCAGGTCACCGCGGGCGGCGTCCACGAGCTGCTCAGGGAGGCCTATCGGACGTTGCCCGACGTAGCGGAGCTGGAGCTGGTGGAGACACTGGCGGGGCTCCGCCCCGGGACGCCCGACAACGTGCCGCTCATCGGACCGGGCGCCGTGGACGGACTGCTCCTGGCAACCGGGCACTACCGCAATGGGATTCTGCTCACGCCCGTGACCGCCGAGGTCATCGCGGCGATGCTCGCCGGGGATCCGACACCGCCGGAGGCGCATCTGGCGCACCCGGGGCGCCTGGGCGCGGATAGCTCACCGGGGCTTGTCGCGGCGCCGACGGGTGGACGGGTGACGACGTGATCGTCCGGGTCAACGGTCGGCCGGCCGAGCTGCCGGAGGGCGCGACGGTCGCGGACGCGGTGAAGGCCGTTGGGATCGACGGCGAGAACCGTGGGATCGCGGTCGCGGTGGACGGCGAGGTCGTCCGCGGCACCGACTGGGAGCGCACGAGGCTCCTCGAGCGCCAGGCGGTCGAGGTCGTGAGGGCGGTGCAGGGTGGATAGCGGCCACGCCGCACGCAGCAGGGAGCGCGCCGAGGACGTTCGGTTCGCGGCGCCGAAACCGGCGACGGGTCCGGGTGGGGCCGAGGGCTTCGAGCTTGGCGGACGCGTCTGGGGCTCGCGCTTGATCGTCGGGACGGGCGGCTTTCATTCGCTCGACGCGATGGAACGTGCCCTCATCGCATCGGGCGCCGAGATCGTGACCGTCGCGCTGCGTCGCGTCGACCCGGGAGTGAAGGGGTCGGCGCTCGATGTGATCGACCGGCTGGGGAAGTTCGCGCTCCCCAACACCGCCGGGTGCTACACGGCGCGAGACGCGGTGCGGACCGCCCGGCTGGCCCGCGAGGCGTTTGAGACCGACTGGGTCAAGCTCGAGGTGATCGGGGACGATCGAACGCTGTTCCCCGACGCCGTCGAGCTCGTCGACGCTTCCGAGACGCTCGTCGACGAGGGCTTCGTGGTCCTGCCCTACACCAACGACGACCCGATCCTGGCGCGGCACCTCGAGGACGCCGGCTGCGCCGCCGTGATGCCACTGGGTTCGCCGATCGGCTCCGGAATGGGGATCGCGAACCCGTACAACATCCAGATCATCGTGGAGCGCGCGACGATACCCGTCATCCTCGATGCGGGGATCGGGACGGCTTCAGACGCGGCGCTGGCGATGGAGCTTGGGTGCGGGGGCGTGCTCCTGTCGAGCTCCATCGCGCGAGCCAAGGACCCCGAGACGATGGCGACGGCGATGCGACAGGCGGTCGAGGCCGGCTATGCGGCGCGGCGGGCGGGGCGCATCCCGCGCAAGCTCCACGCGCAGGCGTCGACGCGGGACGAGGGAACCCCGGAGCTCGACTAGCGATCAGCCCGTCAGCCCTGACGGCGCCGGGCCACCTGACGGTCGGTCCACTCGCCCACCGTCCCGACCGCCCACGCCACCCGATGCGCGGCGCGACCGGCCGCTGAAGCGTCAAGCGGCTCGACCGCGGTGTCCGGGTCGTTTCCGAGCGCCACCGCGGCCTTCCGGACCGCGCTCACCCGGCGGCGCAGCCGGCGTTCCCACGAGCGGCAGAACTCGGGGAGCTTCTCGTCGCCGCGGGTCTCGCTGACGTTCGCGAGATATGCCAGCAGGGTGGTGACGTGCTCGAGGTCGTCCACGGCGACACGAAGGGCCTGGTTTCGCTCCAGGAACCGGTCGAACACCGCCCCCCGCAGAAAGCCGAAATTCGCGCCTCCGCCCTGGGCGGTGAGGTTTCCGTACAGGTCG
>DATAOX010000016.1:0-4209 GCA_036265555.1 Solirubrobacterales bacterium
CGTGCTTCTCGACACGGGCGCCCGCCCCGACGGCTCCGACCACGTCTACCTGGCGGACTTCGGCCTCACGAAGCGGGTCTCCGAGGAGACCGGAATCGCCGACGACGGCCACCTGATGGGCACCATCGACTACGTCGCGCCTGAGCAGATCGCGGGTGAGGAGATCGACGGCCGGGCGGACGTCTACTCGCTCGGCTGCGTGCTCTACGAGTGTCTCGTCGGGCAGCCGCCGTTTCGGCGCGACTCGGACATTGCGGTCGTGTTTGCCCACCTCGAAGCGGAACCGCCGCCGGCGAGCGCACACCGCCCGGAGTTGCCGGCCGCGCTCGACGCGGTGATCGCGAGGGCGCTGGCGAAGGATCCGGAGCAGCGCTACCCGAGCTGCCGAGAGCTCGCCCGGGCGGCGCTCGCGGTGGCGGTCGACGAGGAGAGCCGGCTGCTCGTCGATGTCGCCTCCCGCGCCGCCGCCGGCAGGAGCGACCTGAGCGAGGTCGAGGCCGAGTTGGCCGGCAAGGTGACCGACCTCCAGCTCATGCGCGAGCGGGCCCGGACCCTCGCGGGCCCGGCCACCCCGGCCCGCGGGTCGACTGAGGGGATATGCCCGTTCAAGGGTCTCGCGAGCTTCGAGCCGGCCGATGCCGAGTATTTCTTCGGCCGCGAGCGGCTCGTCGCCGAGCTCGTCGCCCGCCTCGTCGGCGTCCGCTTCCTCGGCATCGTCGGCCCGTCGGGCAGCGGCAAGTCTTCGGTCCTCCGCGCCGGTCTTCTGCCGGCCCTCGCCGAAGGAGCGCTGCCGGGCAGCGAGCGGTGGCGGCGTCTGCTGCTGCGACCCGGCGAGCGCCCGTTGGACGAGCTTCGCCGCGCGCTGGTGTCGGGAGCGAGGGATCCTCTCGTCGAGGCCCTCGACGCGCTGCCCGCCAACGAGCGCCTCCTCCTCGTCGTCGACCAGCTCGAGGAGCTGTTCACCGCCTGCCGCTCCGAAGACGAGCGCGCCGCGTTCGCCGACACCCTTGCTCGCGCGGCCGCTGATCCGGAGGGTCGAGCAATCGTCGTGGTCGCGCTGCGCGCCGACTTCTACGGGCGGTTCGCCGCCTACCCGGGACTCGCCGAGCTGCTGGGTGCCAACCACGCGCTGGTCGGGCCGATGCAGGCCTCGGAGCTGCGACGCGTCGTCGAGCTGCCCGCCGGCCGGGTGGGCCTGCGGGTGGAGCCGGAGCTGGCCGACGCGCTGGTCGACGACGTGGAGGGCGAGCCGGGCGCCCTGCCGTTGCTGTCCACCGCCCTGCTCGAGCTCTGGCAGAAGCGGCAGGACAACGCGCTCGCCCTGGCTGCCTACCGCGAGTCCGGCGGCGTTCACGGCGCCGTCGCGCGGCTGGCTGAGGGCACCTACGCTCGCATCCCCGACGGGCGCAAGCAGCTCGTCCGAGCCATCATGCTGCGCCTGGTCGGCGAGGGCGAGGGCGACGCGCCGGTGCGCCGCCGTGCTCCACTCGCCGAGCTCGACCTGGAGCGCAACGCGGATGTGGCCGACGTGCTCGCGACGCTGGCCGACAGCCGCCTCGTCACCGTCGGCGAGGGCTCCGTCGAGGTCGCCCACGAGGCGCTGCTGCGCGAATGGCCGCGCCTGCGCGAGTGGATCGAGGAGGATGCCGAAGGGCGCCGGCTTCGCCGTCATATCACCGAGGCGGCGACCGAATGGGATGCGGCAGGGCGCGATCAGGGCGAGCTCTACCGCGGCGCTCGCCTGGCCGCGGCTCTCGAATGGACCGCCGATCACGAGCTCGAGCTCAACGAGCTCGAGCGCGAGTTCGTCACCGAGAGTCGCGAGGTCTCCGAACGGGAGACGAAACGGGTGCGCCGCACGAACCGGCGCCTGCGCACGCTGCTCGCCGGGATCGCGGTCCTGTTGGCCGCGGCCCTCGCGGGAGGCATCTTCGCCCTGGTCCAGCGCCACGAGGCGCGCGACGCGGAGACGGCCCAGCTCGCCCAGCGCCTCGGCGCCCAGGCGCTCGTCGAGGAGGACCTCGACCGTTCGCTCCTGCTCGCGCGCCAGGCGGTCGCGATCGACGACTCACCGCAGACGCGCAGCTACCTGCTCTCCGACCTCCTGCGCGCCCCCGCAGTGACGGGAGTCATGCACGGCGAGTCCGACGTCCTCCGTGCGATCGCGGTCAGCCCCGACGGGAGGACACTTGCGGTCGCCGAGGAGCCGGTCGCGCAGCTGGATAGCGACGTCGGGCTCCTCTTCTTCGACGCCCGGACCTACCAGCGGATCGGCGAGCCGCTGCCGGTGAGGGGTGGGGTGGAGAGCGTCGCGTACAGCCCCGATGGCCAGACGGTCGCGTTCGGCGGAGACGGATACATACGCCTGATCGATGCGCGTACCCGAGAACAGCTGGCATCTGCGCGCATCAGCGAGCGTGCTTTGGGAGGCGACGATGCTGGCCTCGCTAGCCGGATCGTCTTCACCAGAGACGGATCGCAGCTCGTCGTGGTCGTCGGCAGCGAGTCCGGGGCATGGATCAGTGTGCGGGACGCCGCCACCCTGGTGGCGACCGGTCCTCCAATAGAGCCGGAAGCCTTCGACGCCGAGTACGTCGGTTCCTACCGGCAATCGCCCGGGTTCGCGCTCACGCCCGACGGCCGCTCGGTCGTCATCGCCTCGGGCGAAGGCGAGCTCGTATGGTGGAACCTCCGGAGGCGCACGCCGACCAGGCGGCGCCTTGCAATCGGCACGGGTCGGAGTGCGCTCGCGCTGAGCCCGGACGGGGGCACGATTGCCGTCGGCGTCGACCGGGGCATCGAGCTGGTCGACACCCGGGTCGCTGTCGATACCCCAGCCGAGCTTGCCGATGCCCACCGGAGGGTGGAGCGTTGCTCTCCGACCTCCTGCGCGCTCGCCGGGCCCCCGAGCTGGCTGCTCTTCAGCCCGGACGGCGGGACCGTGGTCTCGACCAGCCTCGACGGGACGGTCGCGCTCTGGGATGTCAAGTCAGGGAGGCTGCGCGAGAGACTCCCCGGCCACTCGGGTGCCGTCCAGCAGCCGGTCTTCAGCCCCGACGGGGCGAGGCTCTACACCGTGAGTCACGACGGGACGGCGATCGCCTGGGAAATCGGCGGCGAGGGAAGGTCTCGCCCTCGCCGAGATCTCGGACTGCTCCGAGCTCGAGACCGCGGGCTCGCGCGGCACTTCACCTTCACGCGTGACCGGGCTCCCTGGGGTTATGACGGACGCCCCGGGAGCTTCAGCCCCGACGGGCGGCTTCTCGCGCTCGGTCTCATGAAGCGGGGCTTCAGGCTCTGGGATGCGACGGACCTGACCCCCGTCGGCCCGCCCCTCTACAAGACCGGCGGTGAGGTCAAATCGCTTGCCTTCGCCCCGGACGGGCGAACGCTCGCAGCCGTGACCCTCGACGGTGAGGCAACGCTCTGGGACGTCGAGCGCCGATCACTCCTCCGAGGGCCGTTCTCGGCCAGGGTGAGGAACGACGTCCTGGGCTCCAGCATCAGCGCCGACGGCGCGATCCTAGCCACGCCGGCCCCCGAGGACTGGGTGGGCCCATACTACGACCCCAACGAGGGCGGCGTGAACCTCTGGAAGCTCGCAACCGGAGAAGCGCTCGACACGATCGCGCTCGGCGTGCCCGTAGGAGACGTCGCCTTCAGCCCGGCTCGGTCGACGCTTGCGTTCGTCCACGAGCGCGGAGGCACCGCGGAGGTCTGGGACGTCGCGCGGCGCTCACGGATCACAATGCTGCCGGTGGATAGTGACTCGCAGTTCTACTACGCGATCGCCTTCAGCCCCGACGGCCGAACTCTCGCGACCGGCGGGTTGGAGGACCCGATCGTGCGCGTCTGGGACGTCCCCACGGGGAAGCTCATCCGTGAGCTCGACCAGGGCACCGCTGGCGCGAAGACGCTCGACTTCAGCCCCGACGGCCGAACCCTCGCCGTCTCGGGCTACGCGCCCGTCGCCTCGCTTTGGGACCTTGCCACCGGAGCCCGGATCGGACCGACGCTCGCGGCCGGGAGCCGCCGGGCGGACATCGACTTCTCCCCAGACGGACGCCAGCTGTTGATGACCGCCGCCGACGGCCGTGGAGCGCTCTGGGACGTCGACCCGGAGTCGTGGGCGCAGCGTGCCTGCACGCTCGCGAACCGGACGCTGACCCCCGAGGAGTGGGAGGAGTTCCTCCCAGGGCGGCCGTACGA
>DATAOX010000017.1:0-2846 GCA_036265555.1 Solirubrobacterales bacterium
GAGCACATCCTGCTCGCCCGCCAGGTGAACGTCCCGTACGTCGTCGTCTACCTGAACAAGGTCGACATGGTCGACGACGACGAGATCCTCGAGCTGGTCGAGGAGGAGGTCCGGGACCTCCTCAAGGAGTACGAGTTCCCCGGAGACGACACGCCCGTGATCAAGGGCTCCGCCCTGAAGGCGCTCGAGGGCGACGAGGAGGCTCAGAAGTCCATCCTCGAGCTCGCCGATGCCCTCGACACCTACATCCCGGAGCCGGAGCGCGACCTGGACAAGCCATTCCTGATGCCGATCGAGGACATCTTCTCGATCACCGGGCGCGGCACGGTCGCCACCGGCCGTATCGAGCAGGGTGTCGTCAACACCGGCAACGAGGTCGAGATCGTCGGGATCAAGGCGACCACGAAGACCGTGGTCACCGGCGTCGAGATGTTCCGCAAGATCCTCGACCAGGGCCAGGCGGGCGACAACGTGGGCTGCCTGCTTCGCGGTACCAAGCGCGAGGACATCGAGCGCGGACAGGTGCTCTCGAAGCCGGCCTCGATCACGCCACACACGAAGTTCAAGTCCGAGGTCTACTGCCTCAAGAAGGAGGAGGGCGGCCGCCACACCCCGTTCTTCTCCGGCTACCGGCCCCAGTTCTACTTCCGGACCACGGACGTCACGGGGGTGGCCAACCTCCCGGAGGGCACCGAGATGGTGATGCCGGGAGACAACGTCGAGATGACGATCGAGCTCATCGCTCCGATCGCCATGGACTCTGGCCTTCGGTTCGCCATCCGAGAGGGTGGCCGCACCGTTGGCTCGGGGGTCGTCACCGAGATTCTCGAGTAGCGACCAGGGGCCGGCCGCGAGGCCGGCCCTTATTGGGCCCGCGGCGAAAGTCGTGGGCGTGAAAGGACATAAAACCCGGGGCGGCGCCCCACGAGCAGGGGCGACGCCCCATCTGCGCTGATAGGAGCAGTAAGCGGAGAGCGAATTGGCATCGATTGCCGCGAACAAGATCAGGATCCGACTCAAGGCGTACGACCACGACGCCATCGATCGCGCTGCCCGCGAGATCGTCGAGACGGCACAGCGCACCGGGGCCCGCGTCGCCGGCCCAGTGCCCCTGCCGACGGACAAGAACGTCTACTGCGTGATCCGCTCACCGTTCAAGGACAAGGACTCCCGCGAGCACTTCGAGATCCGCACGCACAAGCGGCTGATCGACATCCACCAGCCGACCCCGAAGACCATCGATTCGCTTCAGCGCCTGGACGCGCTCCCGGCCGGCGTCGACATCGAGATCAAGACCTGAGTTGGGTGGTGACGTGGGCGCGCTCATCGGCAGGAAGATCGGGATGACCCAGGTGTTCACCGAGGAGGGCACGCGGGTACCGGTCACCGTGATTCAGGCCGGGCCATGCCCGGTGACTGGTGTCCGCGACCCGGAGCGCGACGGATACGCCGCGATCCAGCTTGGCTTCGGCGAGGCGCCCGAGTACAAGCTCACCAAGGCCCAGCTCGGTCACTTGAAGAAGGCGGACGCCGGCCCGCTGCGGACGCTGGTGGAATTCCGCGACCCCGGCACGGAGCACAAGGTCGGCGAGGTCCTGACCGTCGAGCAGTTCGAGCCCGGACAGCGGGTCAAGGTCTCCGGGGTTGCGATCGGCAAGGGCTTCCAGGGGACGGTCCGGCGCCACAACTTCGCCCGCGGGCCCGTCTCGCACGGCTCGCACAACATCCGCGCTCCCGGGGCGATCGGCGCCAGCGCGGATCCGTCCCGCGTCTTCAAGGGCGTGCGGATGCCGGGCCGCATGGGCGGCAAGCGCGTCACCCAGCGAAAGCTCGAGGTCGTCGAGGTGGATCCCGAGCGCAATCTTCTGCTGCTCAGGGGCGCCGTTCCGGGACCGAAGAACGGCACGGTCGAGGTGAGGTCCGACTGATGGCCGCCGCGACGAAGGCCCCCGTTCTCGGCAAGCAGTCCAAGGCGGATCTGCCGGCGGATGTGTTCGGCGAGGAGTTCCACGAGTCGCTCGTGCACGAGACCGCGCGCGCCGACCGGGCGGCCGGCAGACGCGGGACCGCATCCACGCTCGGGCGAGGCGAGATCGCGATGACAACCGCGAAGGCCTGGCGCCAGAAGGGGACCGGCCGCGCGCGGGCCGGAGCCCTCAGCGTTCCTCACCGCCGCGGCGGCGGCGTCGCCTTCGGCCCCAAGCCGCGGCACTACAACGTCAAGGTCAACCGCAAGGCCCGCCGGCGCGCCCTGCGCGCCGCGCTGTCGGTCCATGCCGCGCGCGGGAGCGTCGCGGTCGTCGACGGGGCCGGCTTCTCCGAGCCGTCCGCCAAGCAGGCGGCGCAGGGGCTCGAGAAGTGGGGGGCCCGGCAGCCCACGCTCGTGGTGCTCGACGCGGAGGAGATCGGGGCGCTGAAGAGCTTCCGGAACCTGGCGGGCGTCACGGTCGTCCAGGCGACCGAGGTGTCCGTGGCCGACGTGGTCGGGCACGCTTCGCTGGTGATGTCCCAGGCCGCTCTCGAGCAGGTGGAGGAGAGGGCCAAGGAGGCCAAGCGCTGATGGATGTCCGTGAGGTGATCATCGAGCCGGTCGTCTCCGAGAAGAGCTACGCGCTGATGTCCGATGGCAAGTACACGTTTCGGGTCGACGACCGCGCCCACAAGACGCAGATCGCACGGGCGGTCGAGGAGATCTTCGAGGTGCGCGTCGCCGCGGTGCGGACCGCCAAGGTCCGCTCGAAGCCGAAGCGGCGCGGACTTCACTCCGGACGCACGCGCTCGTGGAAGAAGGCGATCGTCCAGCTGGCGCCCGGCGATCGGATCGAGCTGTTCGAGGGGGCGGCGGT
>DATAOX010000018.1:0-9325 GCA_036265555.1 Solirubrobacterales bacterium
CCCGTCCCATCCCGACGCCCCGCGCGTCCTGATCTCGACCGCGATGGTCGTTCCGCAGTGGTCGACCGACGAGGAGTTCCGGCGCCTCGAGGAGGCCGGGCTGACGATGTTCGGCCAAATGACGGCGGCGTCGTGGTTCTACATCGGCACACAGGGGATCCTCGGCTTCACGCACGAAACCTTCGCCGCCGTCGCGCGGACGCACTTCGACGGCACGCTCGACGGCCGGCTCATCGTCACCGCGGGCCTCGGCGGGATGGGCGGCGCGCAGCCGCTCGCGATCACGATGAACGGCGGCGTCGCGTTGTGCGTCGAGGTCGACCCGGAGAGAATCCGGCGCCGCCTCGACACCCGCTATCTGGACGAGCAGGCCGACGATCTCGAGCAGGCGGTCAGCCGCTGCCAGGCGGCAAAGGACGAGCGTCGGCCCCTGAGCGTGGGTGTCTGCGCCAACGCCGCGGATGCTCTACCGGAGCTTCGGCGAATGGGCTTCGCGGCCGACATCGTGACCGATCAGACGAGCGCTCACGACCCGCTCCAGGGCTACGTGCCGAACCTCATGAGCCTGCGGGAGGCGAACGAGCTTCGCGAGGTTGACCCCGACGAGTACATTCGCCGCGCTCGCGCCGCCTGCGCCGCTCATTGCGCGGCGATGGTCGGATTCATGGACGCCGGGGCGGAGGTCTTCGACTACGGCAACAGCCTGCGCGCGGAGGCCGAGCTCGGCGGCTTCGAGCGCGCATTCGCCTATCCGGGGTTCGTCCCCGCGTACATTCGCCCGCTCTTCTGCGACGGCAAGGGCCCGTTCCGCTGGGTCGCGCTCTCAGGTGATCCGGCGGACATCGCCGCAACCGACCAGGCAGTGATCGAGGAGGTCCCCGATGATCCGGCGCTCGCTCGGTGGATCCGCCTCGCCGGCGAGCGGATCGCCTACCAGGGCCTTCCGGCGCGGATCTGCTGGGCCGGCTACGGCGAGCGGGCGCGGCTGGGCCTTCGATTCAACGAGATGGTGCGCTCCGGTGAGCTCACGGCGCCGATCGTGATCGGCCGCGATCACCTGGACTCAGGGTCGGTCGCCTCACCGTACCGGGAGACCGAGCACATGGAGGACGGGTCCGACGCGATCGCGGACTGGCCGCTGCTGAACGCGCTCATAAATACGGCGGCCGGCGCCTCGTGGGTCAGCATCCACCACGGCGGCGGGGTCGGAATCGGCCGCTCCATCCATGCCGGCATGGTTTGTGTGGCGGACGGCACGGACCTTGCCGCCCAGAAGCTCGAGCGGGTGCTGACGTCTGATCCCGGCACAGGCGTGATGCGGCATGCGGACGCCGGCTACGACCGCGCGATCGCTGTGGCGAAGCGCAGGGGCGTGCGGATCCCGATGCGCGAGGGCTGACCGGTGCACCGGTGAGCGTTCGCGAGATCGTGACCATCGGCGATCCGGTGCTCCGCACCCGCGCCCGCGACGTCGCTCCGGACGAGCTTCGCTCGCCGCAGGTCCAGCGGCTGATCGACGATCTCATCGAGACCAGGCGAGCCGCTCACGGCGCCGGTCTGGCCGCCAACCAGGTGGGCGAGACACTGCGAATCGCTGTGGCGGAGCTGGAGGGGACCAACCCGCGCTATCCCCACAAGCCACCGATTCCGCTCTGCGTCATGGTCAACCCGGTGGTCGAGCCGGGCGACGACGAGATGCTCGAGATCAACGAGGGGTGCCTGTCGGTGCCCGATCTCAGGGGCTACGTCGAGCGCCATGCGAGCGTCCGCGTCCGGTACCTCGACCGGGAGGGCCGCGAGCGCGCGGAGGTGAAGCGCGGGCTCACTGCGGGGACGTTCCAGCACGAGGTGGACCACCTTGACGGGATCCTCTTCGTCGATCGGGTCGATCCCCGGACGCTCGCGACCTGGGACGAGTACGAGCGCCACCAGCGCACGGAGTTCGAGGGGCGGGCCCGGTCGATCGTGGCGCGCTACGGCTCATGACGGCGACCTATTGGTGCGAGTTCGCGTGGCTCGGCGGCGAGACGGTTGCCGAAGGTGTGCTCATCGAGGTCGACGGCGAGCGGATCGCGAGCGTCGAGCCGGGCGTCACGACCCCGCTTCCTGATGCGGCACGCCTGAACGGGATCACGCTGCCCGGCCTCGCCAACACCCATTCCCACGCGTTCCAACGGGCCTTGCGCGGTCACACCCACTCCGACCGCGGGGACTTCTGGACCTGGCGCCAGGCGATGTACGAGGTGGCGTCGCGGCTCGATCCCGAGCTCTACCTCGCGCTGGGGCGCGCCACCTATGGCGAGATGGCGCTCGCCGGAATCACGTGCGTGGGCGAGTTTCATTACCTCCACCACGGCCCCGGCGGCACGCCGTATTCCGATCCCAACGCCATGGGCCGGGCCATGATCCAGGCCGCGCGCGAGGCTGGAATCCGCATCACCCTGCTCGACGCCTGCTACCTGCATGGCGGCATCGGCGAGGAGGTCGCCGGCGCCCAGCGGCGCTTCGGCGACGGCGACGCCGCGGCGTGGGCCGCGCGCGTCAGTGAGCTTGAGCAGGACGAGGGAGCTCGGCTCGGCGCGGCCATACACAGCGTCCGGGCGGTGGACCCGGCGTCCGCCGCGCTCGTGGCCGAGTGGGCGGCCCATGGCGAGGTCCCGCTTCACGGACACGTCTCGGAGCAGCCCGCCGAGAACGAGGCGTCGCTCGCCGCGTACGGCTCGACGCCGACCGGGGTGCTCGCCGAGGCCGGCGCGGTCGGGAAGCGGTTCACAGCGGTCCACTGCACCCACCTGGCCGACGCCGACTTCCACGTTCTCGGGGAGGCAGGCGCGACCTGCTGCGTGTGCCCGACCACTGAGCGCGACCTCGCCGACGGGGTCGCCGAGGCGGAGCGGCTTCGCTCGGCCGGCATCGAGCTGGCGCTCGGCTCCGACTCCCATGCGGTGATCGACCTCTTCGAGGAGGCGCGGGCGGTGGAACTCGATGAGCGGCTCGTACGCGGCAAGCGCGGGCTGAATCAAGCCACCGAGTTGCTCCGCGCCGCCACGCAGGATGGCCACGCCAGCCTGGGCTGGGCGGAGGCGGGTCGAATCGAGGTCGGCGCGATCGCGGATCTCGTGACGTTGCGGCTCGACGGTCCGCGGCTCGCGGGCACCCGCCCGGCGACGGCCGTCGAAGCCGCGGTCTTCGCGGCGACCGCGGCGGACGTGGACCGGGTGGTCATCTCCGGGAGTGACGTGGTTCGCGACGGCGCCCACGTCCGGCTCGACGTGCCCGCCGAGCTCGATGCCGCGATCGGGGCGGCATTGTCATGAGCGCGCTGGTCGTCGACGACATCGGACTGCTCGTCACCAACAGCCCGGAGTTGGGTGAGGGGCCCCTGGGGCTGGTGCCCGACGCGGCGCTCGTCATCGACGGAGGCGCGGTGGTCGCCGTCGAGCGGGCCGGGGTCGCCGGTGACGAACGGATTTCCGCCGACGGTCGCTGCGTGATGCCCGGGTTCGTCGACAGCCATACCCATCTCGTCTTCGCCGGCGACCGCGCCGCGGAATTCGCGGCCCGCATGTCGGGCCGGCCGTACGAGGCGGGTGGCATCCGTGTCACGACCGAGGCGACGCGACGAGCAGGCGATCCGGAGCTGCGCGACCTGACGACCCGCCGCCGAGCCGAGGCGCTTCGCGCCGGAATCACCCACATCGAGATCAAGTCGGGGTACGGCCTCGATCCCGAGACGGAGCGTCGCCTCTGCGCGATCGCAGCGGAGTTCACCGACGATGTGACGTTCCTGGGCGCCCACGTCGTGCCGCTCGAGTACGAGGGACGCCCCGACGACTACGTCGAGCTCGTCTGCGGCGAGATGCTGGCGGTCTGCGCGCCGCACGCCAAATGGATCGACGTCTTCTGCGAGCGGGGGGCGTTCGACGCCGAGCAGTCGCGCGTCGTCCTGGAGGCCGGCCGGGCGGCCGGGCTCGGCCTCAGGATCCACGCCAACCAGCTCGGCCCGGGGCCGGGCGTGCAACTCGCAGTCGAGCTCGCGGCGGCATCGGTCGACCACTGCACGTACCTCGACGATGAGGACATCGAGGCGCTCGCCGCCAGCGAGACCGTGGCGACGTTCCTCCCGGCGACCGACTTCTCGACCCGCCAGCCCTACCCGGATGCACGCCGGGCGATCGACGCCGGCGTCAGCGCCGCGATCGCCACCAACACGAACCCCGGCTCGAGCAACACGACGTCGATGAGCTTCTGCATCGCGCTCGCCGTCCGCGACATGCGCATGACGGTGGAGGAGGCGCTCGCCGCGGCGACCATCGGCGGCGCCACCGCGCTGCGGCGGGCCGACATCGGCCGCCTCGCCCCGGGTACCCGCGCCGACGCGATCATCCTGGACGCGGCGAGCTACGCCGACCTGGTCTATCGCCCGGGGGTACCGCTCGTCGCTCAGACGATCGTCGGCGGAGAGATCAGCCGCTGACCATTGCCAGGGACCGGGGGCTAGGTGGAGAGCACCCGGTTCGCCAGGAGGCCGAACGCCTCGATCGCTGCGATCAGGTCGGGCTCCGCCGTGTCCTCCTCGCTCGCGTGGCTTATGCCGCCGATCGAGGGACAGAAGACCATCGCCGTGGGCGCGACTCGCGCCACCTCGGCGGCATCGTGCAGCGCGCCGCTCGCAAGGACGCGATCCGAATCGGCCGCCTCGCGGCAGGCGTCGCTAGCCATGGCGACGAGCTCGGCGTCGAACGGGATCGGCTCGATGGCCCAGACGCTCTCCGCCTCGAACTCGCACCCGCGCCGGGACGCCGCCGCCTCGGCCGCGGCACGCGCGTCTGCGAGCATCGCCGCCAGCTCACCCGCGTCGGGGTGACGCAGGTCGACGAGCAGCTCCGCCTCCCCGGCGACGGCGGTCGGGATTCCCGGGAACAGGACGATCGACCCGGTCGTGGCCATGCCGCCATGCTGGGCGCCGACCTCCTCGACTCGCAGGGCGACCTGCGCCGCCGCCAGGCCGGCGTCGCGGCGACGATCCATCGGCGTCGTGCCCGCGTGGGAGGACTGGCCCCGGAACCGGAAGCGGTGACGCTGGACCCCGGCGCAGCCGCTCACCGCGGCCGCCTGGACCCCCTCGGCCTCGAGCACCGGCCCCTGCTCGATGTGGAGCTCGAGGTAGGCAGCGATGCGGTCCTGACGGGATGTCGCCCCGAGCGCGTCCCCGAGGTCGACCCCGTTCTCGGCAAGGGCGTCGACGATCGAGATGCCCTCGGCGTCACGCAGGCCACGTACCCCCTCGGGGTCGAGCGACCCCGAGAATGCCGAGCTCCCGAACAGGCTCCGGCCGAACCGCGCGCCCTCCTCGTCGGCCCAGTCGACCAGCGCGAGTGAGCGGGGAGGGCGCCGGTCGCTCCCGGCCCAAGCGCGAAGGACTCCCAGGGCCGCCATGACCCCGAGAGCGCCGTCGAGCCACCCCCCGTCCGGGACCGAATCCACGTGCGATCCCACCACGAGCGCAGGCTCGCGTTCTCCCTTCAGGAAGACCCATAGATTGCCCGCCGCATCGCGCTCGGGTTCCAGGTCGATCTCGCCGAGGAGGTCCGCGAGCATCGCCCGGGCCTCCCGCCAGACCTCGGTCCAGCAGAGTCGCTGGGCGCCCCCCGGCCCGCCGGTCCTGCGATCGAGCTCGTGGAGGTCCGCGACCACGCGCGCGGCCTCGACCGCGGGCCCGTCGCTCATGCCGGCTCGCGGCGGAGCGCCTGCCCCAAGCAGTGGGCGCCCCCGCCGCCGAGCGTGAACAGCTCGAGATCGGGGGCGAACAGCTCCAGGCCGCGGGCCCGCATCTGCTCGTTGAGGGACCGGGCGCCAGCGCCAGTCAGCACCCGGTCCTCGCCGAGCGAGATCGCGTTCACTCCCAGCGCGAACGCGTCCTCGGGTGGCACCTCGAGGACCTCAAAGCCCTTCTCCGTCAGCCAGCGCACCAGTCCGCCGGAGACGAGCCCGGTGCAGACGGCCGCGAGCTTCGGCCCGAGTACCGCCATCAGCACGTCGATGTGCACGAAGACGCCCGGTATCGGCTCCACGCGCGCCTCCCACCCCTCCGCCTCGAACCAGGCGGCGAGCTGGCGGGCGGCCGGGTCCTCCGTCCGCTCCTCCCCGTTGCCGATCACGACGCTTCCCGGCTCGACGATCATCACGTCGCCGCCCTCGATCGCGCCGGCCGTCGCCATGCGCCAGATCGGGATTCCGTGGTCCTGGTAGAAGCGGATCGCGGGCGCGTATTCGCCTCGCCGCCACCACTGCTTGAGCTGCGTGATGAAGGCTCCCCATGGAGTCATCGCGCTCGAGTCGCGGGCGAAGACCTGGTACGGAAGCGCCGCATCCGGATCGAGGCGGTGCACGGTGACGCCGGCCTGCTCGTAGGCGGCGACCAGCTCCCCGTGTTGGACCAGTGCCGCCTTCGGGTCGAATCGCCGCCCGCTCTCGAGCGTGGCTCGGCTGATGGCGCTGGTGGGAAGCCACCTGAAGTTGTCGGGCGGGCAGACGAGGACATCGGTGAGGCGCCCGTACTCGGACTCGACGCCCCATGAGACCGCATTCATTCGCGCACGACCCTGATCGTCTTCAGTGAGCGGTCGACCGCGCCGCGCACCCAGCCGCCGTGCTCCACGACCTCGTTTATGTAGTCGACGGTCTCCCGCGTCAGCCGCTCTCCGGGGAGAACGTTCGGGATGCCGGGCGGGTAAGCGGCGAGCGATTCGGCTGCGATCCTGTCGACGGCGTCGGCGAACGGCACGACCTCCTGGGGACCGAAGAACGCGGCTCGAGGCGGTAGCTCGAGCGACCCCCAGGGCGGCGGAGGCGTGAACGGCCGTTTCGGGTGTTCGTGCTCGGCACCCAGGGTCTCGACGGCGTGTCGCAGGGCGGTCACCAGCCGCCTCGCACTGTCGACTGCGTTCTCACCGGCACCGAACACGGCCACGATGACGTTTTCGGACTCCAGCTCGAGGTTCACATCGTCGAGCTCCCGCATGAGCTTCGCGAGGCGGATTCCGGTGCTGCCGGTGCCGCGGACGTCGACCGCGAGGCGCAGTGGATCCCAGTCGTGGACTCCTGGGCGCCCGATGAGCCGCTCGTCGAGCACGTCGAGTCCCGGGATCCCCCGGATCGCCTCACGCGCCTGCTCGACCCCGGCGACCGTCTCGGCGAGCAGCTTCGCGCCGCGAACCACCGCCTGCCGTCGTGCGGCATCGAGCGACGCGGTCAGGAGTGCGCTAGGGCTGGTGGACTCCGTCAGCGTCACGCAGCGGTCGACCACGTCGGCGTCGATGAGCTCGTCGCGGCCGAGATGGAGGATCGCGGACTGGGTGAGGCTGCCGAACAGCTTGTGGACCGATGAGAGGACGACATCGGCGTCGCACTCCAGCGCGCTCTTTGGCAGCTCATCGGAAAAGCGCAGGTGGACACCCCAAGCCTCGTCGACGATCAGCGGCACGCCCCGTTCGTGAGCGACCTCGGCCAGTCCCCGCACGTCCGCCACCGCGCCGAAGTAGGTGGGTGAGACGGTGAGCGCCGCCACCGCGTCGGGGGCGCGGTCGAGCGCGCCCGCCAGTGCCTCCGGGGTCAAGCAGTGGGCGATGCCGAGCTCGGCATCGAGCTCGGGTGCGACGAACGCCGGCTCCAGGCCCGCCAGCACGATCCCGTCGATGGTGCTCGAGTGCACGTTGCGCTGCGCGACCACCCTGCGCCCGGAGTGCCGCATCGCGAGACAGGCGGCGTGGTTTCCCTGCGAGGCGCCGCTGATCAGGAACCAGCTGCGCCGGGCTCCCCACGCCTGCGCCGCCAGTCGCTGCGCCCGCTGAAACGGCGAATCCGGGCCCACGTCGACGCCCTCGATGCCGGCCGGGATGTCGATCTCGAACGCGACCTCGCGGAGGGCGGCGACGAGCTCGGGGTCCGCGCCCTCGCCGCCCTTGTGGCCGGGCACGTGAAAGCGGCCGGGATCCCGCGCCGCGTAGGCGATGATTGCCTCCAGATACGGCGCCTCGGTCTGATCCAGCGCCCCATCCCGCGCGGTTTCCCCGGATGACTGAACCATCTCGCCGGACATGGTCCAAGGGACACTAGCCGCGCAGCGCCGGCCGCCGCTGGGCTGAGCCCAAAGGCGGTCGGGTGGCTCCCAGACCACTCCGGTGACGAGACTGGGCCCCTTGGTAGCCTTCGCGGCGCCGGGCCCGATGAGCGACGACGACCAACCTCCGAGTACGCGGCCGCATAGGGCAACACTCTGCGCGCGGACGGCGCTGACCGGGCCATGAGCGTTCTGCTCCTAGTCCTGCTGGTCCTGCTCGTCCTGCTGAACGGCCTGTTCGTGGCCGCGGAGTTCGCCCTCGTACGCGCACGCCGGTCGCGGATCGAGACGATGGCGCGGGAGGGCGTACGCGGAGCGGATTCGGCGCTCACCGAGCTCGGGCGCCTCGACGAGTTTCTGTCCGCATGCCAGGTCGGGATCACGATGGCCTCGATCGCAATCGGCTTCCTGGGAGAGCCGTCGCTGGCGCACCTGATCGAACCGATCTTCGGCGGCCTGTCGCACGGCGTGGCGGTCGCCATCTCAGTCGCGATCGCGTATGCGCTCGTCACCTCGATCCACATCTCGATCGGCGAGCAGGTGCCCAAGATGCTCGCGATCACGAACGCCGAGGGGACCCTGCGTGGACTGTCTCGGCCGCTCGCCCTCTTTCGCGCGGCGAGCGCGCCGTTCACCGTCGCGCTGACGAAGCTCTCGAACGCGATCGTGAGGTTGTTCGGCGTCAGGCCCGAGCGGCTGGAGGAGCAGTTCGCCGAGGAGGACGTCAAGGCGATCATCCGGCAATCGGCGACCGGCGGAAGCTTGGACGCCGAGGAGGCCGGCCACCTGGTCGGCGTCTTCCACCTCCACGAGCAGCAGGCCCGCGAGGTGATGACTCCCATCCCGGCGGTCGTCACGGTGAACGCCGGCGAGTCCGTCGAGGACGCGCTGCAGCGCTGCGTCAGCTCCGGCCACACCCGGCTGATCGTGATCGAGGACGACAATCCCGACCGCGTCCGCGGCGTCGTCCACAACAACAGCCTCGTCCGGCTCTACATGAACGCCGGCGCCGACACCTCGATCGAGCCCGCGATTCGCGAGGTCCCGATCTTCCCCGAGACCAAGCCGCTCGACGACCTCCTCGCCGAGCTCCAGCGCCAGCGCAGCTCGATCGCGGTGGTCTCCGACGAGTACGGGCGCACGGTCGGCATCGTCACCGTCGAGGACATCCTCGAGGAGGTCGTCGGGGAGATCGAGGACGAG
>DATAOX010000019.1:0-11122 GCA_036265555.1 Solirubrobacterales bacterium
CGTCGAGGTCACGGACGAGCTCGACGTGCGGCAGACCGGAACGGCGTCCCCCGTTTACCGTGGCCAGCTGTCCCAGGAGCTGGTCCGAGAGCTCGCGACCGCCACATGAGCTCGTAGTCTTGGTACGGATGGCGGCCCCGCAGCACACCAAGCGCCGGCTCACAGAGCCCGCGCGGCGGCTCGAAACCGTGCCCGCCTACATGTTCGCGGAGCTCGAGCGGCGGATTGCGGAGAAGCGCAAGGCCGGAATCGACGTCATCAGCCTGGGCATCGGCGACCCGGACCGACCGACGTATCCAGAGATCGTCGAGGCGATGCAGATCGCCGTCGCGGACCCGGCCAATCATGGCTATCCCTCCAACCGCGGCCGCGAGGAGTTCCGCAAGGGCTTCGCGGACTTCTACGCGGAGCGGTTCGGGGTGGAGATCGACCCCGAGTCCGAGGTGATTCCAACGCTCGGTGCCAAGGAGTGCATCTACAACCTCTGCTTCGCCTTCCTCGATCCAGGTGACGCTTCGCTGGCGGCGGACCCCGGGTATCCGGTGTACACCGGCGCCCCCGCGCTTGCCGGCGCGGACGCGCTGCTCATGCGGTTGCGCAGAGAACTCGGCTTCGCCCCCGACCTCGAGTCCATCGCCCGGGACGATCTCGAGCGCGCGCGGCTGATGTTCTTGAACTATCCCAACAACCCAACCGGCGCCATCGCCCCGGAGGGCCTGTTCGAGCGGGCGGTGGAGCTCGCGCGGGAGCACGAGATCCTGGTCGTCCACGACAACGCTTACTCGGAGACGACGTACGACGGGTACGTGGCGCCCAGCTTCCTGGCGACACCGGGAGCGAAGGACGTCGGCGTGGAGGTCTTCTCGCTGTCCAAGGGGTTCAACATGACCGGCTGGCGTTGCGCGGCGATCCTCGGCAATCGCGATGCGGTCGCCGCCTACTGGCGGTTGAAGACCAACATCGACTCCGGCATGTTCGAGGCGCTCCAGACGGCCGCGGCCGCCGCCCTGGCGGGACCGCGGGGGGCGATCGAGGAGATGAACGCGATCTACGCGCGCCGCCGCGACCTCCTCGTGGAGGCGCTGCGCGAGATCGGAGTCGAGGTCGAGCCGCCGAGGGGGACGATCTACGTATGGGCTCCGGTGCCGAGCGGACACACCTCCGCGTCGTTCGCCGAGCTCGTGCTCGAGGAGGCGGCGGTCGTCGTCACGCCGGGCTCCATGTACGGGCCGGGCGGGGAGGGCTTCTTCCGGATCAGCATGACGGCACCCGACGAGCGGATCGAGGAGGCCGTCGCGCGACTGCGCGAGCATCTGGCACGCCGTGCGCGAGTCTCCTGACGGTTCCTTAACGGGATCTCAAAGCAATCTTTAGACCCGACCGGTACCGTCCCGCGCCCCTCGCAGGATCTGGCGGCCCGACCGCCAATTTGACCTCCGAATGGTGCAGCTCGGGATACTCCTCGCCCTCGCCAGCGCGCTCGTCGCGAACGTCGGCCTCCTGTGCAAGTACCGCGGCGCCATCGCCTCCCCGGACGTCGAGCTCTCGCACCCGCTTCGCAGCGCCGTCTCGCTGTTTCGCTCGCGCTGGTGGACTATCGGCTTCCTGGTGGCGTTCGCCGCCTGGACGCTCCACGTCGCCGCCCTGTCCGTCGCGCCGCTGTCGCTCGTGGAGACGACGCTCTCCGGCGGCCTGTTGCTCCTGGCCTGGCTCGCCGAGCGGTGGTTCGGAGTCCGCGTGGGAACGCGGGAGTGGGTGGGGCTCCTCCTGTGCGCCGTCGGATTGATCCTTCTGGCCGTGACGTCAGTTGGCAGCGGCGGCTCGAGCTCCCGCTACTCCGTTGAGGCCATGGCCTCCTTCGAGGCGGCCTCGGTCGCCGTGGGTGTGGCCCTGCTTCTCTCGGGGAGCACGGGAACCCCGGGACGCGCGAGCGGCCCAGTCCTCGGCATCGCGGCGGGACTCCTGCTGGGGGTGGCGAACGTCGCCGTTAAGGCGCTGACGGCGACCGTCCCGGGCGACGTTTTCAGCATCATCAGCCCGTGGACGGCGATGGGGCTCCTGGCCGGAGCCGGTGCGTTCCTGGCGCTGGCGCGCGGGATGCAGACCGGAGGCGCGATACCCGTGATCACCCTGAGCTCGGTGTGCGCGAACCTGGCGTCCGTGGCGGGGGGGATCGCGGTCTTCGGCGATCCCGTGGGCGGCGATCCGCTGGCGATCGCGGCCCGCTCAGCGGCCTTCGCGGCGGTGATCGCGGCCGCGATCGTGCTGCCGGCGCCCAGCCGCGCCGCGGTCGCTCGCGCCTGATCGCATCCGTCGGACCGTCCGGGCCGCCTCCTAGGGTCCACCGGCACCGACCTCTCCATGGCATGGCTCCTCCTGATCGCCGCTGGGCTCTTCGAGACCGGCTTCGCAGTGATGCTGAAGCTGAGCCACGGGTTCACTCGGATCCTGCCAACGGTCCTGTTCTGCGTGTTCGCGCTGGCGAGCTTCGGACTGCTCAACCTGGCGCTCCGCGACCTCCCCGTGGGTACCGCCTACGCGGTCTGGACGGGCATCGGGGCGGCCGGCACGGCGACAGTCGGAATCCTCGCCCTCGGTGAGCCGGCGGACGCGCTGCGCATCGCCGCGATCTCGCTGATCGTGATCGGCGCGATCGGCCTGCAGGCCGTCGAGAGCCATTGAGCCGCTCTGCCGGATCGCCACGCGAACGCGCCTACACTTGACGTGGATGCAGCGAACCCGCAACGGCCGTCGCGCCCATAGCCCGGACATCGAGGGCAGCGGCATCCAGAACCCGCGCGCCAGGCAGCGCGCGCTCTGCCTCGGCGTGCTGCCGGCAACGCCCGGTGGCGCCGATCCCCTCGCCGAGCTGAAGGAGCTCCTCCGCACCGCCGGCGTGGCGGCCGCGGGCGAGGCGGTACAGGTGCGCGGCCGCCCGGATCCCGACCGCTACGTCGGCCGGGGCAAGCTCGCCGAGGTCAAGGCGGAGATCGCACGGACGAATGCGAACCTGGTGGCGTGCGACGACGAGCTGGTGCCGAGGCAGGAGCGGAACCTCGAGCAGTCCCTCGGCGTGCCCGTGATCGACCGCACGGCGGTGATCCTGGACATCTTCGCCGACCATGCGCACAGCGCCGAGGGAAAGCTGCAGGTGGAGCTCGCGCAGCTCGAATACAACCTGGCACGGATGCGCGGGCTGTGGACCCACCTCGAGCGGCTGGGAGGCGGCATCGGCACCAGGGGCCCCGGCGAGACGCAGATCGAGACGGATCGCCGCCTGGCGCGGGATCGGATCGCAACGCTGCGCCGCCGCCTGGAGCGCCTCGAGAGGAACCGCGAGGTCATGCGGAATCGGCGCAGCGGCTCCGCGCTCCCGATCGTGGCGCTCGCGGGCTACACGAACGCGGGCAAGTCGACGCTCCTGAATGCGATGACCGGCGCGGGCGCCGGCGTTGGTGAGAGGCTTTTCCACACCCTCGATCCGACCACTCGCGCCTACCGTCACCACGGCCGCCGTTACCTTCTGACCGACACCGTCGGGTTCATCCGCAAGCTTCCGCACCAGCTAGTCGAGGCGTTCAAGGCCACGCTCGAGGAGACGACACTGGCCGATCTCATCCTGCACGTCGTCGACGCCTCCGAGCCGGAGCACCAGCGTCGCGAGGCCATCGCAGCCGTCGACGCGGTGCTCGAGGAGATCGGGGCGGACTTGGTTCCGCGCCTGCGCGTCTACAACAAGACCGACCTGCTCGATGCCGCGGATGCGAACGAGCTGGTGATCCGCGATCCGGATTCGATTGCGGTCTCCGCGCTGTCGGGTCAGGGGCTGGAGGAGCTTCGTGACCGGATCGAGTCGAGCTTCGAGGAGACGCTCGCACCGCTCGAGCTCCTGCTGCCGTATTCGCAGGGCGCGACGCTGGCCGAGCTCCACGACCTCGCCGGGGACCTCGAGCGCGAGGATCGCCCGGAGGGCGTGCTCGTGCGCGCAAGCGTCCCTGCGGCGCTCGCGCACCGATTCACGGACTTTGCGCTCAACGGGACGGGCGCGACCCGCGACGGCCACGGGCGCCGCTGACGCGCCGATTACGCTCCTCGCGTGGAGCTGCGGGTAAGACGCCTGCGGGCGGAGGCGAGCCTTCCGAGCCGTGCCCACGAGGGTGACGCGGGCCTCGATCTGCAGGCCGCCGAAGCCGTGACGATCGCGCCGGGCGAGCGCGCGGCGGTGGCAACGGGCATCGCGGTCGAGATCCCGACCGGGCACGCCGGGCTGGTGCTTCCCCGCTCCGGCCTGGCGGCGAGGCACGGCATCGCGCTCGTCAACGCCCCCGGCCTGATCGACCCCGGCTATCGCGGCGAGATCAAGGTCCTGCTGCTGAACACGGATTCACGAGAGACGTTCGAGATCTCACCCGGGGATCGGATCGCGCAGCTCGTGCTGAGCCCAATCGCGGAGGCGGATCCGGTCGAGGTGGCCGAGCTGGCCGCGAGCGCCCGCGGCAAGGGCGGCTTCGGCTCGAGCGGGCGCTAGCCCCGCATGGCCGCCCGGTGGGCGGCCTCGTGCGCCGCGCCCTCGAGGGAGTCGTCCAACGGGTCGAGCTCGGGCTCGGAGCCCTGGCGCCGTGCGAGCGCCAGCTGAATCAGCCGATCGGCGAACCAGGCGTTCTTCGGCAGAAGCGGCCCGTGCAGGTAGGTCCCGATCACGTTGCGCCGGCGGACACCCTCCTGGCGATCCTCGCCGTTGTTCCCGAAGCCGCGGATCACGCGGCCGAGCGGGGTCGCCTCGGGACCGAGGTGGGTGCGCCCACCATGGTTCTCGAAGCCGGCCAAGCGCCGCGGCTCGCCGTCCACGTCGACCTCGATCTCCACGTTTCCGATCAGGCGCGGGCCGGGCGCACGGACGGTCTCCAGGTCTGCGAGCCCGAGCCCCTCGATGCGCTCGTCCCCCAACTGATAGCTGTGCCCGAGAAGCTGGTAGCCACCGCAGACCGCGAGGAGCACGGCGGCGTCCTCGGTCGCCTCGGCCAGCGCCTTTCGCTTGGTGCGCACGAGATCCGCCGCGACGATCCTCTGATCGCGATCCTGGCCACCGCCCATGTAGAGGAGGTCGTGGGCCGCGGGATCAAGCGGATCCCCGGGGCCGGACGCCGAGTACTCGAACCGGATCCCGCGCCATTCGCAGCGGCGCCTCAGCAGCAGGATGTTCCCGCGGTCCGCGTAGATGTTCATCTGCTCGGGATACAGCGCGCACAGCCGGAGCTCCATCACGGTCGCTCCAACACCACGATCACCGAGCCGATGTACCCGTTCATGGCGGGTACCGACACGCGGTCGTATGGCACGAGCCCAGCGGTCTCGCCCTCGCGCTCCAGGGAGCCGGGGTCGAGGAGCCACAGCGCCTCGGCATGCGCGGACTCGACCATGGTCCCGTCCGGGGCGACCTCCTGGCGCAGCCGGCGCAATTCGAGGCGCTGTCCATCGCCGACGACGTCGGCTGGGAGGCTCGAGTAGACGCGGCCGCCGGCCTCGCGGATGTCCGGAAGGGGGGCGGGGGCGCCCGTGAGTTCGTCGGGCATGCCGTCGAGGATCGCGGCGCCGAGCCGGCCTCCCGGGCGCAAATGCGCCGCGACCTGGCGCAGCACCGGCGCCCGTGCCGATTCGGCGCCGATCATCTGCACGAACTGCATCGCGGCGATCGCGAGGCCGAACTCGCGTCCCAGGCCGAGCCGGCGAGCGTCGGCGCGCTCGGCGTGGACGTGCAGCCGCTCGGCCGCCGCCCGGTCGCGCGTGGCCGCGAGGAGGTCGGCGTCCACGTCGATGGCCCACACCTCATGCCCCCGCCGGGCCAGGTGCAGGGCGACTCTGCCCGTCCCGCATCCGAGCTCGAGGATCGGCCCGTCGGTCTCCGATGCGAGCCGCTCCCAAGCCTCCAGGTCGGCCCCGTAGGCCCCGCACTCGGTGTCGTGCCATATCACCTTCGCGCTCGAGCGCCAATCCGTCGCGCTCATGCCCAGTACTCCCGGGCGAGGCCTCGCCTGGCCAGCAGGGTGCGAAGCTCGAGCAGGGCCGTGTAGGTCGGGAGGGCGAACAGCCGACCATCCGCCCCCTGGACCGCGCGATCGATCGAGTGCGGGATGCTCGCGTCCACCTCGATCGCATCCGTTGGCACCCCGGCGTATTTCAGGCGGACCGCCATCTCCGGCGCCCGGGTGCCGGCACAGGTCACCCGCCGCACATGACCGGCCAGGAGCTCGAAATCCGCATCCCAGACCCACGAGATGTCACGGCCATCGGCGATCCGGTCGTTCAGGGCCAGCCAGATGTCGAGGGTCCCGTCACTGTCGGCCGTCTCCAGGAGAAGGGTGCGGAGCACCTCGTTTGCTCCGGCGGGGTTCTTGATGAGAAGGATCGAGAGCTCCCTCTCGCCGACGCGGAGCGTCTCGACCCGCCCAAACACCGCCTCCATCGACTCGATCGACCGCGCAGCCCGCTCGACCCCGATGCCCAGCCCCATGGCGGCGGTCAGGGCCGCGAGCGCGTTGTAGACGTTGTAGAGGCCCGGCAGCCGCAAACGCAGCTCGACCTCGCCCTGCGGGGTTCGGACCTCGACTCTCGAGCCGCTCATCCCCTCGAGCTCGATCCGCGTGGCGGCGACGTCGGGTGCTGGGCGGTCCGCGCCGCAGCTGGGACAGTCGTAGTGGCCCAGGTGCCCCACGAACGCGACCGCGTACGAATAGGGCGAGCCGCAGCGACGGCAGTGCTTGGCGTCGAAGGCATGCTGCAGCTCGGGGAGCGCCTGGCCTTGATCCTCGATCCCGAAGTACGTCACCCCGGTGCGCCGGGCGAGGTCCTCGTCACGCCCGAGGTCGGCGATCAGCGGATCGTCGGCACAGAGCGCGAACTCGGTCGCGCCGGCGCGCGCGGCGACCGTGGCGGCCCACTCGTCGGCCAGGTGCTCCAGCTCGCCGTAGCGGTCGAGCTGGTCGCGAAACAGGTTCCCGAGGACGACCAGCTTCGGCTCGAGCTCCGCGGCCACGCGGGGAAGCCACGCTTCGTCGACCTCGAACAGGCCCTCGGTGCCGCGCTGCTCGAGCAGTGCCGTCGCGACTCCCCAGGTCATGTTCGATCCCGCGCGATTGTGCACCGGGTCGCGGCCGGCGGCGCGCAACGCTGTGGCGATCATGCCGGCGGTGGTGGTCTTGCCGTTGGTCGCGCTGACGATCGTGCTCCCACCGGCGAGCTGGGACGCGAGGCGCGCGATGGCGTCGGGAGCCATCCGCAGGAGCAACCGGCCCGGGAGCGTGGTGCCGCCGCCCCTGCCGCTACGCCGGGAGAGTGCGCCCGCGGCCCGCGCGACCGCGAGCTTCGGGCCGAACAGGCGGCTCACCTGCGGCGTGGGCCCACCAAGGCGCCACCCGCGGGCGCGATCACGTCGAGGGTGCGCGGCAGCAGGCGGATCCGCGCGGGCAGATCGGCCAGGTGGTCACCGTCGGCGTACACGGCGAACGGCCGATCGGCCGCGATCTCGACCTCGGACGCTCGCGCGACGGTGACCTCCTCGTTCTCCACATGCCGACCGCTGAACACCTTGGGCAGGTTAACCAGGCAGCGCAGCCTCGAGACGTCGCTAGTCGTCACCACGTCGAGCCTGCCGTCGTCGAGCTCGGCGTCGGGCGCGAGGTACATGCCGCCCCCGTAGGCCCTGTTGTTGGCCGCAGCCACGGAGTACCCGGTGAACTCCGTGCGGCTGCCGTCGAGCGTTACCTCGAAGCGCGCCGGCTTCCACGCCGCCAGCCCCCGGAGGGCGGCGTACAGGTACACGAGGTCACCCTTGACCACCCGCGTCTCGTTGGCGATTCGGTTCACATCGGAGTCGAACCCGCAGCTCGCGATACCCAGGAAGCGACGGCCGTTCACCTCGCCGACGTCGACCCTGCGCGTCGCTCCGCTCGCGATCAGCGCGATGGCCCCGGGGATCTCGGTCGGGATGCCGAGCACGCGCGCGAAATCGTTTCCGCGGCCACCTGGAATCACGCCCATCGGCACCCCCGTGCCGGCCAGGGCCCCGCCGATCTGGCCGATGAGCCCGTCGCCGCTCATCACGACCGGGACCTCGCCGGCGGCAGCGGCCTCGCGCGCCTCATCGATGCCGTGCTGGAGGCTCGTCGTCATCACCAGGCGGTGCTCGATCCCGTGATCGCGGAGTGCCCCCTCGAGACGGGGCAGGAGGTCCCGGACCCTTCCGCCGCCGGCCGATGGGTTGACCAGCACCAGGTGGGATCGGTCGCGGCTCATGGCCGGAATCTAGTCACGCGGGGGCGCTACGGGGCTTGCCTGCGGCCGACCCAGAATGTCCCGTCGCCCGCGTCGCCGGCCGCCACCGGCTCGATCCCGTGCTTCGCGAACGCCCAGTCGAGCGCCCCTTTCGGCGTGTAGAACGGGGTCGCCGGCCCCCAGCTGGACGCGACGACCGCGTGACCCCCGGGTCGCAGGACGCGAGCGACCTCGCGGACGAAGGGCGGCATGTTCAGGTGAGCCACGAGGTCGAAAGATTCGTCCTCGTAGGGCAGTGCGGCCGCGTCGGCTACTCGGAAGGCGATGCGGCCCTCGGGGTCCAGTCCAACCTTGGCCTTCGCGGCGGCGACCATCTCCTCGGATAGGTCCACCCCCCGCACGCTCGCCTGCGGGAACTCCCGCGCCAGGAGCAGCGCGCCCTCGCCGGTCCCGGTGCCGCTCTCCAGCGCCCGCTCGGGCGCGGGCTGGACGTGCAGGAGCGCGGCGGCCAGCGGTGCCAGGTGGTCGGGAGAGCCGGCCCGTGTCCGCCGGTCCCAGCCGGGAGCCGCGGTGTCGAAGAACCGCCGCATCGGCCCGCGGATGAGCGGCCAGGTCCAGGGCGCGCGCACCATGAGCCGGTTGAGCATTCGTCCCATGACGCGGATCCGCGCGGGAGTGGGTCGGCCGCCGGTGTCCGCGGAGCTGTCGAACGTCGGCGGCATACCGCCATCATGCCCACTAGGCTGGCGCGCCGATGCCTGGTGTCAGCCGAGCCGTCTGCATCCTGGCGATGGCCGGGATGGCCGTCGTCTCTGCACCATGTGGCGGAAGCGGTGACAACCCGTCCACGAGCGCCTCCCTGCCGGCCGGCTGCGAGCAGGTCGCGAAGCCACCTCCGAAACATCGCGAGCTGAAGCGGCCCCCGCGGACCGTGACCCGGGGCGAGCGGCTGGACGCCACCGTCGATTCGAGCTGTGGCCGGTTCGACATCCGCCTGGACACGGCCGACTTCCCGCGGACGGTCAACTCGTTCGTCTACCTTGCGAGGAAGGGGTTCTACGACGACACGATCTTCCACCGCATCGTCCCCCACTTCATCGTCCAGGGTGGCGACCCGCTACAAACCGGCCGTGGCGGACCGGGCTACACGGTCACTGAGCGGCCCCCCGCCAACTCGACTTACACGCTCGGGACGGTCGCGATGGCCAAGACTCCGGTCGAGCCACCGGGTCGATCGGGCAGCCAGTTCTTCATCGTTACCGCGGCGGACGCCGGTCTGCCCTCCAATTACGCGATCCTGGGCAAAGTGAGCTCGGGGCTCGACGTGGTGAAGCGGATCGGCAAGCTCGGCGATCCCGAGAGCGGGGACGCCGGCTCACCGCTCGAGACGGTGGTGATCCGGCGGATCGTGATTCACGGGAGCGGGTGATGGCGCGGATCGGTGTCGGCGACAAGGCTCCTGATTTCGACCTCGAGGGGACCGAGGGTCGCCGCTACGGGCTCGCCGACTGTCACGGCCACTGGCTCGTGCTCGCGTTCTATCCCGGGGACTTCACCCCGGTCTGCACGCGCCAGTTCTGCTCGTACCGCGACGCGGCCGACCGGCTGGATGACCTCGATGCGAAGGTCTGGGGCATCTCGCCGCAATCCGTGGAATCCCACGAGCGATTCCGACGGAAGTACGGCCTGACGGTCCCGCTCCTGTCGGATCCCGACAGAGCGGTGATCCGCGCGTACGGCGTCCTGGGCCCCGGCGGCCTCGTGCGCCGCTCGATCTTCATGGTCGACCCCGGCGGCAGGGTGCGGTACCGGCACGCCGCGCTGCTGGGCCTCCACTACCGGGACGTCGGTGAACTGCGCTCGGCGCTCCAGGGCGTGCGGTCGGCACCCGCCTGATCGGGGACCGTGGCCGCGATCGAATCGGTGGAGTTCGCGGTCGAGCGGCAATCGCGCACGCTCGCGGGTGAGTCGCTGGGGGAGGGACCGCCGATACTGCTGCTACACGGAATCACCGCCACGCGGCGCTATGTGGTCCACGGATCGAAGGTGCTGTCGCGCCGGGGATACCGACAGCTCACCTACGACGCGCGCGGCCATGGGCGCTCCGACCCGGCGCCACCTGGAGCGGGCTACGCCTACACCGATCTGGTGGCGGATGTCGAGGTGGTGGCGCAGGACCGGGTGGGGGAGGCCCCGTTCGTCCTGGGTGGCCACTCGATGGGCGCTCACACCGCGGTGGCCTATGCCCTCGAGCACGCCGAGCGGCTTGCGGGACTCGTCGCGATCGGCCCCGTCTACATGGGCCTCAACGACCCACAGGGACTCGACTCGTGGGACCGCCTCGCGGAGGGCCTGGAGCGGGGGGGCGTCGACGGCTTCATGGAGGCGTTCGACCGAGGGCTGGACCCCGAGTGGCGCGATGTCATCCTCCGCTTCACGCGCCAGCGGATGGACCAGCATGTCCACCTGGACGCCGTGGCACGAGCGCTGCGCGAGGTGCCGCGATCGTCGCCCTTCGACTCCACCTCGGATCTCGAGCTACTGGACCTGCCGGTGCTGGTGGTCGCGAGTCACGACACGGCTGATCCCGGCCATCCCTACGGGGTCGCGGCCGCGTACGCGGACGCGATCCCGGGGGCGCGCCTGGTCAGCGAGGACGAGGGTGCCTCCCCGCTCGCGTGGCAGGGCGGGCGCTTGGCGCAGGCCATCGCCGAGTTCGTGGACGCAAAGGAGGTCCGGCTGCGCCTGGGGTGGTGACGGGCCGGCCCCTGCGTATGCTTGCGTCGATGATCGACGACGGCCAGGCGGTTCACTACACCGAGATTCCGCGGGGCACGCCCGTCTACGGCTC
>DATAOX010000020.1:0-1755 GCA_036265555.1 Solirubrobacterales bacterium
CTTCGGCTTGCGCACGAACATGCCGAGCATCCGGTCGGTGACCATGAAGCCGCCGACGATGTTGATCGTCCCGAAGAAGATCGCGATGGTCCCGATCAGGTTGTCGAGCCAGAAGTCCGACAACCCGACGACGATGAGCCCACCCAGCAGCACGATCCCGTGAATCGCGTTGGTCTGCGACATCAGCGGCGTGTGCAGCGTCGTGGGGACCTTCGAGATCACCTCGAAGCCGACGAACGCCGCGAGAACGAAGATCGTGATCTCTGTGATCAGCGGCATCAGGCGCTCACCCCGGCCGCCTCCCGGGCCCGCTCGTTTCGGATCTCACCCTCGTGCGTCAGGCACGCGCCGGCGACGATCTCGTCGTCGAAGTCGAGATTCAGCTCGCCCTCGTCATTCACGAGCAGCTTCAGCAGGTTCTCCACGTTCTTCGCATAGAGCTGCGAGGCGTGGGTCGCCATGTCACTCGGGAGGTTCAGCGGCGAGATGACCTTCACGCCATCCGAGACCACCGTCTGCCCCGCCTGGGTCGCCTCCGTGTTGCCGCCCGAGTCGCCGGCCAGGTCGACGATGACCGAGCCCGGCTGCATGCTCCGCACGGCATCGGCGGTGATCAGGATCGGCGCGCGACGTCCCGGCACCAGCGCGGTGGTGATGATCACGTCCCGCTTCGCGGCGGCGTCGGCAAGCGCGTCCCGGACCTTCGCGTTCTCCTCGTCGGTCAGCGGCCTGGCGTACCCGCCCTCGGCCTCGGCGTCGGGAATGAAGTCGAGCTCGAGCGGGCGCCCCCCGAGGCTCGCGATCTGCTCCCACGCCGCCCGGCGGATGTCGAAGCCCGTCACGACCGCGCCCAGCCGCTTCGCGGTCGCGATCGCCTGCAGGCCCGCCACCCCGGCGCCCAGCACCATCACGCGCGCCGGGGCGACGGTGCCGGCCGCCGTCGTCATCATCGGGAAGAAGCGTCCCGCCTCGCGCGCGGCCAGCAGCGTCGCCGCGTATCCGGCCACGTTGGCCTGGGAAGAGAGGGCGTCCATCGCCTGCGCGCGCGTGATCCGCGGAATCGACTCCATCGCGAAGCTCGTGACGCCGGCGTCGCCGAGCGCCTTCGTGGTCTCGCCGGACGTGAGCGGCGCCAGGTGGCCGATCAAGACCTGGTCGGAGTGCAGCCGCCCGATCTCGTCCAGAGTGGGGACCGCGACCTTGACGACCACATCGGCGCCCCAGGCGCCTTCGGACGAGCCGACTGACGCATCGGCGTCCGAGTACTCGGGATCGGGATGGCCGGAGCCCTCGCCCGCACCGGACTCGACGGCCACGTCGACGCTCCCCTCCGTGAGCGAGCGCACGACGTCCGGTATCAGCGCCACCCGGCGCTCCCCCTCCCGGGATTCTTTCGGCACGCCAACCCTCATCCGAGCCGGGGCAGACTATTCAACGGCGCACCGGGAGGGACGCATTGCCGGGCCCAGGGGAGAATTTCGACCCGGATGGACTCTTACTTTCGCGATGCGAAAGCGGACGTGCTGCCTTGCGACCTGAATGCCGCGCTGCGGAAAGGAGCTAGGCCGCCGCCGGCACGCCCGCGAGCTCCGCGATGCGCCTCACGGTGTTCAGGCGCTGGTCGGGCTCCGGGCTGATCGGGGAGATGATCAGGCGGTCCACGCCCGCGGCTTCGTAGCGCTTGATGCGATCGGCGACCTCGTCCTCGTCGCCCACGAGCGCGGTCGCGTCGGCGAGCTCGTCGGGGATCGCGGC
>DATAOX010000021.1:0-3305 GCA_036265555.1 Solirubrobacterales bacterium
AGCGCTCGCTCTCGAGAGCGGATCGCCGGTCACCGACGTCCGCCTGGTCAATGGAAGGACGGCTCGCCGTGCTGCTCGGCGCGGGGGGCTGAGCAGGGATGGCCGGGACCGCGGCCGGAGTGTCGTGGTGCGCCTCGCGGCGAGCGGCGTCGCGCCGCATCAGGCGACGGACGCGCGGCAACAGGGAGCTTTGTGAAGGCATGGCCGCGCTTTCTGGCTGGGGTGGATTCGAGCTCGCCGGACGCATCAACACTAGACGAACAATTCTAGCAATTTATGTCATGCTTTGTTAGGGTCGCAGCCGGCGCCGGTGGCCGGCCGACCAGAGACGATCGGCGCCCGCCCACCCGGCGAAGCACAGCCCGCCGACCGTGCCCGTCACGGTCATCAGCACGCCGGCGGCCGCGGCCGCCGCCACCCCCTGGCTGCCGAGGATGAGCACCGCGGCCGCCGCTCCGCCGGCGGGTCCGACCGGGAACTGACCGAGAGCCACCACCGCGATGAGCACGGCGATCGCATCGAAGAACGACGCATCCACGCCGACCGCGTGCAGCAGCAGCCAGTTGCGGAAGATCTGCCCGAAGACCGCCACCATCACGAAGCCGATCACTCGGCTCCCGCCGCTCAGACTCCGGACCACCGCCAGCCCCGTCCACAGCTCGCGGCCCTTGCGGAGCGCGAGCCGCCGCAGGCCGGCGCTCGCCGTGACGAACACCGCGACGGCGATGACCGGCAACCACCACGGCAGTCCCAAAGGCCCGACCAGCGCGAATGAGGTGAGCGCGGCCAGCGTCGCCTCGACGGCGAGGATCGGGAACTCCGCGGCGATCAGCGTCGGCACCTGCGGACTGACCTCCGGCGAGGATCGGCGCAACGCCGCGATCCGCGCCGCGACCCCCAGCTGCCCGTTGATGACGCTGCCGAGCACCTGCACGCTCGACGCGCGATACAGCGCGCGGCGCTCGACCGTTCCGCCCGCCGCCTCGATGCTCAGATGCCACGCCTCCGTGCGCGCGAGCAGCGCGAGGATCTGGAGCAGCGCGGTCACGGCGAGCACCCACGCCGCGACGCCGGAGAGCGCGGCCGCGAACTCGTCACGCCGCCCCGCGAGCAAGAATGCGAGGATCGCCGCGGTGGCGAGCGAGCCGATGACCGTGATCGGCGTCCGGCGGCGACGACCGAACCGCCGGACGCCGGCCGGCGCGCGCGCGGCTGCCGCTCGAGCGCTCGCGACGGCGCGACCGCCTTCTCACTCGGCGCGGTCGGCACGTCCGATCATCCGACCCTGAGAGCCCACCCACGAGACGCCGCGGGCGAAGGTGTGTGGCCGGAACTATCCGACCTGGGTTCCACCGAGCTCGGCGCGCAAGGTGGCCACTTCGGTCATCGCGAGGCCGATGTACGCCGCGCGCGCGGCCGCGATGTCGGCGCGCAGGTCCGCCATGTAGACGGCGTTGGCACCAAGCCCCGCCTCGGCGGCATCCAACCGCTCCGCCTGGAGGCGCCGCAGCCGGGACCGCGCGTCGACCGCGGTCCTCAAGGGCTCCTCAGCGCGTGGCCCGAACATCCGCATTCCCGGATCCATGAGCCGACGGCCAGGCAGGAAGCTCGACCCAGACACGGGTGAACCCCTCGCGCGTCACCCCCCAGCGGTGTGCGAGCGCCTCGACGAGATGGAGCCCGAAGCCACCGTCGGGGCTCGGCGGACGCGCCGCGACCGTGCCGGTCGTTCCGGCATCGTCGACCTCCAGGCGCAGGATGCCGCCGGTCACGTCGGCCTTGATGCGCACGACGCCGTCCGTGGTCAGTCCGGCATGACGCACGCTGTTGGTCACCAGCTCGGACACCAGCAGCCGTGCGTCACGGAGCACGTCTTCGGCGACCCGCCCGGCGAGCCCGGCGCCCACCGCGTTTCGCGCGGCGGCGGGGGCCTCGGAGCCGGCCGCCACGGTCAGCGCCGCGGCGGTCCCCGAAGCGGGCCCTGCTCGGGGCGCAACGGGCTCGAACGAGAACATAGGGCCCTCCCTTGGAGCCCGCTCAAGCCCTGCCCGTTTCGGACGGCCCCGAGCAGTCTCCACTCGAAGGAGGAACAGACCTCGGCGCTTCCGGGTCAGGTTGTTGGGCTGGCCAAGCCGCGTCCAGGAAAGCTCCCTGGAACGGTGAACCCTACCACTGGCCAGCCGTGCCAGTGCCCTCGATCGCGACCCTCCCCGAGCGGCCCTGAGGCCGAGAGTATCCTCGCGACCATCCCGGACAACGCGCTTCATCCCGAAGACGAGGCAGCCCTCCGCGAGCCCGCAAGTCCCGGGCGCGGCGAGCTCAGGCAGCAGCTGTCCAACGCCGTCGTCGCCCTCTTCAAGCAGTACTTCGGGCGGGGCCCGAGCGACTGCCGGACCTACCTCGAGCCCGACCTCGTGATCGTCGTCATGCTCGGTGGCTACACGGCCGCCGAACGAACGCTCTTCGAGGCCGGCAAATGGCACGACGTCCGCCAGGCCAGGCTCGCGTGGCAGGACAGCATGGAGGTCCGCTTCATCGACACCATCGAACGGCTCACCCACCGCACCGTCACCGCGTTCCTGAGCGCCAATCGGCAGGACCCCGACCTCAGCGTCGAGCTCTTCGTGCTCGACAGAGGCCCCTCGGGGGGGTAGCCTCGGCGCACAGGGAGTGCTCGGCCCCCCGAGGCTCGGCCAGCCATGGCTGATCGCTGAACCGTCGCCGGCCGGTCCTCCGCACATCGGAGGAGATCCTCGCGGGCCGCGTGCGCGCTGGGCCGTGTAGGGGATCCGAGGGAGGTCGCGCATGCGGCCGAATCAGACCGACCCGGCCACTGGACCGATCGAAGCGATGCGGCAGGAGGTCGAGCGACGCATGCTGCGCGGCGAACGGTTCACGGACGTCGAGAACGCCATCGACGCGAGCGCCTACTCGGCCGACGAGAAGGCCGCCCTCTGGCTGTTGGGCTGGAGCTATGTCCACCCCAGGGCGCAGCGCCGCGAGGCCAACGCCCACCTCGCAGCGCTGACGCCGGCAACGCCGCGGCCACCGACGATCTCTCGACGCCTGCGCGTCGTCCCTTGAGACCGGACGTCGTCGGAGACGCGCCGGGATGCTCAGGCGTCGACGCCCGCTGACAACCGGCGGACGTCCCCGGCCGCGCGCTCGGCCTCATCGCGCGTCGCGAAGCTCTCGCACGACGTGGCGAGGTTGCGCCCGTCGCTGGTCAGCTGCCAGCTATGGCGCCCCGAGTTCTCCTGGTAGATCTCGATCGTCAGGGCGCCCACGGAGGGCTTCGCGCCGCC
>DATAOX010000022.1:0-16108 GCA_036265555.1 Solirubrobacterales bacterium
CGGAGGCGGCCGTCCACAGCCTCGTGCTCGGCCCGCGACTGGGGAGGCTGCGACAGGCCCTTCTCGACGCTCCAGACGATGGCGCCCTCCAGGACAGCCTGCGCCGCACGGCGGCGATCTCGGGCGCCGTCTCCGGGTTGATGCTGCTCCAAACGCTGGCGATCCTGGTGCTGGCCGCGGACCTCGTCAGCTAGCCCAGCGCCTGCTCGAAGGCAATTAGCGCGTCGGAGCCGAAGACGCAGAAGACGACCCGCTCCAGCCCGCTCCCGCCCTCGAGGTGGCGGCGGACCTCCTCGACCTCGATTCGGGCGCCCTCCTCCACCGGGAACCCACCGACGCCGGTCCCGAACGCCACCAGGCCGAGCGACTTCGCGCCCACCTCCTCGGCCGTCCCCAGCGCGCTCGCGGTCGCCCTGCGGATGATGTCGGCCGACGTCGGGCCGCCCAGGTGCATCGTCGCCGCGTGGATCACCCAGCGAGCGGGAAGCTCGCCGGCGCCCGTCGCGACGGCCTCGCCGAGCTCGATCGGGGCCAGGCGGTCGCTCTCATCCTGGATGCTCCGGCCCCCGCCTCGGACGATCGCGGCGGCGACCCCGCCGCCGTGGCGCAGCTCCGTGTTCGCCGCGTTCGCGATCGCGTCGACCTCGAGCTTGGTTATGTCCGCCTCCCGGACTTCGACGTCGGCCACCGGCATCGAAGCGTATTCGACCCCCGCGGCGGCTCGGGGGCGCCTGCTCGGGCATGGGGGTTGACATGACCGTGGACGTCACCGAGCGCCACGTCGAATCCCTGGCAGCGGAGCTTCGCCACCGCCTGCTCGAGCGCCGCCGGGCCGACGCGGCGGCAGGGCGGCCCACCGAGCAGGGCCTGGAGGCGGCCGTCGCCGAGCTCGTCGACGATCACGCCGCGCCGTTGTCCTCCGCGAGGCGCGAGCGGGTTCGTGAGCTGATCCTCCGCGAGGCGGTCGGGCTCGGACCGCTGGAGGAGCTCCTGGCGGACCCACGGGTCGAGGAGGTGATGGTCAACGGACCCGACCGCGTCTACGTGGAGCGCGGCGGGCGCATCGAGCCCACCCGGATCGCCTTCGAGTCGGAGGGCGCGCTGCGCGACTCGATCGAGCGGATCCTCGCGCCGCTCGGCCGCCGAGTCGACGAGCTCAGCCCGATGGCCGACGCGCGGCTGGCGGACGGGTCGCGGGTCAACGTGATCATCCCGCCGCTCGCGGTGGACGGGCCGGCGCTCTCGATCCGCCGCTTCACCGCGCTTCGCCCGGACCCGGACGAGCTCGTGGCGTCGGGCACGCTGACCGCTGACCTCCGCGAGGTCCTCGCCGGCGCGGTTCGCGAGCGCCGCAGCCTTCTCGTCTCAGGCGGTACCGGGTCGGGCAAGACGACGCTGCTGAACGCGCTCTCGTCCTATATCGACCCGCTCGAGCGTGTGGTGACGATCGAGGACGCCGCCGAGCTTCGCCTGCGCCAGCCGCATGTCGTACGCCTGGAGTCACGGCCGGCGAGCGTGGAGGGCCGCGGCGAGGTGACGATCCGCGACCTGCTTCGAAACGCGCTGCGGATGCGCCCCGATCGCATCGTGATCGGCGAGGTGCGCGGTCCCGAGGCCCTCGACCTCCTGACCGCCCTCAACACCGGCCACGATGGCGCCCTATCGACGGTGCATGCGAACTCGCCGGAGGACGCGCTGCGGCGGATGGAGACGCTCGCCCTCATGGCGGGAATCGGGCTTCCGCACGCCGCGATCCGCGACCAGGTTCGCCGCGGGATCGAGCTCGTGGTCCACCTCGTCCGCGACGGTGACGGCGCGAGGCGCGTCGTCGCCCTGGGCGAGGTCACGACCGTCGCCGGGGGAGTGGGGGTACGCGAAGTGTGGACCCGCTAGTGGGCGGGGTCCTGGGGACGCCGGCTCTGCTCGCCGCCGCCGCCGGAGGCATGGCGGCAGTCGCCGTGCGGGAGGCGGTCGCCGCAAGCCCGGCACTCGGTCGCTGGCTCGCCGCGACCGTCGAGCCACTGCGGCGTGCGGGTCGCGAGGGCTATGCGCCGACCGAGTCCGAGCGCCGCCGGCTCGCAGTGCTCGGCACCGTCGCGCTCGTCCTCGTCGGCCTCATGATCGGCGGCCCGGGCCCGGCGCCGTTCCTCGGCCTCGCCGGCCCAAGCGCGGCCGCATGGCTGCTCGGCAGCCGGCGGACTCGCTATCGGCGCGCCGTCGAGCGCGGAATCTCCCAGATCGCGACGGCCGTCGCAGACGCGCTGGCGGGTGGGCGGTCGGTTCGGGCCGCCCTGGCGGCCGCCACGAGCTCGGTCGAGGGACCGGCGGCGGCGGAGCTGGGGCGGCTGCGTGCTGACCTGGAGCTCGGCACTTCGACGGCAGGCGCCCTCCGCGCGCTCCAGGCTCGGCTGCGGTCGCCCCGTGTCGATTCGTTCGCCGCTGTCCTCCTCACGCAGCAACTCGGCGGCGGGGATCTCGCGGGCCTGCTGCGGCGGTTTGCGACCTCGGCGGCCGAGCGTGATCGCGTGGCCGCAGACGCCCACTCGGCGACCGCCCAGGCCCGGTTCACCGGGCTTCTGGTGGTCGCGATGCCGGCGGGCGCCGCGCTGTTCGCTGAGCTGATCCAGCCGGGCTTCGTGGGTAGCCTGCTCGGAAACGAGGCCGCGCTCGCCCTGCTCGCGGTCGCCGCGATGTTGCAGGCATGCGGCTTCGCGGCAATCCGGCGTCTCAGCCGCATCGAGGAGCTCTGACGGTGCCGGGTGGCGGCGCGGCTCTGATCGGCCTGGCGGTGCTCCTCGCCGCAGCCGGACTGTGGGAGCTGGTCGGGACGAGGGGAGAGGAGGTGAGCAGGGCATTCTGGTCGAGCGCCGCCACGCTGAGCGGCGGCAGGTTGCGCACCCTTGCCGAGGCGGCGCTGTGGCTCCGAATTCCGGAGCGCATCGATCGAGCCGGTCTTGCGAGCCGCGTCTCGATCGGCGCCGTGCTGGCGGGAAAGCTCGCGGCCGCGGCGCTCGGCGCCTTCCTGGGCGTGATCGCCGCACCGGCTGCGCCAGGCCGGCTCGGGATCGTCGTGCTGCTCGCGCTTCCCGCCGCCGGCTTCGTGGCTCCGGAGGCGCTGCTGGAGCGGGCAGCGAGGCGGCGCGCCTCACGCCTCCGTGCCGCGCTGCCCGATGCGCTCGACCTGCTGGCGGTCGGCACCGCCGCCGGCCGAAGCCCGCAGCGCGTCCTCGGAGAGATCTCGAGCGCCGGGACACCGGGCGAGCCGCTCGTTGCCGAGCTGGCTGTTGCGGTCACGGAGATCGAGTGCGGCACGCCGCAGCGCGACGCCATCGCGCGGCTTCGCGACCGTGTGCCGGGGGCGGGCCTGGGCGCGCTGGCCGCGGCGCTCGAGCGCTCTCGCCGCTTCGGCTCACCGCTCGCGGACCAGTTGCACCAGCAGGCAGCGTCGATGCGGCGCGACGCCCGCCGCTGGATCGAGGAGCGGGCGGCGCGGGCAGCGCCGAAGATCCAGCTCGTGGTCGCGCTGGTGCTGGTCCCCTCGGTGCTGCTGGTGATCGTCGCCGGGCTGGTGGCGAACTCGGACGCGCTGTTCGGGGCGCTCTAGCGCCCGGGCCGCCCCACGGTGCGGCGCGGCGAACTGAGCAGCGAGGAAGCCGCGCTACGCAAACGATGTGAGCTCGCGCGGGGCAATCCGGGCGTCGATAACTCTTCAATCGGACCCCATCCCAGCCTCGGTTGAAGAGTTGTTCTCTCCATGAGGGGTCAACTCTTCACTCGCTCCGAACTTGCATTGCGATTGAAGAGTTATCGGGGACCTGCCCTCGCTGCCGTCGGCCGCAGCCGGGTCTGGTGCTGCAACGCCAATTGCAGATCGAGCGCCTCCTGCCACTCGCCGCCTTCTACCACCGGTGCCACGAAAACCGCTCGAACAAGCCGTTCCCGAGAATTCCTCCCCGCCGGTAGCAGTTCCGTCCGACGGATCCTGTCCCATATGCGCCCAGATTGTGTTGCAAAGTGGGGCGCAGTGGGGTAGCGTGGCGATTCGATCTGACCCAGGGACCGGGGTGGTGAGGCTCCTCCCACCTCGCCACTCCGGTCCAAATCCTTCTCAGAGGACCACCACTTGGCGTTTCGCGGCCACTATCAGCACAGCCTCGACTCCAAGGATCGACTCACGGTCCCGGCCCGCTTTCGCGCGGCGCTCGCGGACGGCATGGTTCTCTCCGCGGGCCTCGATCCCTGCGTCGAGGTCTATCCCACGGCCGCATATTCCCGGTTCGAGGAGCAGGTCCTCGGCGAGCTCAATCCCCTCAGCCGCCACGGGCGGATGATGCGGCGGCGCTTCCACGGCCGCTCGCACGACGAGACGCTGGACTCCGCCGGCAGGGTCAGGATCCCGAGGCACCTCATCGAGCACGCCGGGCTGAAGGAGGGCCCCTGCGTCGTCATCGGGGTCGCCGACCACCTGGAGATCTGGAACACGCGCGCCTGGGACCAGCACGACGCCGAGATCGACGAGACCGCAACCGAGATCGCCGAGGAGCTGGCGGGCGGCGGCGCGGGCGCCGGCTGAAGTCCGATCGCGCGATGGCCACACTCACCTACATGCCCACCGAGCACGTACCAGTCCTGGCCACCGAGCTGATCGACCTCCTCGACCCGCACCCGGGGGAGACCGCGATCGACTGCACCTTCGGGGGCGGTGGTCACGCGGCGCTCGTATCCCAGCGGGTCGGAGGGAGCGGGACGCTGATCGCGATCGATCGCGACCCCGCCGCCGAGCTTCGCTTCGCCGAGATGGCGGGCGACCTCGAGGCCGAGGCCCGCTTCCTGCGCGCCGACTTTGCCGACGCCCTGGAGAACCTGCGCGAAGAGGGGGTTCGCGCGGACGTCGTCTATCTCGATCTCGGCGTCTCCTCGCTTCAGCTCGACACAGCGGAGCGCGGCTTCTCCTACTCGTATGACGCGCCCCTCGACATGCGCATGGATCCGGGCGAGGGCGCCTCGGCGGCCGACCTCGTCAACGAGTGGCCCACCGACCGGCTCGCGGCCATCATCCGCGACTACGGCGAGGAGCGGCACGCGCGCTCGATCGCGGGCGAGATCACACGCCGCAGGCCCTTCCGCACCACCGCGGAGCTGGTGGAGGCGATCCGGGCCGCGGTCCCACCGGCATACCGGTTCGGCCGCGGACATCCGGCGAAGCGGACCTTCCAGGCGCTGCGGATCGCGGTGAACGACGAGCTCGACTCGCTCGACCGCGCCCTCCCCGCGGCGTGGGACCTCCTGCGCGAGCGGGGCCGGATCGCGGTGATCTCCTTCCATTCGCTGGAGGACCGCCGCGTGAAGCGCTTCCTCGCGGATCGGGCTCGCGGCTGCGTGTGCCCGCCCGAGCTTCCGGTATGCGTCTGCGGGAGGGAGCCCGAGGCGGAGCCACTCACCCGGCGGGCGCTCGCGGCGACCCCCGAGGAGGTCGAGCGAAATCCACGGTCGCACTCCGCGCGCCTCCGCGCCGCCCGCAAGCTCCCGAGGGGTCTCGGTGTCGATGCCGAAGGGAACCGGACCTGATGCCTCCGGTCGCCACCCAAGGAGCCCGCACCGCCACGGTGCCGGCCCCGAAACCTCGACCTCCCGCTCGTCGCGCGCCCGCCCGGCGGACCGTTTCGCCCCGACCGGGGCCCTCCAGGCCCAGGCGACCGCGCACTGCCCGCCCTTACGCGGGGACCCCGATGCCGGCGCGGCTCGTCCCGATCGCGGTCGGGCGCACAGCCGGGGCCGTGTCGGGTCTCGCCGAGTCGGGTCTCGTCCACCGCCTAACCCGCGGGCGGCTTTGGATCGGCGTCTTGATGACCCTCCTCGTGGGCATCGTCGCGATGAACGTCCTGGCGCTCAGCCTCAACGCATCCTCGAGCAAAGCGACTCGCCAGACCGACGTCCTGAATCGCCAGATCTCCACATTGCGTGCCCAGATCGCCGCTGCGGGCATCTCGAACGAGCATGTCCAGTCCCAGGCGAATCGGCTGGGCATGATCGCGCCGCCGCCCGGCTCGATCGGCTACGTGAACGCTAGCCGGGAGGATGCCGCTACGGCGGCGAAGCGCCTCCAGTCCGGCCAGGTGACCGCCGGGACGCCGGCGACCGACTCGTCCGCGGTGACCGCGCCGACGACCACCACCACCACCACCACCGACCCCGGGCTCACCGCCGTTCCGGGTACCACCCCGTAACGCTCCGATGATCGATCGGCGGATCGGGCTCCTCTTCGCGAGCTTTCTGATCCTCCTGTGCCTGGCGTTCGGCCGCGCCGCATGGGTGCAGGGGATCCAGGGTGCCGGCCTCTCCGCCGACGCCCGGAGCCAGCAGACCGAGACGGTGCCGGTCCCCGGGCTTCGGGGATCGATACTCGATCGCAAGGGGAGGGAGCTGGCGGTGTCGGAGGACGCTGCCGATGTGGTCGCGACTCCCTACCAGGTCAAGGATCCCGACCGGGCCGCCAGGCAACTCGCGCCGATCCTGCACACGAGCCAGGCGGACCTTCTGAGGGCGCTCGGAGGCGGATCGCCCGGGTTCGCGTATCTGGCGCGCAACGTCGACCTCACGGCAGCGGGGCGGATCCGCAAGCTCGACCTGCCCGGGATCACCACGGTTCCGGACAGCCGCCGCATCTATCCCGAGGGAAAGCTCGCCGCGCAGGTCATCGGAGCGGTCGGCACCGACGGCCAGGGGCTCAGCGGCCTGGAGGGCGCCGACAACAACCTGCTCGGCGCCTCGAACGGCGAGCAGCAGGTCGTCCTCGACGGACTCGGCAAGGCGATCGAGCGGAGCACGATCTCGACCGCCTCCGACGGCGAGAACGTCCGCTTGACCATCGACGCCGCGATCCAGGCCCGCACCGAGGAGGTGCTCGCGAACGTCGCCCGGACCTTCCAGCCCGAGAACGCCACCGCGATCGTGATGAATCCTCAGAACGCGCAGGTGCTGGCAATGGCGAACTGGCCGACCCTCGACCCGAGCGATCCGGGGGGCGCGGACCCACAGGCCCTGCAGAACACCGCGACCGGCTTCACGTACGAGCCCGGCTCGACCTTCAAGGCCTTCACGGTGGCGGGTGCCCTGATGGAGCACCTGGTGACGCCCAGCACGCAGTTCTACCTCCCCGCCGAGCTCCAGGTCGCCGACCGGACGATCACTGACGCGGAGGCGCGCCCAGCGGAGACCCTGACCGTCGCTCAGATCCTGGCCCAGTCATCGAACATCGGCGCGATCAAGATCGGCCTCGAGCTCGGCGCCCAGCGGTTCTACGACTGGGTCCGTCGGTTCGGCTTCAGCGAGCCGACCGGCATTGCGTTCCCCGGGGAGGAGCACGGAATCGTCCCGACGCCGTCGGAGTTCTCCGGCTCGACGATGGGCAACCTCCCGATGGGCCAGGGGCTGTCGGTGACGCCGATCCAGATGGCGGCCGCGTATTCCGCGATCGCGAACGGCGGCATCCTTCGCTCGCCACAGCTGGTCCTGGATCAGGGCAGTGACCCCGTCTCCGAACCGCAGGGGCACCGGGTGATCAGCGAGAAGGCCTCCTCGCAGGTGCGGACGATGCTGGAGGGCGTGCTCGCGCCCGGCGGCACCGCGTCCGAGGTCAGCGTGCCCGGCTACACGCTGGCCGGCAAGACCGGGACGGCCCAGGTCGCGGAGAACGGCACCTACTCCGAGACGGACTACGTCGCGTCGTTCGTCGGCTTCGCCCCGGCCCAGCATCCGCGCCTGCTCGTCGCCGTGGTCGTGAACAAGCCACGCGGCGACATCTACGGGGGGTCCGTCGCTGCGCCCGCTTTCGGCCAGATCGCGAAGTTCGCGCTGAACTACCTCCACATCCCCCCGGATCAGGGAAGCGCGGGCTGACCTTCATACAATCGCGCCGATGAAGCTCCGGGAGCTGCTCGCCGGCACGGACCTCGCCGGCGTCGAGGGGGACGCGGACATCGAAATCAGCTCCCTGGCCTACGACTCGAGCGAAGTGGCGCCCGGGACGCTCTTCTTCTGCGTGCGGGGCCAGCGGGCCGATGGCCACGACTTCGCGCCCATCGCCGTCGAGCGCGGCGCCGCGGCGCTCGTCGTCGAACGCCGCCTCGAGCTGCCCGTGCCCCAGGCAATGGTCGCCAACGCCCGCGCCGCGATGGCACCGGTCGCGGTCCGCTTCTGGGACGATCCGACCGCCACGCTCAAGGTCGCGGGCATCACCGGGACCAACGGCAAGACGACCACGGCGTTTCTCGTGCGCCACGTCCTCGAGTCTCGGGGGATCCGGACGGGGCTCCTCGGGACCGTCAAGAGCATCGTCGGCGGCGTCGAGGAGGAGGTCGAGCGTACGACACCGGAGGCCATCGACCTCCAGCGGACGTTCCACCGGATGCTCGATGCGGGGGACGAGGCCTGCGCGATGGAGGTGTCATCCCACGCGCTCGCGCAGAACAGGACCGACGGCGTTCGCTTCGCCGTAGCGGTCTTCACGAACCTGACGCAGGACCACCTGGACTATCACGCCGACATGGAGGACTACTTCGGCGCGAAGCGCCGGCTCTTCGTGCCCGGAGGCGGACATGGGCCGCCCGATAGAGCCGTCGTGAACATCGACGACGCCTATGGAGCGCGCCTGGCGAGTGAGCTTCGCCGGTCCGAGGCCGCGCCGCTTCGCACCTTCTCGCCCTCGGGCGCGGCGGAGGCCGACTACCGCGCCCTGAACGCCGTCTTCGACGCGTCGGGCTCGAGATTTCGCTGCGTGGGGCCGAAGGGCGCGGTCGAGGTGCGGACGCCGCTCGCGGGTCACTTCAACGTCGAGAACGCTCTGGCAGCGATCGCGGCCGCCGACGCGCTCGGGGTGTCGATGCGAGCCGCGGCGGAGGCGCTGGCCGACTCCGAGCGCGCCCCCGGCCGGTTCGAGCCTGTGGAGGCGGGGCAGGCGTTCGCGGTGCTCGTCGACTACGCGCACACCCCGGACTCGCTCGAGAATGTGCTGGGGGCAGCACGGCGCCTGACCGAGGCGCGGCTCGTGTGCGTGTTCGGATGCGGCGGCGACCGCGATCGCGACAAGCGACCGAAGATGGGAGCGATCGCGGCCCGGCTCGCGGACCGGTGCGTCATCACCTCCGACAACCCGCGGTCCGAGGACCCGGAGGCGATCATCGCCGACATCCTGGCGGGGATCCCCGGCTATTCGGGGAGCGACGGGCGCGATGAGATCGCGGTCGAGCCGGACCGGCGCGCCGCCATCGCGCTCGCGCTGGCCGACGCCGAGCCGGGCGACACGGTCGTGATCGCCGGCAAGGGCCACGAGCAGGGCCAGGAGTTCGCCGGCGGCCGCAAGGTCCCCTTCGACGACCGGACCGTCGCCTCGGACCTGCTCGCGCGGATGCCGGCGCGATGATCGAGCTCTCGTCCGAGCGCATCGTGGAGGCAGCGGGGGCGAGCGTCGCCGCGAAGGGCCGAGACGGCCGGCCGGAGCGCGCGGCGATCGACTCCCGCGAGGTGCGCCCAGGCGACCTATTCGTCGGCCTTTCGGGCGAGCGGGCGGACGGGGGGGAGTTCGCGGCGGATGCGCTCGCGGCCGGGGCCTGGGGCGTCCTCGTGGATCCGGCACGTGCCCGGCTGCTGGCGGCGGAGGGCGAGGCCCAGGGCGATGGCTGGGTGCTGTCGGCGGATCAGCCGCTGGCAGCGCTCCAGAGCGTCGCGACTGCCTGGCGCCGGGAGCTCGGCTGCCCCGTGGTGGGCATCACCGGCTCGGTCGGCAAGACCTCCGTCAAGGACATCTGCCGCGCGATCCTGCCACTCCGGGTCCACGCCAGCCGCGAGAACTTCAACACCGAGATCGGACTGCCGCTCGCGATCTGCGAGGCGCCGGCGGAAACGGAGGCGCTCGTGCTCGAGATGGCGATGCGAGGCCGGGGGCAGATCGCGGAGCTGTGCCGCATCGCCGAGCCGGACCTGGGCGCGATCACCAACATCGGCCCGGTTCACCTGGAGCTCCTGGGGACGATGGACGCCATCGCGGAAGCGAAGGCGGAGATCCTCGGCGGGCTGCGCGAGCGCGGGCGTGCGGTCATCCCCGCGGACGAGGAGGCGCTGGAGCCGCATCTCCAAGAGAGCCTGGTGACGATCACGTTCGGGCCGGGCGGCGACGTCTTCTGCCGGAGCTACGAGAGCGACGGCAGGTCGATCGACGCGGCCATCGGGACCCCCGACGGCGAGGAGGCCTTTCGGTTCCCGTTCGGTGAGCTCCACAACCTCCAGAACGCTCTGGCCGCGATCGCCATCGGCATCGCGCTGGAGGTGCCGCTCCCCGAGATGTCGCGTCGGGCCCCGGGGATAACCTTCTCGCGCCTGAGGGGTGAGCTGATCGAGCTGCCGGGCGAGATCGTCCTCGTGAACGACTGCTACAACGCGAATCCCGTCTCCATGCGTGCGGCGCTGGATCACCTCGCTTCGCTCGGGCGGAGTGAGCGCCGCGTCGCGGTCCTGGGCGAGATGCTCGAGCTGGGCGCCGACGCCGCGCAGTATCACCGCGAGGTCGGCGCTCGCGCTCGGCGGCTCGGCATCGGCCCCATCCTGGGGGTCGGCGAGCTCGGGCGCGACTACGCGCCGGACGCGTGGGCGCCGGACGCGGGCTCGGCGATTCCCCTTGCCGAGGCCATGGTCGAGCCCGGCGACGCCGTCCTGATCAAGGGGTCCCGGGGGGTCGGCCTCGAGCTCGTGACCGACGAGCTCGTCGCGCGGCGGAGAGCCGAGGGCGCGTGATTCCGGTCGCGATCGCCAGCTCTGCGGTAGACCGTGGGCAGATCCTGATCGCCGGAATCGCGGCGATGCTCATCACGATCTTCCTCGGCCCGAAGTTCATCGAGTTCCTGCGCGAGCGCGAATTCGGGCAGCAGATTCGCGAGGAGGGCCCGCAGGAGCACGCGTCCAAGGCGGGGACGCCGACCATGGGCGGGCTGATCCTGTTCATCGCCATCGCCGTGCCGTACCTCGTGCTCGGCCCGCGCGACACGCAGAGCCTGGCGGTCTTCGGCGTCGCCCTCGGCGCCGCGGCGCTCGGGTTCGCCGACGACTACATCAAGGTGACGAAGCGGCGCTCGCTCGGACTCCCGGCTCGGTGGAAGCTCCTCGTGCAGATCGGCCTCGCCGTGGGGCTGTGGTGGGTCGCGACCGATCAGGTGGGTCTCGATCCACGCCTGCAGGTGCGGATCTTCGACGCACAGCTCTACATCGGGCCGGTCCTCTACGTGATCCTCGTGTTCCTCGTGATCGCGGGCGCCTCGAACGCCGTCAACCTCACCGACGGCCTCGACGGCCTGGCGGCGGGCTCCTGCGCGATCGTCCTGCTCGCCTACACGGCGATCACGATCATCAGCGGCCAGAAGGGCCTCGCCCTGCTGTCGGCGTGCCTGGTCGGCGCCTCGGTCGGCTTTCTGTGGTTCAACTCGTTCCCGGCCGCGATCTTCATGGGGGATACGGGCTCGCTGGGACTGGGCGCGGCGATCGGCGCCCTGGCGGTGATGACGCAGACCGAGCTCCTCCTCATCATCCTCGGGGGCATCTTCGTGATCGAGGCCCTCTCCGTCGCGGTCCAGGTGCTGAGCTTCAAGATGTTTCGCCGCCGCGTCCTCCTGATGGCCCCGGTCCACCATCACTTCGAGATGATGGCCTGGTCGGAGACGAAGATCATGCTGCGGTTCTGGATCATCGCCGCGGTCTGCGCGGGCATCGGGTTCACGCTGTACCAGCACTCGATCGGCTGAGATGCCGGCGGCTCTCGGTTGGGGCGCGCTCGCGGCCTCCTCGCTGGTGCTCGGGGCCCTGCTGGCTTTCGCGCGGCGCTGGCCCACTCAATGGGTGGGGCTGGTGCTCGCGTTCGGGGCCGGCGCGCTCATCAGCTCGATCAGCTTCGAGCTCGCGCTCGAGGGCGCGAGGGTGGGCGGTTTCGACACCCTCGCGATCGGGCTGGGCGTCGGGGCGCTGACCTACTTCTTCCTAGATGGGGTCATCGCGCGGCGATTCGCGGCTGGTCGCGGTCGCCCGGGGCGCGAGGCGGCTTCGAATGCGGGCCCGGCGCTAGCCCTGGGGGCGTTCCTCGACGGCGTGCCCGAGCAGATGGCGCTCGGCATCGGCCTTGCGGCCGGCCAGGGGATCAGTGTGGGACTCCTGGTCGCGATCTTCGTCTCCAACCTGCCCGAGGCGATCGGCTCGGCGACCGAGATGAATCGGACCGGGACCCACCGAAGGACGATCATGCGGCTCTGGCTGGTGGTGGCTGGGATCTGCACCCTCGCCACCGTCGCCGGCTACGCCGTGGCGAACGCGACCGGCGGCGACTTCGAGGCGCTCATCAACGGCTTTGCCGCCGGGGCATTGATCGTGATGCTGGTCGACTCGATGATCCCGGAGGCCACTCGGGAGGCCGGTCGCCCCGCCGGCCTCATAACGACCCTGGGGTTCGCGGTCGCCGCCGCGCTATCGGCCGTGTCGTAACTCCCCGCTATGAGGCGCGACGCGCGACGAAGGGTCCAGCGCCCCCGGCAACGAAACTACGTGCATGAACAGCGAGAGCGCGACCCCTCGCCGGTCTCACCCCCGGCCGCCGGTGCCGAGCGGCCCGTACCTGGTGGTCGGCCTGGCTCGCTCCGGTCAGGCGGCCGCCCGGCTGCTCGCGTCGCGCTCGGCGAGCGTCGTCGGCTGTGACTCGGGCACTCCGGACGGCGCGGAAGGGCTTCGGGACGCCGGCGTCGAAGTTCACCTGGATACGGATGGAGTCGCCCTGCTCGAACGTGTCCGCTGCCTGGTCAAGAGCCCCGGCGTTCCCCGCGAGGCACCCGTGGTCCAGGCAGCCGCGCAGCGCGCCCTCCCGGTGCTCGGGGAGCTGGAGCTCGGCTGGCGCCTCCTGGACAACACCTTCGTCGCCGTGACGGGGACGAACGGCAAGACGACGGTGACCGAGCTCGTCGGCCACGTATGGCGCACCGCCGGCCGCCCGGTCGCGGTTGCGGGTAACGTCGGGACGCCGCTCGCGACGCTCGTCGGCGACCTGTCGGAAGAGGTGACCGTGGCGTGCGAGTGCTCGAGCTTCCAGCTCGAGGACGCGGACGCGTTCGCTCCCGAATGCGCCGTGCTCCTGAACGTGACCCCGGACCACCTCGATCGCCACCCGGACTTCGAGGACTACACCCGAGCCAAGCTGCGCGTCTTCACCCACCAGGGAAACGACGACGTCGCCGTCTTCAATGGCTCGGAGCCGGTGCTCGCGGGCCGCGACCTGCCCGGCTGCGCCCGGCGCGTCCCCTTTTGCCGCGGAGCGGACCCCGACTGCGAGGTCTCGCTGAACGAGGGCGCCATCTTCGTCGGGTCCGAGGCGCTGATCCAGGTGAGTGAGCTGCCGCTGCTCGGTCCTCACAACGCCGACAATGCGATGGCCGCCACGGCGGCGGCGACCGCGATGGGTATCGACCGCGAGGCGATCCGCGAGGCTCTGGGGACCTTTCCCGGAGTCCCGCACCGCCTCGAGCGGGTGGCGGAGACGGACGGAGTCCTCTACGTCAACGACTCCAAGGCGACCAACGTCGCCGCGGCGGCGGCTGCGCTGCGGTCGTTCGACGGCGGCGTGCGGGCGATCATGGGAGGGTCGCGAAAGGGCGGCGACTTCGCGGGCCTGATCGAGCCGGTCGCCGAGCACTGCCTCGCCTGCTACCTGATCGGCGAGGCGGCCGAGTCGCTCGAGCGCGGCCTCGAGCCCGTCCGGCGCTCCTCCGTGGAGCTTCATCGCAGCGGTGACCTGGCCCGGGCGGTCCGCGAGGCGAGCGCGGCGGCGAGCGCCGGCGAGGTCGTGCTGCTGGCTCCTGCGTGCGCGAGCTTCGACGCCTACCGGGACTTCGAGGAGCGCGGTGAGCATTTCCGGGCGCTGGTGGAGGAGCTCACTCCGTGAGCGCGCTCTCCCTGAGGCGGCCCGGGCCGCGCACCCGCTCGGGCTCCCAGCCAATCGAGTACAACCTCCTGCTCACCGCGGCGCTGTGCCTGGTCGCCTTCGGGATCGTGATGGTGTTCAGCGCGAGCTCGACAACGGCGCTGCTCACGCGCAGCGGCGACAGCGCCTACTACCTCAAGCGGACCCTCGTGGTCTGTGCGATCGGTCTCGTGCTGATGCGCTTGTTGTCGGTGCGCGGCGCGCGGCTCATGCGCCCGCTGACGGGGTTCTTGCTGGTTGCGTCGTTCGGGCTCCTCGTGGTGGTGATGGTCCCGGGGCTGGGGAGCTCGGCGAACGGCGCCCAGCGCTGGATCGGCGCGGGACCGTTCCAGATCCAGCCGTCGGAGCTGGCGAAGCTCGCGCTGGTTCTGTATGGCGCCAACCTGCTCGCCCTGCGGCCGCAGATGACGCGGCACATCCGGACCCTGGTGCCCTTCCTCACGGTCGTGGGCCTGGGCTGCCTGTTGATGCTGGTCGAGCCCGACCTGGGGACGGCGATAGTCGTCTGCCTCAGCACGGCGGCCCTGCTGGTCGCCGCGGGCGTGAAGCTGAGACACCTGCTGTTGCTCGGGGCCGCGGTCGGCGCTGTCGTTCTCCTCGCGATCCTCGTGGAGCCGTACCGGACCCAGCGACTGACCGGCTTCCTCCATCCCGCCGGGGATCCGAGCGGCGCGGGCTTTCAGGCGATCCAGGCGAAGATCGCGATCGGATCGGGCGGCTTCTTCGGGGTCGGGCTCGGCCAGAGCCTCCAGAAGGCCTTCTACCTGCCGGAGGCCCACACCGACATGATTGCCGCCGTCATCGGCGAGGAGCTGGGCTTCGTGGGGATCGCGGCGCTCCTGGGGCTCTTCGGCCTCTTCGGCTACGCCGGGCTCCGCACCGCGCAGCGGGCCCGCGACCGCTACGCGAAGCTGCTCGCTGCCGGGCTGACGTCGATGATCCTCATCCAGGCGATCGTCAACCTGTTCGCGGTCATGGGGCTGGCGCCGCTCACAGGGGTGCCGCTGCCGTTCGTCTCCTACGGCAATTCGAGCCTCCTGGTGATGCTCGCGTCGACGGGCCTGCTCTTGAACATCGCGAAGGGCGGAACGGCGGCCGCGCCCGCGCGGCGCGACGCGGGCGCTGCGAGACTGCGCCTCGTCAACGGCGGCCGGTCGGCTCGCGGCGGCGCGAGCGCCGCCGCAGGAAGGAGCGCGTCGAGCCGTGCCAAGGGTCGTGATAGCCGCGGGGGGAACCGCGGGACACGTCGTGCCGGCGCTGGCCGTCGCCGACGCGTTGCGCGATAGCGGCGCCGAGGTCTCGTTTCTCGGGACGCGCGAGGGCCCCGAGGGCCGGCTGGTGCCGGCCACGGGTTACGAGATCGACTACGTTCGCGCCCGTGGCATCCAGCGCCGATCGCCCCTGAGAGCGCTCGCGGCGGGCGCCCTCGCCGCGAGGGCCGCCGCGGCTGCCCGGGCGGCGATTCGCCGGCGGCGCGCGGACGCCGTGCTGGGGGCCGGCGGCTACGTCGCGGGCCCCGCCGGTCTGGCGGCGCTCTCCCTGCGCGTGCCCCTGGTGCTCGAGGAGTCGGATCGCCGTCTGGGGCTCGCCAACCGCGTGCTCGCCCGGTGGGCCCGGCGTGTCTGCCTTGCGTTCCCCATCGCGGGACGGGAGGGGGCCCGGTATCTCGTCACCGGCCGCCCCGTGCCAGCCAGCATCGCGAAAGCCGATCGTGGTGCCGCCAGGCGGCGGTTCGGGATCAACGCCGATGAGCACTGCCTGCTCGTGTTCGGCGGCAGCCAGGGCGCGCGCTCGATCAACCTCTGCGCGCTCGATGCCTTTCTCGGGGAGGGGCCCGCCGGGCGGGGCCGCGCATACCACGTCCTGCACATCGCCGGGTCCCGGGACTATCGGCTGGCGCGCCAGCGCATCGACGAGGCCGGCGGCGCGGAGTCGTACGCGCTGCTCGAGTACGAGCCGGATCTCGCGGGCGTCCTCGCCGCCTGCGACCTGGTCCTGGCCCGCGCCGGGGGCTCGGTCTTCGAGCTGGCGGCGGCGGGACGCCCGGCGATCCTCGTGCCCTACCCGCACGCGACCGCCCGCCATCAGCACGCGAACGCCGCC
>DATAOX010000023.1:0-4143 GCA_036265555.1 Solirubrobacterales bacterium
TGAACGAGGCGCGCGCGTCGCGCAGGCGGTCCCGTTCCCGCTCGATGTCAGCAAGGACGCGGCTCAGCACCTCCACCCGATTGTTCGACCCGTCCGTCATGGTCGCGCGCACCACGCGAGGGACTGCTTCGCCGATGGGTCCCGGGACCCTGCCGGGCAGCCACCGGTCCATCGAGTAGATCGGGCTCCCGGATGAGCGCCTGCCGGTCCCCGGTAGGGTGCGGCGCGTCGCTGAATGAGCTACGTCGACCACACCTGGGTCGCCTACGCCCTCGACGAGCCGGTGGCGACCGAGGCGAGCGAGCGCGCGCTGAAGCGGGTGCGGGCGCATTACGAGCAGCTCTATGTGGAACCGCTCACCGGCGAGTCGCGGGTGTCCCCGGCGATCGGGATGGCCCTTTGGCGCCGCGACGATCCCCGCCTTCGCTGGCCCTGCTGGATCGAGGATGGCGGCACCGCCGTCGCCTCGACGAACGCGGTGACCGGGTGGGAACGGGTGGTCGGCGAGGTCGAGCCGGCCCGGGCACCGCTCGAGCTCGGCCGCGCCCTCGCGAGGGATCCGGAACGCATCGTGGACTTGAACCCCCCGTTCGTCCTTGCGGTGCTCGACTCCGACCCCGAGCGTCTCGTGATCCTCAACGATTTCCTCGCGACGGCGCGTCTCTACGAGCTGCGCACGGCGTCCGGCTGGGTGTGGTCGAACCGGTTGGCGGCGCTGCCCCTCTTCGCCGCTACCGCGCCGGAGCTCGATCCGGATGGCTGGGCGATTCACGCAGCCGCCGGTTGGTTCCTGGGAGATTCGACACCGCTCAGAGGCGCGGCCAAGATTCGCCCGGGCTCGGCGATCACGGTCGAGGGCGCGACCTCGGGCGCGACCGTCCGCCACCACGAGACCAGCGCAGTCGGGCGCCTGGTCGCTCCTCGGAGGGCGTCACTCGATGAGCAGGCCGGCGAGGCGGCCGAGCAGTCGGTTGCGCTCGCGCGCTCCATCGGGCGGGTCTGGGACGTCGCGCCGGCGATCAACCTCTCCGGCGGGCGCGACTCGCGAATATCGGCAGCGGGAGCCATCGCCGCCGGCCTGGAGGCGCGGTTCCGCACGATGGACATCGAGCCGGGCGAGGTGGACGCCGCGCGCCAGCTCCTCGAGGCCGCGCCGGACACGCTCGAGCTGGCCGTGCTGGACATGGAGTCCGGGACGCCGGACGATTCACTCGCGGAGCGAATCGCCGCGATCCACCTGGTCCACGACGGCATGGCGAATCCGATGGGCGGACAGGGAACGCTCGAGCTTCCCCAGCGCGGTTTCGTGGCGCCGCTGGTGACCGGCCATGGCGGCGAGCTGGCGCACGGCTTCTATTACGACGCCGCGCGCCTTCGGCGCGAGCTGTGGCCAGGGACTCGCCGGCGCATCGTCCGTCGCCTGGAGCGCTCGGGCCGGCAGCGGCACAACTCGGCGCGGGACGACGCCTACGCGCTCTACCTCGCGGAGGTCGAGCGCACGTTGGACGAGGGGCGAGCGCACGGCGTTCGCGGCCCCAGCCTGCTCGACTACTACTACCTGGCCGAGCGCCTGCCGCATCGCGCGGGGCTCGGTTCGCGGAACGATCGCTACTCGGCCTGCGTCACGCCGGCCTTCGTGCGCGGATCATTTGACCTGAAGCCCCGGCAGCGAACGCGCGCAGCGCTTCACCGGGCCGTGATCTCCGAGCTCCTGCCGGCCTGGAACGGAATCCCCTTCTTCCACGGCGGCGGCGGACGCATGCGCCCGATGAAGCGATCCCGGATCTGGGAGCGTCCGCGCCACTCGCGGGACATGGAGGAGATGATCGCCAGCCCGGAGCTCTGGAGCGACGCGTTCGACCCGGCTCGCATTCAGGTGATGTGGGACGAGGCCAAGGCGGGCGACGGCCACTCGCACTACGAGGCGGCGTTCATGCGGATCGCGTGGCGGGTCTGCTACGTGCAGCACGCCGAGCGGCTCGCCGAGCGCATCCGAGCGGATGGAGAGGCGTCTCTCGCCGCCGATGTCGGCCGACGCCCCCCGCGCGCGCGTTAACCTCGCACGCCCACGGGTACCCGAGCGGCGATGCGTTACCTCTACGGCGCCGCCCACGAGCAGTTCTCGCCCGATGACCTGGTGCGCCAGGCGGTCGAGGCGGCTGAGGCTGGATTCGACGGCATCGGCTGCAGCGACCACCTCCAACCCTGGTGGGAGCCGGGGGAGTCGGCGCACGCATGGGTGTGGCTGGGTGCCGTCGGACAGGCGACCCGCGGAGTGGCAATCGGAACGGCGGTGACGCCGCCGGGCCCCCGTTACCACCCGATCCTGATCGCCCAGGCCTGGGCGACGCTCGAGCGGATGTTTCCGGGACGGCCGTTCCTGGGGCTCGGTTCGGGGGAGTCGCTCAACGAGTCGCCGCTGGGTGCCGATTGGCCGTCGGTGTCCGATCAGGTGGATCGGATGGAGGAGGCGCTGGAGATCATCAATGCGCTGTTCGCGGGCGAGCACGTGAGCCGCGAGGGCAGGTTCTTCCGCGCGCACGACGCCTACCTGCACACGCCTCCCGAGCGCCGTCCGCCGATCTACGTGTCGGCGTTCGGGCCGCGCGCCGCCGGGGTGGCCGCCCGCCATGGCGACGGCCTGTGGACGCTGGCCGATCCGGAGAGCGCGCCGGGCGTGATCGAGGCTTACCGGTCGGCTTGCGACGACGCGGGCAGGAACCCGGGCGAGATCGTCCTCCAGCTCCAGTTCTCGTGGGCGGAGGACGACGACGCGGCGCTCGAGGGCGCACGTGTCTGGAAGGGGGCGCAGCCGGACGAGTTCTACACCGACGACTGGCACGACCCGAAGGCGATGCACGAGCACGCGAAGTCGCAGGTGAGCGACGAGGACCTCGCCGAAGCCCTCGCGATCTCGTCCGACCCCGAGGTGCACGCCGACCGGATCCGCGAGGCGGAGAAGCTCGGGGCGACCACCATGGCGCTCATGAACTGCTCGGGCGCTGACCCTCACGGCGCGATCGCCGTCTACGGCAGTGGCGTCCTGCCGACGCTGAAGTCCGTGCGGGCCTAGCCTCCCCGGCGGCGCAGCCGGGCTTCCGCTGCGCTGAGGAACTCCACGACCGCGGCGGGGTCGAGCGGGATCCCATCCGTGCGGGCCGCGAGCGCTCGCGACACCAGATCGGCAGGGGCCAGTCCGCGGTCGACGGCCCATCGTCCCGCGACCGGCTTCGACGACCACCGCGCCTCCCCCGCGTAGCGCAGCGCGCGGCAGGCGTTGAGCACGGCGTCACTCGAGTCGGTCGCGTGATCGCGGTGCCACCGCAGCGAGTCGATCAGCACGGGGATCAGATCGAGCGGGGGAATGGGAGGGAAGACCTCGCGAGCGGGAGGTCCGACGAGCGCGCTCCCGGCCTGTGAGAGAACGCTGCGATCGATAGCGAACCAGTGGGATGCAACACCCGGATGGCCCCGCAGCTGGACGGACAGGGGCAGGTCCGTCCCGGTGTTGAGGTTCAGCTCGAAGTCGGATGCGGCCGATCCCGACCGCGCCACATCGACCCGATAGACGACCAGCTCGAGGGATCGTGCGGGGCAGGGGAGCGCCTCGTGGCGCATGGCGGCGACCAGTGCCTCGGCCGACCCTCGGGACAGCGGTGTCCGCACGACCGCTGCCAGATCGAGGTCACTGCGGCCCGGCAGGTAGTCGCCGAGGGCGTACGAGCCCCCGACGTACGCGCCCACCAGGTTCGTGCCGAGCACCTCGCGGAGCCGCTCGCCCGCGGTCGCGAGGTAGCCGGTTTCAGGGCTGTGCGGGGGACAAGGTTTCTGAGGGATCCGACAGGGTAGAGGGCGGCCAGTCGAACCGGGAGGAGGAGATAGCGACGGCTTGGTTCAGGCTACGGCTGGTCGGTGTCGCAGGTTTGGTGTGCTTCGCCTTGGTCGCAGCCGGATGCGGCAGCTCGGGCAGCGGAGGCACCGTCACCCTGAACTGGTTCGTCGCGACCCAGCCGGGCGGAACGATCGAGCAGGTCGCGAAGGACTGCAGCAAGGCCTCCGGCGGCCGATACACGATCGACGTTCAGCTTCTCCCGACGGACGCAAGCCAGCAGCGTGAGCAGCTCGTCCGCCGCCTCGCCGCGA
>DATAOX010000024.1:0-30589 GCA_036265555.1 Solirubrobacterales bacterium
ACCACGGTCACCGCCGTGAGCGCGGCCATAGCGTAGATGGCCGGCGCGAGCAGCTCAATGTCGAAAAGCCCGGCGCCCTTCGCGAACACCAGACCGATCGACAGCAGAACTACCCGTACCGGTCGCGTGGCAATCCCGACCTTGCACTCGACGCCCAGGGCCTCGGCCCGGGCGCGGGTGTAGGAGACCATCAGCGAGCCGAGCACGGTGAGCACGCAGGCAGCTGCCGGGATGGCGTGGCCGGTGTCGGCGAAGTACCACGCGACGGCCGTGAGCACGACGCCTTCCTCGATGCGATCCAGCGTCGAGTCCAGGAACGCCCCGAACAGCGTTCCCTTCCCGGACATCCGGGAGTACCGGCCGTCGAGTGTGTCCATGACCGATCCCACGATGAACGCGAGTCCCGCGAGCACGAACAGGCGCTGCGTCACGAGCACTGCGGCCGCCAGATTGAGAACGAGGCCCGTGATCGAGATCCCGTTGGGCGTCAGCCGCGATTCGATGAGGCGATCGCGCGCGTACGCCCTGAGCTCCTGGCCCGTGCGTACATCGCGAAGCTGGCCGCCTCCCGGAACCTCCGAGGCCACGGGCAGACGCTATCGGGGTCCGGTGGCCGGCGACTTGTCGCCGCGGAACGTCAGGCGGGTGCTTCGTCGATCCCCTCGCGCCAGGACCACGCGTCGGGGCGCAGGCGAGCGAGCTGGTGGGCCGTGACCGCCGCGAGGCACGCCACCATCGCGCCGAGCGCGGCGTCGAACCAGAAGTGGTTCGCGGTCACCACGATCACGAAGAAGACGGACAGCGGATAGATCGACCACAGGAGCCGAGCCCAGGCGCTCCGGACCAGGTTGATGGCGGCCACCGCGACCATCAGCGAAAACGCGATGTGCATGCTCGGGACCGCCGCGTACGGGTTGACGAGCAGGCTGGTGAAGGAGGCGTCCTGATTCGTGCTCGTGAAGGCCTGGATGGTGTCCGTGAAGCCGGCCCCCGGGAACATCCGCGGCGGCGCGGTCGGATAGAGCACGTAGCCGACCAGAGCGAGGCCCATCGCGACCAGGAACATGTTGCGGACGAAGTTGAAGTGGTCGTTCCGGTACAGGTACAGCCACACCAGGAACGCCGTGGTGATCACGAAGTGACTGTTGAAGTACATCCAGTTCGCGACGTCGATGATCCACCGGTGGTTCAGGAACGCCTGCTGGAAGGCCGGCTCGAAGAACGCCCCGAGCGACTGCTCCAGGTGGATGATGTGCATTCCGTTGGACATCGCGGCGGCGGGATGCGAATCCGCGATTCCGCGCACGATCTGGTAGCCCTGGTAGGCGCCAAGGAAGAGGATGACTTGGCGGAAGAGGTCGCGCCAACCATGGGGCAACCGTCTGCCGACGCTGTGGACGAGTTCGGGCACGGGCAGTGTCGCGGGATTCTAACCGCGGTCCTTCGACCAATTGCTCCCCGGCCCTGCAATCGGCACGCTCCCCCGTCGACATATCCTCGGCGCGTGAGCACCGATCGCTGGAGGCGGCCGCCAAGGCGGCGGGTCAGGGCAATCCGCGACCGGCTGCGTGAGCTCTACGGGCGCCCGGTCAACAGCCCGCACGGCCACCCGATCGCGGAGCTCGTCCGCACCGTCCTCTCACAGAACACCAACGACACCAACCGCGACGTCGCCTATACGCGGCTGCGCGAGCGATTTCCGACCTGGGAGCAGGTGCGCGACGCACCGACCGAGGACGTGATCGAGGCCATCCGGCCCGGTGGCCTCGCCAACACCAAGGGGCCGCGCATCCAGCACATCCTCGCGGAGCTCGGGGAGCATCCGGACCTCGACTGGCTCGACGACGCGGCGCGGGACGAGGCAATCGACTTCCTCGTGGCGCTTCCCGGGGTGGGCCGGAAGACCGCCGCCTGCGTGCTCATCTTCGCCTTCGATCGACCGGAGATACCGGTCGATACGCACGTCTACCGGGTGGGCGGGAGGCTCGGGCTCTTCCGCGAGGGCGCCTCGTTCACGGAAGCGCACGACGAGATGCTTCGGATCGTCGACCCCGAGGACGCCTACGAGCTCCACATCAACCTGATCCGCCACGGTCGGGAGGTCTGCCGGCCGCGCCCCCGCTGTGAGGCGTGCGGCCTCAGGCGAATGTGCCCCTATTGGCGGCGGCTGCGGAGGAAATAAGGGGCAACTAAAGGATTTCCGGGCGTCGGCCGATGGAGGTACTGGATGTGCGTGCCCCCGCTTGCCTAGGGAAGGGCTCGCCGCACGGATAGCCATAGAGGAGGCCTTCGTTGAGTTTCAGTCACGTACCTCGCGTCGATCGACGCAGTTCGCTGATCGTCGCGGTCCTCGCGCTGTGCGCGATGGCAATCCTCGCCGGCTCGGCGGCCTTCGCGGACGCCGCGCGGACGAAACCCAAGGTGAGGGTCATGACGCGGAACCTCTACCTCGGCGCCGACCTCACTCCGGGCATCAACGCCCAGAACCTCGACCAGCTGAAGGACGCTGCCGGGAAGATCCTGAACCAGGTCGACCGGAACAAGTTCCAGGTCCGCGCCAGGGGGCTGGCGAGGGAGATCCTCAAGAAGAAGCCGGACCTCGTCGGGCTTCAAGAGGTCGCCCTGTGGCGCACGGGCCCGTGCAAGATCATCGTGCCGCCGGCTCCGTTCGAAGCGAAGGATGTCCGCTACGACTTCCTGAGGCTGCTGCTCAAGCGGCTGAACGCCCACGGCAAGCAGTATCGGGCCGAGGTCGTGCAGCCTGAGTTCGACTTCGAGACCGAGGCCAACACGGACGGCAGCGCGGACCACAGCTGCGACACGAACGCGCGCCTGACCATGCGGGACGTGATCCTGGCGCGGCGCCATGCCGGCGTGAAGACGACGAAACCGGAGGGCGACCACTACGACACGCTGCTTCAGGAGCGGGTCAGCGGAATTCCCCTCGACGTGACCCGGGGCTGGACGGCGGTGAACGCGAAGGTCGGGAAGAGCCCCAGGTTCCGGTTCGTGAACACCCACCTCGAGGCGTTCGACAACCAGCCCTCGAACCACACGAACCACGGCACCGACGTCGGGAACGGCAGGGTTCGGAGGGCACAGGCGCAGGAGCTGATCGCGCCCGGCGGCCCGGCGACCGGGACGCGGCCCGTGATTCTCGTCGGGGACTTGAACTCGGACGTCCAGACTCAGCTCAAGCCGGGGGACGGCGCCGCCAACTGGTGGCTGCTGTCCCACGGGTTCGCCGAGCGCAGCACCCATGACCCGCTGAGCTGCTGCCTCGACGCGGATGTCCTGCGAGTCGGCGCCGGGGGCAACGTCTCCCAGTTCGACCACAAGGTTGACCACATCATGACCGACGATCCCAAGCACGTTGGGCGGGCGCGCACGGCAGTGACCGGCCGCAAGCCCCACCATGGGTTCTGGGATTCAGACCACGCGGGGTTGTTCAGCACCTTGAGATTCCACTAGCGGCCGCGACCGGTGCGGGTTGCGCGCCGAGTGCCGCTGAGGTTGATGATTTGCCTCCTCCAGCCTCAGCGCCTCGGCGCGGAACCCGGCCGGTCCGCCCGCCGGTTGCAGATGGCGGCGGGTTAGTATCTCCGCGCCGCAGCCGACCACGCGGCTTCGGCGAAGCCCTATGAAGCGTCCGATCGTCCTGTTCTGCGTGCTCGCGGCCATCTGCCTGGTCGTGCTGCCGTTCTGGGCGTTGCAGTCGAAGGGCGGCGCCACGGCCTCGCCGGAGTCGTCGGTCCCGGCCGACGATCAGCAGGGGCTGCAGATCTTCCAGATCAACTGCGGCTCCTGTCACACCCTCGCCGCGGCGGGAACCGACGGCACCATCGGCCCGAATCTGGATCAACTGCTGGCCACGGGGAGCAAGAGCCCGGAGACGATCAAGGCCAACTACAACCTGGTCCTGACCACCGTGCAGAACGGCATCGGCGGCCGGATGCCGAAGGGATTGGTGCAGGGCGAGCAGGCCAAGCTGGTGGCGCAGTTCGTCGCCGACAACCTCGCCTACGTCCCGAGCTCGTCGACCACCCCGACCTCGTCGCCCTAACGCACGGGGCGCCCCCGCGGACCCGCGACGGAGCGCGGCTATCTCACTTGGCCTCGGGCGGGAAAGCGCCACCGATCTGCTAGCCTCACACTCAGATTTCTTAGGCAAAGACTTAGAAGGAGAGCACAGTGGCAAAGACAATCGGGATCGACCTGGGCACCACCAACTCCTGCGTGGCCGTCCTCGAGGGCGGCGATGCGACGGTGCTCGAGAACGCCGAGGGCGGGCGCACGACCCCGTCCGTCGTCGCATTCACGGACTCCGGCGACCGGCTCGTCGGGACCGTCGCAAAGCGACAGGCGGTCATGAACCCCGAGAACACCATCTTCTCGATCAAGCGATTCATGGGCCGCAAGGAGGCCGAGGTCAAGGAGGAGGAGACGATCGTCCCGTACAAGGTCGTCGCCGGCCCGAATGGTGACGTCCGCGTGGACGTGCGCGGCAAGCAGTACTCGCCGCCGGAGATCTCGGCGATGATCCTCCAGAAGCTGAAGACGGACGCCGAGGCCAAGCTCGGGCAGACCGTCGACTCGGCGGTGATCACGGTCCCCGCCTACTTCAACGACGATCAGCGCCAGGCGACCAAGGACGCCGGCAAGATCGCCGGACTCGACGTCAAGCGCATCATCAACGAGCCGACGGCCGCGTCCCTGGCCTACGGCCTCGACAAGGAGTCGGACCAGACGATTCTCGTCTTCGACCTCGGCGGCGGGACGTTCGACGTCTCGGTCCTCGAGATCGGCGACGGCGTGTTCGAGGTGAAGTCCACCTCGGGCGACAACCACCTCGGGGGCGACAACTGGGACAAGGCGATCGTCGAGTGGATGGTCGCCGAGTACAAGCGCGACCAGGGCATCGACCTCTCGGCCGACAAGAACTCGCTCCAACGGCTGTACGAGGCGGCCGAAAAGGCCAAGATCGAGCTCTCGACGACGCAGGAGACCCAGATCAACCTTCCGTTCATCACCGCCGATGCGAGTGGTCCGAAGCACCTCGAGATGAAGCTGACCCGGGCGAAGCTGAACGAGCTGACGTCCGATCTGCTCGAGCGGGTCGTTTCTCCGGTCAAGCAGGCGATCTCGGACGCGGGCGCCTCGAACATCGACCACGTCGTGCTGGTCGGCGGCATGACCCGGATGCCCGCGGTTCAGGAGAAGGTCAAGGAGCTCACCGGAGAGGAGCCCCACAAGGGCGTCAACCCGGATGAGGTCGTCGCGATCGGCGCCGCGATCCAGGCGGGTGTCCTCGCCGGCGACGTCAAGGACGTGCTGCTGCTCGACGTGACCCCGCTCTCGCTCGGGATCGAGACGAAGGGCGGCGTGTTCACCAAGCTGATCGAGCGCAACACCACGATCCCCACCCGGAAGTCGGAGATCTTCTCGACCGCCGACGACAACCAGCCGTCGGTCGAGGTGCACGTGCTCCAGGGCGAGCGCGAGATGGCGGCATACAACAAGTCGCTGGGCAAGTTCCAGCTGACCGGCATCCCGCCCGCGCCGCGGGGAGTCCCGCAGATCGAGGTCACCTTCGACATCGATGCGGACGGGATCCTGAACGTCTCCGCAAAGGATCTCGGCACGAGCAAGGAGCAGAAGATCGAGATCAAGGGCGGCTCCGGGCTCTCGGACTCGGAGGTCGAGCAGATGGTCAGCGATGCCGAGGCCCACGCGGATGAGGATCGGCGCCAGCGCGAGCTGGCCGAAGCGCGGAACGTGGCCGAGAACGCCGCGTACCAGGCCGAGAAGCAGCTCGCCGATATGGGCGATCAGGTCGATTCGGGCGCCAAGGAGGAGATCGAGAACGCCATCGCCGACGTGCGTTCCTCGCTCGACTCCGAGGACGCCGAGACGATCAAGGCGAAGACCGACGCCCTCCAGCAGGCCTTCCACAAGGTCTCGGAGCAGATCTACCAGGCGGCCGCCGAGCAGCAGCAGGCCGCCGGGGCGACCGCCTCGGATGGCTCGAGCACGGATGGCGCGGCCGCCCAGGACGAAGAGGAGGTCGTAGACGCCGAGGTCGTCGACGAGGAGCGGTCCTAGCCGATGGCTGACGAGACCAGACGGGATGAACGGAGCGGGCAGGCCGCTCACGGCGATGAGCGCGAGCGGGCCCGCGGCACAGCCGCGGACGAGGCCGCCGACCTCTCGGACCGCGCCCCGACCGACCGCGGCGAGCGCGACGATGCCGCCGAGGTCGAGCAGGACCTCGACGCGCTACTCGCGGACGTGAAGCGAGAGCGCGACGAGTACCTCGAGCTCGCGCAGCGGGCGCGTGCGGATTTCGAGAACTTCCGCAAGCGCGCGGCACGCGAGGCTCAGGAGGCCGAGCGCCGCGGGAAGGCGTCGGTGGCCCGCGAGCTGCTCCCCGCACTCGACAGCCTCGAGCGCGCACTGAGCTCGACTGGGATCGACCCGGCGTCCGGCAGGCCGACCGGGGGATCAGAGCCGACGCCGTCCGAGGAGGACGCCGCCGCGTTCGACGTCCCGAGCGAGGAGGTGTCTGCGCAGGAGGCTCTGGCGCGCGGGGTTGCGCTCGTCTACAACGAGCTGCGCGAGGCTCTCGAGCGCGCCGGGCTCGAGACGTATGACCCAACCGGCGAGCGGTTCGATCCCGCCACATCGGAGGCGCTCGCGACACGCGCCTCCGCCGACGGCGTCGAGCCCGGTCATGTGGTCGAAACGCTCGAGCGCGGCTACCGCCTGGACGGACAGGTCCTGCGAGCCGCGCGAGTGGTCGTGAGCGAATAGGGGCCGGCGCGATGGCGGACCGCGATCTCTACTCGGTCCTCGGCGTCGGGCGCAAGGCGAGTGCGGACGAGATCAAGAGGGCATACCGCAAGCTCGCGCGTGAGTACCACCCGGACCGCAACCCCGGCGACGAGCGGGCGGAGGAGCGCTTCAAGGAGGTCCAGGCCGCCTACGACACGCTGTCGGACCCCGAGAAGCGGCGGCAGTACGACGCGGGCGGGATGTTCTCCGGCCTCGGAGGACGGGGCTTCGGCGCCGGGGGCGGGGGCGGCTTCACCTCCGACCTCGGGGACATCTTCTCGAGCTTCTTCGGGCGCGGCGGCGGGGACGCTCAGGCAGCGTCCGGACGCGGACGGGACCTGGAGACGGAGGTTCACCTCTCGTTCGACCAGGCCATGCACGGCGCCGAGATCCCTGTCGTGGTGTCGAAGCAGGCCACGTGCTCGACCTGCAATGGCTCCGGCGCCAAGCCTGGCACGGCGCCGATCACCTGCCCGCGATGCGGCGGCAGCGGAATCGACTCGGAGAGCCAGGGCTTCTTCTCGATCAGCCGGCCCTGCCCGCGATGCGGCGGCAGCGGTCGGGTCATCGAGGATCCGTGCCCGACCTGCAACGGCTCCGGGTTGACCCTGCAGCGCAAGCGCTACCGCGTCAAGGTTCCGCCGGGCGTCCGAGATGGCAGCCGGATCCGTGTGGCCGGAAAGGGCGAGGATGGGCCGCGGGGCGGCCCTCCGGGAGACCTCTACGTGGTCACCCGCGTCACCCCCTCGCCGGTCTTCAAGCACCGCGCGGACGGGAGCCTCGAGGTGGCGATGCCGATCACGATCACCGAGGCGATCCAGGGTGGAACGATCGAGGTGCCGACGCTGAACGGCACGAAGCGCATCCGCATCCCGGCCGGCACACAGCACGGAACGGTCCAGCGGCTGCGTGGAGAGGGACCGCCTCGGGCCGCCGGCAAGGGACGCGGCGACGTCCTCTACCGGCTCGAGATCGAGGTGCCGCGCGATCTGGACCCCGACCAGCGGCAGGCGCTCCGGCAGTTCGCGGAGGCGATGAACGACCACAACCCGCGTGAGCGACTCCTGCGCGAGGCGTCCGCTTCGTCCGGCAAGGTGAGGAGTTAGGACGTGATCATGGCTGCTCGAGGCAACACCGGGCGCGGTCGGCGGCGGAGCCGGGACGGCAGTGGGGGCATCGACGAGGAGCGCGGGGTGTTCATGATCTCAGTCGCCGCCGAGCTCGCCGACATGCACCCGCAGACCCTGCGCATGTACGAGGCGCGCGGCCTCATCACCCCGAAGCGCTCTGCCAAGCAGACCCGCCTCTATTCCCAGAACGACGTCGAGCGCCTGCAGCGCATCCAGCGGATGACGAGCGAGGAGGGGCTGAACCTGGCGGGCGTCGAAGCCATTCTGCAGATGGAGAACCAGGTCGCCCGCATGCGTTCGGAGCTCGAGCGGCTGCGCAGGCGCGCAACGGAGCTGGAGCTCCAGATGAACGAGGAGGTCGAGCGCGTGCGCCGCTCGCTGAAGGCCGAGCTGGTCCCGTACGGCGCCTACGAGATGGCCGACCTCATCCCCGCGGACCAGGCGCAGCCGATCAAGATCCCGGTCAAGCGGGCGCGCAAGCGCCGCGGCTGAGCCGCCGGGCATGCGGCCGGCGGGCTCAGATATTAGTCGTGCGCACTTAGATTTGCTCAGCGCTCTCAGCTAAACTACTACTCTCATGCAGCAGGACAGGTTCACGATCAAGTCCCAGGAGGCCGTCGCCGCCGCGCAGCGCCTGGCGGCCGAGCGGCGCAACTCCGAGGTGGCGCCCGCGCACCTGCTGTTGGCGCTCCTCGACCAGGAGGACGGCCTCGTCGTGCCCGTCCTTCAGAAGCTCGGTGCCGACGTCGCGACGATCCGCAGTCGGACGGCCGAGGCGGTCGACGGCCTGCCACAGCTCGGCGGCGACGCGGAGCCCGATGTCCGCCCGTCCCAGTCCTTCGTCCGCACCGTCCAGCGCGCGGAGCGCCAGGCGTCCGCGATGGGCGACTCCTACATCTCCTCCGAGCACCTGCTGCTCGCGCTCACGGACAAGTCGTCGCCCGTGGCCGACATCCTGCCCGGCCGCGCCGAGCTCACCGCGGCGGTCAAGGAGGTCCGCCCGAACCCGGTCACGAGCCCCACCCCCGAGGACACCGTTCAGGCGCTCGAGAAGTTCGGGCGTGACCTGACAGCCGAGGCGGAGCAAGGGAAGCTCGATCCCGTGATCGGCCGCGACGAAGAGATCCGGCGGGTGATTCAGGTGCTCTCGCGGCGGACCAAGAACAATCCCGTCCTGATCGGCGACCCGGGGGTCGGCAAGACGGCAATCGTCGAGGGGCTGGCGCAGCGCATCGTGGCGGGCGACGTGCCGGAGAGCCTCCGCGATCGGCGCGTGATCGCGCTGGACATCGGTGCGCTCCTCGCGGGATCCAAGTACCGCGGCGAGTTCGAGGAGCGCCTCAAGGCCGTGTTGAACGAGGTCAAGCAGGCCGAGGGCCAGATCGTCCTCTTCATGGACGAGCTTCACACCATCGTCGGCGCGGGCGCCGCAGAGGGCGCCGTCGACGCCGCCAACCTGCTGAAGCCGATGCTCGCTCGCGGCGAGCTTCGCGCCGTCGGGGCCACGACGCTCGACGAGTATCGCAAGCACATCGAGAAGGACGCCGCGCTCGAGCGGCGCTTCCAGCCGGTGTTCGTCGACGAGCCCGACGTTGCGGACACGATCGCGATCCTCCGAGGTCTGAAGGAGCGATACGAGGTGCACCACGGCGTGCGCATCACCGACGCTGCCCTGGTCGCGGCGGCGACGCTCTCCGAGCGCTATATCGCCGACCGCTTCCTTCCCGACAAGGCCATCGACCTGGTCGACGAGGCCGCATCGCGGCTGAAGATCGAGATCGACTCCATGCCCACCGAGATCGACGAGGTCGAGCGGCGGATCCAGCAGCTCGAGATCGAGCGCGAGGCGCTGAAGAAGGAGAAGGACGAGACGTCGGTGGCCCGTCGCGAGGCGATCGAGGCGGAGCTCGCCGAGCTCCGTGAGCGCTCGAACGAGATGAAGGCGCGCTGGCAGAACGAGAAGGGTGCGATCGAGGCGATCAAGGAGGCGAAGGCGCGACTCGAGGAGGCGAACCGCGAGGCCGAACGGGCGGAGCGCGACGCGGACCTGGAGCGCGCCGCCCAGCTTCGATATGGCGAGATCCCGGAGCTCGAGAAGGTCGTCGCCGAGCAGGAGGCGCGCCTGGGGGAGCTCCACAGCGCGGGCGGCTCGATGCTGACCGAGGAGGTCACCGAGGAGGACGTGGCCCAGGTCGTGTCCAAGTGGACGGGGATCCCCGTATCGCGCTTGATGGAGGGCGAGGTCGAGAAGCTGATCCACATGGAGGAGCGGCTACACGAGCGGGTCGTCGGCCAGGACGAGGCGGTCGAGGTGGTCTCGAATGCGCTGCGGCGGTCGCGGGCGGGGCTGGCCGATCCCAACCGGCCGATCGGCGTCTTCCTGTTCCTCGGCCCCACCGGCGTCGGGAAGACCGAGCTCGCTCGCGCGCTCGCGGAGTTCATGTTCGACACGGAGCAGGCGATCGTTCGCCTGGACATGTCCGAGTACATGGAGAAGCACACGGTCGCCCGGCTCATCGGGGCACCGCCGGGCTATGTCGGCTACGAGGAGGGTGGGCAGCTGACCGAGGCCGTGCGGCGGCGTCCTTACGCCGTGGTGCTGCTCGACGAGATCGAGAAGGCCCACCCGGATGTCTTCAACGTCCTGCTTCAGATCATGGACGAGGGGCGGCTGACCGACGGGCAGGGACGAACCATCGGCTTCACCAACACGATTCTGATCATGACTTCGAACGTCGGCTCCCAGGAGATCGCCGGCGAGGCGATCGACGAGCGCATCCGGGAGCGGATCGAGGAGATCCTGCAGACGACGTTCAAGCCCGAGTTCCTGAACCGGATCGACGACAGCGTGATCTTTCACCGCCTCAGCAGGGACGACCTCGGGCGCATCGTCGACCTCCAGGTGGCCGAGCTCGCCGGCCGTCTGCACGAGAAGGGGATCGAGATCGAGCTGACCGGCGACGCCAGGACGCTGCTCGGGAACCTCGGCTACGACCCGACCTACGGCGCCCGGCCGCTGAAGCGGGTGATCCAGAAGCAGCTCATCGACAGGCTGGCGCTCAAGCTGCTGGAGGGCGAGTTCCGCGAGGGGGACGCCGTCCGGGTCGAGGCCGCCGAGGGCGAGCTCGTGTTCGAGCGGGCGGCGGAGCCGGTCGAGGCCGCCGCAGCTTGACCCCGAGATCGTCGGGCTCGTTCGCTACATCGCGCCTAACCGGACAACCGCGATGGATCGGCGGCCTTTTCGGACGCCTCCAGCACCCGCACCGGGCGGTCGAGGCGGCGTCGGACCTGCTCGACGTCCTTGGCGCGTCCCGACGGCGTCACGAATACGACCTCCTGGGCGCCGAACGTGCGCAGGGTGTCCTCCACGGCCTGAACCGGGTCTGAGTCCCCGACGGCGCCGCGGGCGTCCACATCCGCCGCTGCGAGTGTCGCCAGCGACAGCGTGAGCCGGCGCTGGGCATCGAAGCGCGCATGCCTCAGGTCGGATAGCCAATGGGCCACCGCGGTGTTGGTCGCCGGCGCCAGGAGCAGGATCTCCGGCCGCCGGCCGGCGCCGGACCTCGTCGTCTTGGCGCCGGCGTTTGCGATCTCCTCGATCGCACTGGCCAAGGGGGGATCCTCGAGCGGCCTCTCCAGGACGACGAGCATCGCAAAGTGATCCGCGGGGGCGGAGGCGACCTCGATCGGCTCGTCGAAACGGGCGCGCGCCGCAACCACGAGGATGACGGCCGCCGCCGCCGCGCCGACGGCGAGGCCGCCGGGAGGCCCGCCGAACCTGAAGGCGACGACGATCGGGACCGCAATCGCAAGGACGATCAGCGGCAGCGTCCAAGGCGTCAGCCTGAGCGGCTCCAGTCTCCTCACGTAGGTTCCCCTTACCCCGTCCGTCGAGGGTAAACGAAGGTAGGCTCCGGCACCGGACAGGCTCGCAGCCGCGCGCGCCGCGTGATCATGACGGAGGAGGAGACATGGCCGTTTTCATCATGCTGACGAAACTCACGTCGAACGGGGTGAAGACGCTGAAGGACAACCCGGGGCGGGTTCAAGAGGTGAACCGCGAGGTCGAGCAGCTGGGCGTGAAGGTTCTGAACCAGTGGGCGACGCTCGGCGAGTACGACTTCGTGAGCGTCGTCGAGGCGCCCGACGAGCGCGCGATGGCGAAGGTGTCGATCGAGCTCGGCTCGCGCGGGACGACGACGAACGAGACCATGGCCGCGATTCCCGCCGAGGAATTCACCAAGGTCCTGTAGCCGAACGCGGAGCGTCCGATGCGCGTCCTGGTCGTCGGCGGCGGCGGGCGCGAGCACGCGATCGTGCGGGCGCTGGCCCGCGCCCACGGGCGAACCGACCTGCTCTGCGCGCCCGGCAACGCCGGGATCGCCATGGACGCCCGCTGCCTGGAGGTCAGCGCGGATGACGTTCGTGGGATCGTCGACGTCGCGGTCGCCCAGAGCATCGACCTGGTCGTCGTGGGGCCGGAGGCGCCGCTCGTCGCCGGTCTGGTGGACTCGCTCGAAGCCAGCGGGATCGCCGCGTTCGGCCCCCGGGCCGAGGCGGCGCGGATCGAGGGTTCGAAGATCCACGCCAAGGAGTTGATGGCGGCGGCGGGGGTTCCCACCGCCGCGCACACGGTGCTGCGGTCCCGCGAGGAGGCGCGGGATCACCTCGCGTGCGCGCCGTATCCGGCGGTGCTCAAGGCCGACGGCCTCGCGGCGGGCAAGGGCGTGATCATCGCCCAATCCGAGGCCGAGGCCCGGCAGGCCACGGACGTCTTCTTCGTCGAGCGCCGGTTCGGGACGACCGAGGTGGTGCTGGAGGAGCACCTGGAGGGTGAGGAGCTCTCGCTCCTCGCCGTCTGTGACGGCGAGAACGTGTCCCCGCTCGCTCCCGCCCAGGACTACAAGCGCATCTTCGACGGCGACCGGGGGGCGAACACCGGCGGCATGGGGAGCTATTCGCCGGTGCCGGGATTCGATCGCGAGCGCACCGACGAGATCGTCGCGGCGGTGCACCAGCCCGTGGTGGACCTCATGCGCCGGCGGGGTACGCCGTACTCCGGCGTCCTGTACGCGGGTCTGATGATCACCGACGCCGGGCCGAAGGTCCTGGAGTTCAACTGCCGGTTCGGCGACCCCGAGACCCAGGCGGTTCTGCCCCGCCTGCGGTCGAGCCTGCTGGATCTGTGCCGGTCGGCACGGGAACCGGGTGGCCTCGCCGGAACGGTCGCGGATTTCGACGACCGGTGGGCGGTGACCGTGGTCCTGGCGTCCGCCGGTTACCCCGAGTCCTCCTCCAAGGGGGACGTGATCGCTGGTCTCGAGGACGCGGCTCGGATGCGGGACGTCGAGGTGATTCACGCCGGAACCGCGCGAAGGAACGGGGACATCGTCACCGCAGGCGGGCGCGTCCTGAACGTCACCGCGCTCGGAGCATCCCCAACCGAGGCACGCGATCGCGCATACGAGGCCGCGAACATGATTTCGTTCGCGGGGATGCAGATGCGCACGGACATCGCCGAGCGGGCCGTCTCCCGGGTCGGCGCCTAGCCAAAGGAGAGGACGATGGAGATCGCGGACCCCGAGGGCACTCAGCCCGCCGAGTCCGAGACGGCCGCGGTGGAGCCCATGCCCGAGGTGGAGGCCGTCTTCGAGGAGATCGAGGTCGACGCCCCGCTGGTCGGGATCATCATGGGCTCCAAGAACGACAAGTCGAAGATGCAGCCGGCGGGCGCGGCGCTGCAGGAGCGCGGGATCCGCTACGAGGTTCGCGTGATGAGCGCTCACCGCGATCCCGAGAAGGTGCGGGAGTACTGCCATGCGGCGCGCATGCGGGGACTCAGGGTCATCATCGCCGGCGCGGGCATGTCCGCCGCGCTGCCGGGTGTCGCGGCCGCCCACACCGATCTCCCGGTGCTCGGAGTCCCGCTGTCGGGTAAGACGCTGGGTGGCCTCGATGCGCTGCTCTCCGCGGTTCAGATGCCGCCGGGCGTGCCCGTCGGGTCGGTCGCGATCGACGGCGCGAAGAACGCGGGGTTGCTCGCCGTCCGCATAATCAACGCGTGATCGAGCGCTACACGCGCCCGGAGATCGGCGCGGTCTGGACGGCCGAGCGCCGCATGCAGCGCTGGCTCGAGGTCGAGCTGGCGGCGACGGACGCGTGGGCGGCGGAGGGCGTCGTCCCGCCGGAGGCGGCCCGCGAGTGCAGGGGACGCGCCTCGTTCACGGTCGAGGCCGTCAACGAGCGGGAGCGGACCACCGGGCACGATGTCGCCGCGTTCGTGGACGTCGTCTCCGCACAGGTCGGGGAAGCCGGGCGATGGATCCACTACGGGCTCACCTCCTCCGACGTGCTCGACACCGCCCTGGCGCTCCAGCTTCGCGACGCGGGCGAGATCGCCCTTGGCGGTGCCGCGGCCTACCGCGATGCCCTGATCGACCGGGCACTCGAGCACCGCGAGACGATGACCGTCGGCCGCACCCATGGCGTCCACGCCGAGCCGACCACCTTCGGACTGCGGCTCGCCGGCTTCGCGTTCGAGGCCGAGCGAAACCTCCGGCGCCTCGAGCAAGCGTTCGAGGGCGTGCGCGTGGGCAAGCTCTCAGGCGCCGTCGGCACGTACGCGTCGGTGCCGCCGCGGATCGAGGAGCGTGTCATGGAGGCATTGGGGCTCCGGCCCGAGGACGTCTCGACCCAGGTGGTCCCGCGGGACCGACACGCAGAGCTCCTCGGTGCGATCGCGCTTGGGGGCGCGGGCCTGGAGCGGTTCGCGACCGAGGTCCGCAACCTCCAGCGGACGGAGGTGAGGGAGGTGGAGGAGCCCTTCGGCGCCGCGCAGAAGGGCTCCTCGGCGATGCCCCACAAGCGGAACCCGATCGTCGCTGAGCGGATCACGGGGCTCGCTCGGGTCCTGCGCGGATACGCGCACACCGGCTATGAGAACGTCGCCCTTTGGCACGAGCGCGACATCTCACACTCGGGCGCCGAGCGGGTGGTCCTCCCGGACGCCACGATCCTCATCGACTACGTGCAGCACCTCGGTGCGCGGCTCGCCTCCGGGATGACCGTCCACGCCGAACGGATGCGCGCAAACCTCGAGCTCACCCATGGCGCGCTGTACAGCCAGCGGGCGCTGACCGCCCTCGTTGCGGCGGGGATGGATCGCGACGCCGCCTACCGGATCGTCCAGGAGGCTGCGCAGACGGCGTGGGATGACGGGACGAGCTTCCGCGAGCTCCTTTCTCAGCGGGCGCCCGACCTGGATCTCGACTCTGTCTTAGACCCCGGTGCGTACCTCGAGCACCTCCCGACGATCTTCGAGCGCTTGGAGGCTCTTCGCACCAACGGCTAGCCACGGTTGCCGGCGTCCTCTAGATGGCAACCAATCCGGCAAATCGCGGGTGGTGAAACCGCTAGCGGCGCTCGACCAGGACCGCGGGCGTACCGCGGCGCGGGGAGAGCGTCACGTTGCGGCGCACGATCCGCTCGGGCCGATCGCTCGCGGGCCGCAGTGTCGCGCGCCGCAGGATCGTCGCCAGGACGACTCGCATCTCGAACTCGGCGAACGCCGCGCCGATGCAGCGACGCGTCCCACCCCCGAACGGGATCCACGCGAAGGTGTCGGGATGGTCCTCGAGGAACCGCTCGGGCCGGAACTCGTACGGCCGCGGGTAGATATCCGGGCGGGTGTGTGCCAGATGGATCGCCGGCATCACGTTCGTTCCGGCGGGGAGGTCGTAGCCGCCCAGCTCCGACGGCTCCCTGAGCTCCCTCCCGACGAATGGCACCACCGGCCGGACGCGGAGCGTCTCCTTGATGACCGCGTCGAGATACTCGTGGCCGTCGTTCGCGGCGACCTCGGTGCTCAGGCAATTCAGCTTGTCGGGAGCACGAAAGAGGAGGTCGAACGCCCACGCCAGCCCCGTGGCCGTCGTCTCGTGTCCGGCGAGGAGCAGCGTCATGAGCTGGTCGCGAACCTCGCGGTCGCTCATCGCCGAACCATCCTCGAACCGCGCCGCGACGAGCATGGACAGGATGTCCTTGCGATGCCCGAGCGCGGGATCATCTCGACGCTCGGTGATCTGGGCGAACAGGATCTCGTTGACCTCGGCGATCATTCGGGCGACGCGTCGAAAGCGCGGCAGGGCTTGCATCCGGTCGATCGTCATCCCGATGGCGAGCGGGGAGCGGGTGGTCGCGAGGATCTCGATCAAACGCTCGCGTAGCGCTTCGCGGCGAGCGTCGTCCTCGACGCCGAAGACCGCAGTCAGGATCACGTCGAGCGTTATCGCCTGCATGCTCGGGTGGAGGCGAAAAGCACGTCCCACCGGCCAGGCGTCGACGGCGCGATTCGCGGCCGCCGCCATCACGGCCTCGTACGCGCGCATGCGCTCGCCATGGAACGGCGGCAGCATGAGCTTGCGCCGCCGCAGATGTTCGTCGCCCTCCTGCAGGAGGAGCGAGTGGTCGCCGAGCAGCGGCTTCAGCACGACGTTGCGGCCCGGAGCGATCGTGTTGCGGCGATCGGCGGCGAACAGGCGCTTGAGGGATGGCGGGTCGGAGATGAAGACCAGCTCGCCCGCGCGCAGCACCCGCAGCGAGAACGTCTCCCCGAACCGGCGCCGGCAGGACTCGAAGAACGGAACCGGACGGGCGACGACGCCGAAGGTCTGAAGCGCCGCGGGCATCCGAGGCCCAGGCGGCAGGCCGTTTGCCGTGGCGGCGACCGATCCCGCCCCGCCGGCGGGATGCTCCGCGGTCGCTTCGTCCGCCACGTCAGCGGGTGCGGGCGAAGCGCTCGACGGCCGCCATCAGCTCGTCGACCTTCTCGTCGGCCTCGGCACCGCCCTCCGCGACTGCCTCGCGGACGCAGTGGTCGGTGTGGTCGGAGAGCAGCTTCAGCGCCACCCCGTCGAGCGCCCGCTCGACCGCGGAGATCTGCGTGAGGACGTCGATGCAGTAGGCCTCCTCGTCCACCATCCGCCGCAGGCCGCGCACCTGCCCCTCGATCCGCGCGAGCCGCCGTTCGAGCGAGGCCTTGTCGTCGATGTAGCCTGGACTGGCGTTCTGATCCATGTCCTCACTATACCCACCCCGGGTATAGACGAGGTGTTGACAGGCGGCTTTGTCAGGCCACGGCAGACAAAGTCATCTCTCGCCGGACTCGACGAACCGCCTGATCGCGCGCTTTCCGCCCGGCACGATCGGATCGCCGTGAGCCAGGAGCAGCCCGTCGAATTCGAGGTCCAAAAGCCGGCGGAATGATTCGGTAAGCCCCCTCTTGATCGCCTCCGGGTCGTCGCCCAGCAGGCTGTCCGAGACGAAGCCGAGCTCCTCATAGTTGGTGAGCGAGTCGGCCAGGGCGATGAAGCCATCGCCGACCTCGATGTGGAGTGCCGTCTCCTCCGGGCAGAGCACGCCCACCTCGAGGGCGGTGATGCCCTCGGCGACGGCGTCCCCGAACGCGAAGCCCTCCACCTCGCGCCCATCGTCGAACTCGTGGAGGCCCCTCTCGTTGCAGAGCACCGGGCAGCCGAACGCCTCGGCGAAGCGGTCGCTGTGGCGGTAGTGGTGCCGGTTCGTGAGAACCACCCGCTCGGGCTTCGTCCGGGACTCGAACCACTCGATGCCCTCGGACGGCTCGAGCGGGTCCACGAGCGTCGCCGCCGGCTCGACGTAGTACGAGCTCACCTCGACCTGGATCCTCGGGTGGCGCGCCTTCCAGTGATGGACGCCGGGTCCGATCTCCCTCATCGCCTCCTCCTTTCGGTTCCTGGTGCGTGGGTGAGGGGCTTTAGCCCCGAAACTGGCTGGTGCTGTTGGTTGTTTCATTGTTAGCATCGCGCCTCGTGACCACCGCGACGCTCGCCGACCTCAAGCTCCATTCGACCGGCAAGGTCCGCGAGATGTACGAGGTCGACGGGGACCTCCTCATGGTGGCCTCCGACCGCATCTCGGCGTACGACGTGATCATGCCCACGCTCATACCCGACAAGGGGCGGGTGCTGACGCAGATGTCGCTGTTCTGGTTCGACAGCACCGCGGACATCTGCCCCAACCACTACGTCTCCGAGGACGTCCCCGAGGAGGTTGCCGGCCGGGCGATCCGGGTGCGGCAGCTGAGCATGTATCCGGTCGAGTGCGTCGTCCGGGGCTACCTGTCGGGCTCCGGGTGGCGTGAGTACCAGGGGACCGGCGCCGTGTGCGGCATCCAGCTGCCCGAGGGACTGACGGAATCCGCGCGGCTCCCCGACCCGATCTTCACTCCCGCGACGAAGGCCGAGATCGGCGAGCACGACGAGAACATCGACTTCGACCGCGCCGCGGAGATCATCGGCGATCGCCCGCTGATGGAGGAGCTCCGGCGGGTCTCGATCGAGCTCTACTCCCACGCCGCCGCTCACGCGGAGTCGCGCGGGATCATCCTCGCGGACACGAAGTTCGAGTTCGGCTCCTCATCCGGCGCCGAGGTCGTGCTCGGCGACGAGGTCTTCACGCCCGACTCCTCGCGCTTCTGGCCCGCGGACGAGTACGAGCCGGGGCGCTCGCAGGCCTCGTTCGACAAGCAGTACCTGCGCGACTGGCTCGACGAGATCGGCTGGGACCACAAGCCCCCGGCGCCAGAGCTGCCCGACGAGGTGGTCGCCAACAGCCGCGCGAAGTACCTCGAGGCCTACGAGCGCATCACCGGCCGCAGCCTCGACTGAACCCGGCGGGTCTAGGACTCGACCTCGTAGCCGAGCTTCTTCAGCAGCGGGCCGGCGACCTCCTCGAACGCCCGGCGGTTCTCGGGTGACATGTCGGTCCGCCACCGGCTCGCGCGGCTGGGGCTCGGGGGCTCGAACAGGAGCTGGTGCTGGCGCGTCCGCTCCTCGGCGGTGATGGTGCCGCCGCCGAGCGGCTTCAACGTCCGCTCCATCTCGCCGCGCATTCGCTCCTGCGCGTGCTTCGGGTACTCGAGCATCTGGTCGCTCCACGGCAGGTCGACGTGCTCGACGATGCGTCGCAGCACCGGCTCGGGATCGCTCACGAGCTCCTCGTAGTGACACTCCATGTAGGTGCCTCTCGCGAGCTGCTTCGATCGCCTCCGGGCCTTCCGGAGCTCCTTCACCCACTTCTTCGCGGCCTCGGTGATGTCGTCGGTGCCCCAACTCACCTCGCTGAGAGAGAGCGCCACGTCGCGACCGTCGCGGATGATGTGGATGAAGTGAGCCTCCGGCAGCGCGGCCTGGATCCGGGGGGCCTTGTAGGTGTACGGAGGCGACTTGTCTCCCCACCGCGGCTTGCCCTGCTGTGCCGCCGCCTCCTCGTAGAACGCGCGAATAGCGTCGCCCGTGGTGATCGGGTCGTACTGCTCCATCCGCGCTCGGACATCCTCCGGGTCGAGCAGGAAATCGCCCCACCGCGGGTGGCCAGTCATCGTCTCGAGGGCCCGCTCGCGGATGACCTCGCTGGAGGCGCCCTCCTCGATCAACTCGTCGCAGACGTTGGCGACCATCGGGACGAAGTGAGTCTCTGCCGGGATCGTCAGATCCGGGTGCGCGTCGAGCATCAGCCGCAGCAGCGTCGTACCGGAGCGCGACACACCAGCGACAAACGGAGCCGGCGGCCGGTCGGTCGTCCGCCGGCGGCGGCGGAGCGCTCGCTTGACCGATTCGAGGGCCATGCGGCGCACTATTCAAGCAGGCCGTCGGAGAGCGCCCGCGCGCATCGGACGGCGACCACTACCCTTTCCCCGCCTTGGCCAAGCCGATGTACCAACCATGGGATGCGCCGCTCCAGGTTCCCGACGTGCCCGAGGGCTGGACCACGGGTCCACCGGACTACGTGGGGATCGGCGCCCAGCGCTGCGGGACGAGCTGGTGGTACGACTCCGTCCGCCGCAACCCCGGCATCCAGCGCTCGCCGCTCGGCAAGGAGGTCCATTACTTCGACCGCTACTGGCGCGGGGACGAGCCCGACGACATCGCGGCCGAGTATGCCTCGCTCTTCCCCAGGCCGCCCGGGCAGATCGTCGGCGAGTGGACTCCCCGCTACATGGCGGACCACTGGGCGATCCGCCTCCTGCGCAAGGCCGCGCCGGACGCGCGCCTGCTGGTCATGCTGCGCGACCCGGTCGCCCGATACCGCTCGGCGATCGCGCGGCTGCAGCGGAAGGCGGAGGAGCGCGGGTCGCGGGTGCTGCTCCCACAGGTGAACGACGCGCTCTGGCGCGGCTTCTACTTCGAGCAGCTCCGCCGCGTGTTCGATCTCTTCCCGCGGGAGCAGGTTCTCGTGCTCCAGTTCGAGCGGTGCGTCGGCGATCCGGTCCCCGAGATGGAGCGCACCTGCCGCTTCCTCGGCATGGATCCGCCGGAGGCGTTTCCGGAGCGGCTGATGGAGCACAGGCAGGCGGGGCGCCAGACCCCGGGGCTGCAGCCCGCGGTCGGCGAGGAGGTCGCCGAGCGCTACCGCGAGGACTCGCTTCGGCTCGCCGAGCTCTGTCCCGGGATCGACCTGTCGCTGTGGCCCGGCGTGGGCTCCCCGCGCCGGGGTGCGGGAGCCGCAGCGCCCGTCGGAACCGGCTGAACCTGACGGCTGGCGCGAGGGCGCGATGCGGCTCGTGATGACCCTGAAGGTGCGCGACGAGGCCGACGTCCTCGAGGACAACCTGCGCTACCACCGGGCCCTGGGCGTCGACTTCTTCGTCGTCACCGACAACGGGTCTGTGGACGGGACGTCCGAGATCCTCGAGCGCTACGCGAGGGCGGGCCTGGCCCACGTCATCCGCATCGAGACCAGCAACCTGCGGGACAACGAGGAGGATTGGACGACGCGAATGGCCAGGCTCGCGGCGACCGAGTTCGAGGCCGACTGGATCTTCCACGACGACGCCGACGAGCTCTGGTGGCCGGTTCAGGGGAACCTGAAGGAGGCGTTCGAGGCGATCCCGGAGCAGTACGGCTCCGTGGTCGCGCCCCGAGCGGAGTTCGTCGCGCGACCCGACGGGCCCGGCTCGTGGGTGGAGCGCATGATCTATCGCGAGGCGCTAGGGAACCTGCAGCCCAAGGCCGCGCACCGGGGCGATCCGGACGCGGTCGTGATCAACCAGACGCATGAGGTGGTGTCCGTGGGACCCGAGCGCGATCTCTGGGCGGGGATGCGACCGCCCGGGCGCATCATTCATCGCGGCACGCGCGCGAAGGGGGAGGAGGAGGACGGCGATCGCGGGGAGATCCTGTTGGTCTGGGCGCCAACTCATCCGCTTCGGATCTTCCACTTCCCGGTGCGGTCGTTCGAGCAGTTCCGCAAGCGCACCGAGATCTTCCTTCGCCACGGCGGCTGGCGGGACACGGGGCGCTTTCGGCGCCTGCGATACCACTACGAGCAGGGCCGGCTCGACGAGCTGTACGCGGAGCTCGCGTGGGACGACTCGCAGGTCGAGGAGAGCATCCGCGACGGCGAGCTGGTGCGCGACGAGCGCTTCGCGAGGCTGCTGCCGCAGTGCCCCGATCCCCTCGGCGGCGCCGAACCCGGATCGGTGCGGGTCGAGCCCGACCCGAATGCCCTGGAACGCGAGCGGGCCGAGGTCGAATACGACTCGATGCGGCTCATGAGCCGCACACAGCGCTTCACGATGCTCCAGCTCGACCGGTCACGAGAGCGGCTCGACCAGCTCCGCTGGACGCTGGACGAGGTGCGGGACAAGCTGAACCGAACCCTCGGGCGGCGGCTGCTCAAGCGCGTGCGTCGACTGCGCCACCGAAAGGCCGAACGGGAGCTCACGTCCTCTGTGCCGGCGCCCCAGCAGGACACCTCCGAATAGCCGCCCCTACTCGCTCGCCGCGGCGCCCAACCGCTGGTCGCGCAGATAGTCCCGCAGCCGCGTGTCCTCGATCAGGTCCTGCCGGCCCGCGTCCGAGACCACGCTCTCCGCGTAGTGCGCGGGGAGCTCGCCCCGCTGCCAGACCTCGTACAGGCGTCGCCAGGTGCGCCCGATCTTCTCCGGCAGCTCGCGGTTTCGGGCGTACGCCGCACCACCCTTGACGATCTTGTTCTCGAACTGGGCGTACGAGCGCATGGGGAAGTGCAGGATCTCGATCGAGCCGTCGTCCAGACGCTCACCCAGCTCCGGCCCGCGCACGCGGTGGTTTCCCTGCACCACCTCGATCTCCGGATGGGCGCGATGGGCCAGCTTCGGGGGCAGCGGCTTGCCGACCGGGTTGAGCGACTCGCGCTCGCGGGCCGTCATCCGCTCCCAGAAGGGGCGGTCGTCCTCCGGCTGCGGGACGAAGTTCGTTCGGCGCGCGACGACGAGGCCGACGCGGTCGTCCAGTGCTCGGAACGTGGTCTCGAGGGTCCCGGAGCGGGGCCACCAGAACTCGTCGGCGTCGCTGTTGATGACCCAGTCGGCGCCCAGGTCGGCGGCTGCCATGCGCGCCATGCGGGTAACCCACCTGCCCTGCGAGTAGTCGTCGCTCGGCTCGTGAATGACGCTCACCTCGCCCCGCGTCTCGTACTCGCGGAGGATGTCGAGGGTCGCATCCTCGGAGCCGTTGTCGGTGACGATCACCTGGTTCACGCCTTGCGCGAGGTGGAAGTCGAGGTGCTCGCCGATGATGTCCTGCTCGTCGCGGACCAGGAGCGTCATGACCAGCTTCACCGCCGGATTCCTAGCAGTTCCGTGGCCGGGGACCGGCTCGCTGACCAGCTCGGCCCTTGGATGCTGACCTACAATGCCCGGTCCCTTGGCCGACGCGAGACCCCCAGAGAGGGACCCCAGGCTCGTGATGGCGCTCAAGGTGCGGGACGAGGGCGACGTGATCGAAGCGAACCTCCGCTTCCACCACGCGCTCGGCGTCGCGCACTTCATCGTCACCGACAACGGGTCGACCGATGAGACGCCCGAGATCCTGCGTCGCTATGTCGATGCCGGGCTCGCGACGGCGATCTCCGAGCCCGGGACCGACTACCGGATCCGCGGGGCCGGCTGGCTCACCCAGATGGCGCGCATGGCGGCTGACGAGCTCGATGCGGACTGGGTCATCCACGCCGATGCGGACGAGTTCTGGCTGCCGGTCGAGGGCTCGCTCCAGGGCGCGCTCGCCGCTATCCCAGATCCCTACGGCGTCGTGGTCGCGCCGCGCGTGGAGTTCATGGGCCGTCCGGATGGTCCCGGGGGCTTCGCCGAGCGGCTGACGATCCGCGAGGCGCGCTCGCGGCTGCAGCCGAAGGTCGCACATCGTGCGCTCCCGAACGTGGTCAGCCTGGACCGGGGGGCCCATGACGTGGCGGTCGAGGGGCCCGACGGCGACCTGGCGTCGGTGCTCCGCCCGCCGGGCCGTGCCGTTCACCGCTCGGTTCGCGAGGCCGGTGCATCCGACGATCAACAGGTCCAGGACGAGACGCAGCTGGTCTGGGCCCCGACCTGGCCGGTGCGCATCCTCCACTTCCCCGTCCGGTCGTTCGACCAGTTCAAGCGGCGCACCGAGGTCGCGATCTTCGAGGGCCACTATCCGGACTGGGGTCGCTTCAAGCGCCTGCGTGAGCTCTACGAGCAGGGACGCCTCGAGGAGCTCTACTCCGATCTCGTCCTCGACGAGGAGGACGTGGCGCAGGGCATCTCGGCGGGGCGGCTCGTTCGCGACGAGCGTTTCGCCCGCCTTCTGCCCCAGTGCCCGGACCCGCTCACGGAAAGGGAGCCCGGCGCCGTGCGCGTCGAGGCGAGCCCGGATGAGGCCGCCGGCGAGCGCGCGCAGCTCGAGTTCGATGCGATGCAGCTCCTGGGCCGGACGTCACGGTGGACCGGCCTCCAGCGTGACCGGAATCGCGAGCGGATCGAATCGCTGCAATCAAACCTCGAGGAGACCGCCGGCCAGCGCGACCAGGCCCGCAAGCTGCTCAAGCGCGCGCGACGCCGGATCGAAAAGAAGAACGTGCGGATCGGGCGCTACCAGACGCGGCTCGAGCGCAACATCAGCAAGCGGAAACAGGTTCGCCAGGAGCTCAGGGCCGAGCGAGACCGTTTCGGGTACCGCATGCGCCGCCGGGGGCGCAAGCTCCGGAAGCGGGCCGGAGCGATGCTGGGCCGGTAGTCCGCTCGCTAAGTTCCCCCGGTGCCGCGGTACCTCGTAACCGGCTGCGCCGGGTTCATCGGCTCGACTCTCACCGACGCGCTCCTGGAGGGGGGCTGCGAGGTGGTCGGCGTCGACGGCTTCACGGACTACTACGACCGGCCGACGAAAGAGTCGACCCTGTCCGCCGCTCGCGAGCACCCATCGTTCACGCTCCTGGAGCAGGACCTGGCCGCGGCGAACCTCCCGGATCACGCGCTCGAGGGGCTCGCCGGGATCTTCCACCTCGCCGCCCGGCCCGGCGTCCGTGCCAGTTGGGGCGCAGGCTTCGACTCGTACGTGGCCGACAACATTCTCGGGACGCACACGGTGGCCGAGGCGGCAGGACCGCGTGAAATCCGCGTGGTATTCGCCTCGTCGTCCTCGATCTACGGCGACGCGCTCGCATATCCGACACCCGAGGACACGCCGCCGTCTCCGATCTCGCCGTATGGCGTGACCAAGCTCGCCTGCGAGCATCTCCTGGCCGCTCACGCGCGCGACTCCGGCCTCGAACATGTCTGTCTCCGATATTTCACGGTCTACGGTCCGCGGCAGCGCCCCGACATGGCGTTCGCGCGTCTCGTCGCGGCCCTCGAGGAAGGCGAGTTCGAGGTCTATGGGGACGGGAGCCAGTCCCGCGACTTCACCTTCGTCGCCGACGCGGTCGCCGCGACCCTCGCGGCGATGCGCGAGGCGCCGGCCGGGGCCGTCTACAACGTCGGCGGGGGCAGCGAGGCCACGCTCGCGGAGGTCGTCGCCCTGGTCGAGGAGCTTGCGGGACGCCCGCCCAATGTCCGCCATGGAGAGCGCGCCCCCGGGGACGTCCGGCGGACGCTTGCCGACACGATCCGGATCCGCTCCGAGCTCGGCTGGGCGCCGCGGACCGGCCTGCGGACGGGCTTGGAGGCCCAGCTCCGCGCCGCTGGCGCGCTCGCCTCGTCGACCCGGTAGCGCCGCATCGGTCACTACGCTCACCCTGTGCGCGCGAAGGTGCTGATCAGGCCCAAGGCGGGCATCCTCGACCCACAGGGAAAGGCCGTGGAACGCGCCCTCCCCGCACTGGGATTCGATGGCGTCTCACATGTGAGCGTCGGACGCCTGGTAGAGCTGGACACCGACGACCCCGACCGGCTCGAGGAGCTCTGCGAGAAGCTCCTGGCCAACCCGCTGATCGAGGACTACGAGATCGAGGTGGCGAGGTGAGGTTCGGTGTCGTCCAGTTCCCGGGATCGTGCGACGACCGCGACGCGCTGTCGGCGTGCCGCCGAGTGGCCGACGCGCGCATGATCTGGCACGCGGAGAGTGACCTCCGAGACATCGACGTGGTCGTCGTGCCCGGAGGGTTCTCCTACGGCGACTACCTGCGCGCCGGAGCGATCGCACGCTTCGCGCCCGCGATGCAGGCTGTGGCCAGGCACGCGGAGGAGGGCGGCCCGGTGCTCGGGATCTGCAACGGCTTCCAGGTCCTGTGCGAGTCACGTCTCCTCCCCGGAGCGCTGCTGACCAACGACTCACTTCGCTTCACCTGCCGTCAGGTGGACTTGGTGGTCGAGAATGTCGAGACGGCGTTCACGGGCGAGTGCAAGCCAGACGACCGGCTCTCGGTCCCTGTCAAGCACCAGACCGGCCGCTACTTCGCCCCGCGGGAAAACCTCGATCGGCTGGAGGCGCGCGGCGGCGTCGTGCTCCGCTACGCACCCGGCCACAATCCCAATGGCTCGGTGCGCGATATCGCCGGGATCGCAAACGAAGCCGGCACCGTCGTGGGGCTGATGCCCCACCCGGAACACGCCGTCGATCCCGTTGGCGGATCCGAGGACGGCCTCCGCCTGTTCGAATCCGCCGTCGCCTACGTGACCGGCGCCGCGCGCGAGGCGCTCACCGCCTAGCCCGGTCCCCTCCCGTGGCGGGGATCTGGCCCTTCGGAGCTCCGTCCAGCGATGGCATCTGCAGCTCGGCCAGCTCGCCGCCCCGCCCCGGCTCGAGCAGCTGCCGGTAGAACTGGTCGTCGCTTTTGATCAGCTCGAAGACCCGGTCGTTGATCACGGCGAGTTGCTCGGCCAGCTCTCGACGGTAACGGCGGACCGGATCGATCCTGCGCCGCAGATAGCCCAGCCTTCCGCGGCGGGGAAGGCGCGCCGCGAGCCATCCCCGCAGGCTTCCCTTCCGCAGGGCCTCGCGATGCGGCATCCACGAGACCCGCCCGCCCGCGGTCTTCCGGAAGCCGCCGCCGTGGTGGTAGATGAGGTCGCCGTAGACGCCGAATTGGAGGGGATGCGGGTTGACCTGGTTCGTTCGCAGGAGGGGGTACCAGTCCATCCCCTTCTCCTCGAGCAGCCCGAGCATGTTGCCGCCGACGTCGGTGACCCTGGCCCCCTGCCGGTTCTCCCATTTGTAGCCGCGGCGCCAGTCGCCGGGAAGCTCGAGCCAGAACCGCGCGGTCGTGGCGCAGAAGGACGGGTGCGGCTGCGGGTCGCCGTTGTTCTCGTCGCGACGCACCGCCACCAGGGGATAGGAATCCAGCTGCTCGCGAAGGAAGGGGACCATCGGGGCGATTGGGAAGGCGTCGCCGTCGATGAAGACGAGCATGTCGTCGGGCTCGGCGGCGTGCGCCATGAGGTCGCCGAGCAGCGTCAGCTTGCGCTCGTGCTCCTTCATGGGGACGTCGGTCGCGTAGAAGAACTTGGGAGCGTGCTCCATCATGCCCTTGTCCAGCCACGCGTACACGCGGTAGGGCTCGTCGATGTTGCGCTCGAAGTAGGAGAGCTGAACGTCGATCCAGCGGTCGTACGCCCAGTGGACGGTGGCGATGTGGATCATCGGACGGAGGAGGTTATCCCGGGGCCGGGGCTACGATGCTCGCGCGAACGAGATGATCCGGCGAGGACATGAGACAAAGCTCCCGACCTTCCTCGGGATCGGGGCCCCACGGGCGGGCACGACCTGGCTTCACGCCAACCTCAAGAAGCACCCCCAGATCTGGCTGACGCCCGTCAAGGAGATCCACTACTTCGATGCGCGCCAGCGCGGGGATCCTCGCGGCCCCTTTTACCGGCGACATCTGCGAAAGCGGGCTCGGCGATACCTCACCCGAGAGACCTACCGTGACCGCTGGCGCGACCAGACGCTGTTCTCCCAGCTCGCGTGGGACATCCGCTTCTTCGTCCCACCGCGGACCCACCGCTGGTACCGCAGCATCTTCCGGCCGGGGCCGGGCCAGATCGCCGGCGAGATCACTCCGGCCTATTCGATCCTCAAGCCCGAACTCGTGCAAGAGGTCCACGGGGTCAATCCCGATCTGCGGATCATCTACCTCCTGCGCGACCCGGTCGAGCGCAGCTGGTCCTCGGCGATCAGCGGGCTCGCTCGCCGCCGAGGACGCTCCCCCGACGAGATCACCGAGAAGCAGCTCCTGCGGCATTTCAAGCGCCAAGCGCACGTGCTGCGCACCGACTACGTCCGTACGTTCGAGATCTGGGAGCGGAGCTTCGGCCGCGACCAGATCTTCGTCGGCTTCCTCGACGAGATCCAGCAGGATCCGCGGGACCTGCTGCTGCGGCTCTACCGCTTCCTCGGCATCTCGGACAGTGAGGCCCACATCCCCGCGGGCGTTTCCAGGAAGGTGAACGCATCGCGGCAGTACGCGACCGACATCCCGGAGCGCTTCCAGGCGTACCTGGCCGAGCTCTACCTGCCTCAGCTGCAGGAGCTCTCGGCGCGCTTCGGCGAGCCGGTCACTGACTGGCTTCGCCGCGCCGAGGGATCGCTCGAGCGAAGCGGAGCCGGCAGCGCCTGATTCGGTGACCCTGGTCGCGATCCTGGGCATGCACCGCAGCGGCACCTCAGCCGTCGCCGGCATCGTGGCCGATCACGGGATCGAGTTCGGCCCGGTCAGGACGCGCAACCGGTTCAACCCCCGGGGGAACCGGGAGCTGCCCGCGCTGAACGAGCTGCACGAGGCCCTGCTCGCGCGAAGCGGAGGGTCGTGGTGGAACCCTCCAGCCGCCGTGGAGGTCGGCGCGGAGGACCTTCGGCGCCGCGATGAGATCCTGGCGACGATCCAGGGTGATCCCGCGGCGGTCAAGGACCCGCGCATGCTGGTGTGCCCAGACCTCTGGCGAGGACTGGACCTCAAGCGGATCGGCGTCGTCCGCAATCCCGTCTCGGTGCGCCGTTCGCTCGCCCGCCGGGCCGCCGAGCGGCCGCGACGCCATCCGCGCCTCTCGGCACGCGAATGGGAGGATGTCTGGGAGGTCTATAACCGTGCCCTGATCGCGCAGCACCGTCGCTCCCCCTTCCCGGTGATCGACTTCGACCGCGGTTATGATCTCGAACGGCAGGTGGCCGATGCCCTTCGTTGCTGGGGGCTCGAGGCAGGGGGTGGATCCACATTCTTCGAACGCGACCTCGTCGGAAAGCCGAGCGGAGACTGGCGGGCCCAGGCCTCGAGCGAGGCGGCCCTCGAGCTCTGGGACGCCCTGTCGGCGATCGCGGCCGAGTAACGCGCGCTCGATACGGGGACACCCGCCGGCTCATCCCGGCGGTTGCGCTCGCGGCCGTCGCCGCGCTCGCGATGGCTCCCGGAGCCATGGCGGCGGCCAAGCCGAACATCGTCCTGATCCAGGCCGACGATCAGACCGCGAACCAGTTCACGCCCAGGGTGATGCCGCAGACCACCAGGCTGCTCGTCGACCAGGGCACGACCTTCAGCGACTACATCGTGACGACGGCGCAGTGCTGTCCCTCGCGCGCGTCGCTCCTCACCGGCCAGTACGCCCACAACGACGGCGTCTTCAACAACGACCGTGGCACCGGGGGCTACGGCGCGCTGATCGACAAGACGAATGTCCTTCCGGTGTGGCTTCAAGGGGCCGGCTACAACACGATCCACATCGGCAAGTTCCTGAACAACTATGCGAGCGCGGTGCCCGACCCGGCCCAGGTAGCGCCCGGTTGGGACGATTGGCAGTCGATGATCTCCGGCGAGGGGCGCTACTACGACTACAACCTCTCAGACAACGGCGTCCTCGTTCACAAGGGGGCCGCGGACGATGACTACGTCACGAGGGTGATCACCCGCAAGGCGGTGCAGGCGATCGGCCGCTACGCCCCGTCGCCGAAGCCCTTCTACCTCCAGATCGACCACCGCACGCCCCACGTCTCGCCGATGAACCGCCCCGGGCGCTGCGGCTACATCCGCAACGCCGAGCCCGACCCCAGCGACATGGACGCGTTCCGCACGGCGCCGCTGCCGACGCCGCCATCGTTCAACGAGGCGGACATGAGCGACAAGCCGGCGTTCATGCGGCGGCTGCCACCGCTCTCCGATCTGGACCGCCACAGGATCACGGGGCACTGGAGATGCGCGCTGGCGGCGCTGGTCGGCCTCGACCGCAGCGTGGCCACGGTGTTCAACGCGGTGAAGCGTGCGGGCGAGCTCGGCAACACGGTCTTCATCTACATCTCCGACAACGGCCAGTTCTACGGCGAGCACCGAGTCCAGATCGGGAAGGTGCTCCCGTACGAGGAGGCTCTTCACCAGCCGCTCGCGATCCGGATTCCGAGACGTTACCGGCACGATGCCCCGCGGGTTCCCAGATCGTCGCAGCCGGTGGCGAACATCGACCTGGCGCCGACGATCCTGGATCTCGCGGGCGGAAGGCCATGCCCGCCGGTTGGCGCATGCCGGACGATGGACGGGCGCTCGCTCATGCCCTTGCTGACCGGGTCCGGACACTGGCCGAAGCAACGGGCGCTCCTCACCGAGTTTCGGGATCCGAGCCCGGGGCTGTACGCGAGGTGCGACTTCACGGGTGTTCGGACCAGGCGTCAGATCTACGTCGAGCACACCCGCATCCTGAGCCCGTCCACGGGGCACTGCGAGCCCACGCTTCAGGTGGAGCGCTACGACCTCCGGAACGACCCGCACGAGCTCCGAAACATCTGCCATGGTGGCCTGCCAACGAGCTGCCCCTCGAGCGAGTCGCAGACCAGGCTCGAGCGGCGACTGCAGTCGCTGCGCCGGTGCGCGGGGATCGCGAAACGCGACCGGCGCGTCGACGGCAGGCCCTACTGCGAGTAGCCCCGGGCCGTAGGATCGCGCAACCGTGAGCGAGCGCCACTTCGTCTTCGTGGGCGGGCTGCACCGCAGCGGCACCACCCTGCTCGCGCGCGCGATCGCGAAGCACGACGAGATCAGCGGATTCCGAAAGACCGAGGCGCTCGCGAACGAGGGACAGTTTCTGCAGAGCGTCTATCCGATCGCCAGGGAGTTCGGGGGCACCGGCCGCTTCGGCTTCGACGAGCGAAGCCACATGACCGAGGATTCGCCGCTCGCAACCGACGCCAACCGGGACAAGCTGGTCAGCGAGTGGGGTCGGTACTGGAACCTCCAGCAGCCGGTGTTGGTGGAGAAGTCGCCGCCGAACCTGCTCAAGCTGCGATTCCTCCAGGCGCTCTTCGAGGACGCCAACTTCGTCGTCATCATGCGCCACCCGATCGCCGTCTCCTACGCCACGCAGAAGTGGAGCGAGA
>DATAOX010000025.1:0-34287 GCA_036265555.1 Solirubrobacterales bacterium
CGAACAGGAACTCGGCGAGCGTCCGGGCCAGCTCCGTCTTGCCCACGCCCGACGGACCGAGGAAGACGAAGGAGCCGGTCGGCCGCTTCGGGTCCTTGATCCCGGCGCGCGAGCGGCGGATCGCCTTCGAGACGGCGGTGATCGCGACGTGCTGGCCGATCACCCGCTTGTGCAGCTCGTCCTCCATCCGCAGGAGCTTCTTGGTCTCGGCCTCGGTGAGCTTGAAGACCGGGATCCCGGTCCACATCGAGACGATGTCGGCGATCTCCTCCTCGCCAACCTCGGGGCGCTCGCCGCCCTCGCCCGCGGCCCACTGGTCCTCGAGCTCTCGCTTCTTGTTCGTCAGCTGGCGCTCCTGATCGCGCAGGTTGGCGGCCTTTTCGAACTCCTGTGCCTCGATCGCGGCCTCCTTGGAGCGCCGGGTCTCCTCGATCTCCTCCTCGAGGTCGCGGTAGACCGGCGGCTGCGACATGGACCTGATCCTCATCCGCGAGGCGGCCTCGTCGATCAGGTCGATCGCCTTGTCGGGCAGGAAGCGGTCGGAGATGTAGCGGTCGGCGAGCTCGGCGGCGGCCCGCAGGGCATCGTCGGTGATCTTGACCCGGTGGTGCTCCTCGTAGCGCTCCCGCAGGCCCTCGAGGATGGACACCGTGTCCTGGATCGACGGTTGGTCGACCTTGATCTGCTGGAAGCGGCGCTCGAGCGCCGAATCCCGCTCCAGGTACTTGCGGTACTCGTCCATCGTCGTCGCGCCGATCGTCTGGATCTCGCCTCGGGCCAGCGCCGGCTTGAGGATCGAGGCGGCGTCGATCGCGCCCTCGGCGGCGCCCGCGCCGACCAGGTTGTGGAGCTCGTCGATGAACAGCACGATGTCGCCCCGCTGGGTGATCTCCTTCATCACCTTCTTCAGCCGCTCCTCGAACTCGCCGCGGTACTTGGAGCCGGCGACCAGAGCCGCGAGGTCGAGGGTGTAGATCTGCCTGTTCTTGAGCAGCTCGGGCACCTCGCCCTTGGTGATCCGCGAGGCGAGGCCCTCGACGATCGCGGTCTTGCCGACCCCCGGCTCGCCGACCAGCACCGGGTTGTTCTTGGTGCGCCGGGAGAGGATCTGCATGATCCGCTCGATCTCGATCTCGCGACCGATGACTGGGTCGAGCTTTGCCTCGGCGGCGAGCTTCGTCAGGTTACGGCCGAACTGGTCGAGCAGCTTCGAGGACTTCTTGCCCTCGCCGGTTCCGGTACCCGCACCCTGGCGGCGCCCACCGGGACCGGAGAGCATCCGGATGACCTCGTTGCGGATCTTCTCGGAGTCGGCGTCGAAGTCGAGGAGGATGCGGGCGGCCACGCCCTCGTTCTCGCGAACCAGCCCGAGCAGGATGTGCTCGGTGCCGATGTAGTTGTGGCCCAGCGACAGTGCCTCGCGAAGGGCCAGCTCGAGGACCTTCTTCGCTCGGGGCGTGAACGGGATCTGGCCGGAGGTGACCTCCTCACCCGAGCCGACGATCCGCACGACCTGTGCGCGGACGCGCTCGACGGTGATGTCCAGCGACTCGAGTACGCGCGCGGCGAGACCCTCCTCCTCGCGGAGCAGCCCGAGCAGGATGTGCTCGGTGCCGATGTAGTTGTGCTTGAGCGTGCGCGCCTCCTCCTGCGCGAGGACGACGACCTGCCTTGCTCTCTCTGTGAATCGCTCGAACACTCTGCCTTGCTCTTCTCTTCCGCCTCCCGAGGCTAGAGGGTTGGACGCCCTCCCAAGTATTGCCAAGTCGTTGGTCGTCTCCGGAGCTTCAATGCGGGGACGCACGAGCGCCGGAGTCCTATCCAATGGTTCGGCGGCGCGGTGCCGACGGATCAGACCTCCGGTTGTCGTTTACGGCGAGTGGTCAGTATATCGGCGGCCCATGCGTGGCCAGGCATGTTCCACGCACGTTCGGGAGGAAGTGCGCTAATTGCGGGTTGACTTGCATGGCGGCCACGATTCGGGCTCGATCCAGGCGTCAAGGGCGAGGCGAGGCGAACCGGCGCATGCCGGTGGAGATCCCCCTAACGTCGGCGACCGCATTGGTTGGACCTCGTTTCCACGGGAAGCCGGGTCCCATTGACCATCGAGAAGAGGAGGCGCCCTTGAGAAAGCTCGTCGCGCTTCTGTGCGCCGTCTCGGCCATCGGGATAGTCGCGATCAGCCCCTCGGCGGCGTCCGCGTGGGCGCCGGCATCCTCGGCCACCGTTCACCCGGGCGTCATGACATTCACCGAGGGCGCACAGTGCACATCCAACTTCCTCTACAGCGACGGCTCGAACACCTACATCGGGCAGGCCGCGCACTGCTCCGGCACCGGAGCCGCCACCGACACGGACGGGTGCACGAGCCAGTCCCTGCCGATCGGGACGCAGGTCGACGTCGACGGCGCAAGCAAGCCGGGGACGCTCGTCTACAACTCGTGGATCACGATGCAGGCGAAGGGCGAGACGAACCCCGATGCCTGCGCGTACAACGACCTCGCGCTCGTGAAGCTCGATCCGGCGGACGTCGCGAACGCGAATCCGTCGGTTCCGGGATACGGCGGCCCGACCGGCGTGGGCTCCGTGGGCGGACTCGGATCGAACGTCTACTCGTACGGCAACTCGTCATTGCGAGGCGGCGTCACCAAGCTCAGCCCCAAGCGGGGCGTCATCGTCCAGAACGAGGGCAACGGCTGGAGCCACAACGCCTATACGCTCACGCCCGGCGTCCCGGGCGACTCGGGCAGCGGGTTCATGAACGACTCCGGTCAGGCGATCGGCGTCCTCTCGACGGTCGAATTGCTGCCGCGCGCCGGGTCGAACAACTTCGGCGACCTGGCTAAGGAGATCGCCTACATGCACGCGAACAGCTCGTTCACGGGCGTCAACCTGGTGCCGGGCACGGAGCCGTTCAACCCCGACTGGGTGAACGCGATCCTCTCGTCGTAGCGGCGACGCGAGGGTTTAGGAGCAGGTAGGGCGGGCCCAGAAGGGCCTGCCCCTCGCTCGCTCCGGCGGAAGCGCTGAGCGGCTCGGGGCTCCCCTAACTCCGCATCGCGGGAAAGAGCACGACCTCGCGCACGTTGCGTGCGCCGGCGAGGATCATCACGAGGCGGTCGATGCCGAGGCCCGCGCCCCCGGTCGGGGGCATGCCCTGCTCCAGGGCCTCCACGAACGCCTCGTCGAAGGGCTGGGCGTCCTCGTCGCCACGCCGCAGCTCCTCGACCTGCTGCTCGAAGCGACGGCGCTGCTCGTCGGGGTCGTTGAGCTCGGTGAACGCGTTCGCGATCTCCACGCCGCCCACGAATGCCTCCCACCGCTCGACGAACTCCTCCTCGGAGCGGTGGCGCTTCGCAAAGGGCGAGAGCTCCACCGGGTAGTCCAGGACAAACGTCGGCTGGATGAGGCTGGGCTCCACCAGCTTCGAGAGGACCGCGTCCACGAGTTTGCCCCATCCCTCTGCCGGATCAGGCTCGCGGCCCAGCGCCGCAGCGAGGTCGTCCCGGCTCGGCCGCTGCGCGAGGTCCAGACCCGTTCGCTCGATGATCGCATCGCGGAGCGTCAGCCGCTTCCAGGGGGGTGTGAGGTCGATCTCCTCGCCCTCGCGCTCGATCTTCGTCGATCCGAACACGCGCTCGGCGACGTCGGCGACGAGCTGCTCGAGCCGGTTCGCGGCGTCGCGATAGTCCGCATACGCCTCGTACCACTCGAGCATCGTGAACTCGGGGTTGTGCTTGGGTGAGACGCCCTCGTTGCGGAAGTCCTTGCCGAGCTCATAGACGCGATCGATGCCGCCGACCACGCAACGCTTGAGATACAGCTCCGTGGCGATCCGGAGGTAGAGGTCGCGATCGAGCGCGTTGTGGTGGGTCACGAACGGGCGGGCGAGCGCTCCCCCGTAGAGGGGCTGAAGGACCGGGGTCTCGACCTCGATGAACCCTCGCGCGTCCAGCCACTCCCGCACCGCGCTCACCACCTGGGTGCGCTTGAGGAAGAGGTCGCGGACCTCGGGATTGGCGATCAGGTCAAGCTCGCGATGGCGGTAGCGAACCTCGACGTCCTCGAGGCCGTGGTATTTGTCGGGCGGCGGGCGCAGGCTCTTCGCCAGGAGCGCCCACTCATCGACGCGCAGCGAGAGCTCGCCGCGCCTCGTCGTGAACACGGTGCCGTCCGCGCCGATGATGTCACCGAGATCGAGCCCGATGAGCGCCTCGAACGACTCCGCCCCGAGGACGTCCTCGCGGGCATGGAGCTGGATGCGGCCCGAGCCGTCCACGAGATCGAGAAACGCCGCTTTCCCGTGGCCGCGGCGCGCCGCGATGCGACCGGCCACGCGGTAGCGCTCGTCGGTCTCCTCGCCGGCGTTCAGGTCCGCGTGCGCCGCCCGGACCGCCGAGATCTCCGTCCGCCCCGCGAACGAATGAGGGAAGGGCTCGATCCCGGAATCCCGAAGCCGCGCGAGCTTCTCGCGCCGCTCGGCGATCACATGGGACTCGGAGCGCTCTTCTCGCTCGGGCTCACTCATCGGCCGGCGAGCCTATCGCCGGGCCGCGTCAAAGCCCGGTCTAGGCGGTCTCGATCTTCGTGATCTTGAGCTTGCGCTTCGGGCCGCGCGGGACCTCGACGGTCACGACGTCGCCGCGCTTGTGGCCGACGAGCGCCTTGCCGATCGGCGACTCGTTCGAGAGCTTGCTCTCTGCCGGATCGGCCTCCGCCGACCCAACGATCTGGAACTTCTTGGAGTCGCCGGACTTCTGGTCCTTCACGTGCACACGAACGCCGACGCTCACCGTATCGGTGTCGAGATGCTTCTCGTCGACGACGGTCGCGCGACGGACCCGTTCCTCGAGCTGTGCGATTCGCTGCTCCAGCAGGGCCTGCTCGTTCTTCGCGTCGTCGTATTCGGAGTTCTCCATGATGTCGCCGAACTCACGCGCCTCCTTGATGCGCGCGGCGACCTCGCGGCGCTTGACGGTGGTGAGGTGGTTGAGCTCCTCGCGGAGCCTCTCCAGCCCCTCCTGGGTAATCAATGATTCACGAGCCACGTACCTGAAACCCCTGTGTTCTTGAAGGGCGCTCCGCGGCGCCCGGTAGATGACGAAACAAAACCCGAACGCGGCGCACCGGTTGCGCTCGCGGGTCGGGCAGGCGGGCGATTATAGCGGGGCGTTTTCCCGGCCCTTGGCAGAATTTCAGGCGGCCATGGCGGCCGTCCGCACGACCTGGCTCAGCAGTGCCCGCGCTTCGTCCAGGTCCTCCGTTCGCTGGAAGGCGTGGGCGTCGGCACCGCTGACCCCAAGCCGCTCCAGGTACCAGGGGTAGAACTTCCGCGCGTAGCGGGCGGCCCGCTTCGGCCCCAGATGGCCCTCGGCGCCATCCAGGGTCCACAGGAGCTCGTTCGCGATTTCGTCGTGGGTCGGCGGCGACCCGCGCCTACCCGTCAGTTCCTCGAAGATCCACGGGTTACCCAGGGCACCGCGCGCGATCATCACCGCATCCGCCCGGGACTCGCAATAGGCGCGGCGCGCGAGCTCGGCGCTCGCCAGTCCGCCGGAGACGATGATCGGAATTCCGGAACCGTCGAGGCGGCGCGCCAGCTCGCGGACCAGGCCGTAGTCGGGGTCGCCCTTGTGCTGGACCGCGGCGCTTCGGGGATGAAGCGCAATCCCCGCAACCTCGGCCTCCTCGACGAGCCGGACCGCCAGGTCGACGCCCGATCGATCTCCGGGGTCGATACCGGACCGTAGCTTCACCGTGACCGGGAGCCCGGAGCCCGCGGCCGCCGCTCTCGCGAGCGCGACCGCCAGCTCGGGTCGGCGGAGGAGCTCCGCTCCGGCGCCGACCCTACGAACCTTGCGAACCGGGCATCCCATGTTGATGTCGACCAGATCGGCGCCTCCCTCGGCCGCGATGGCGCCGGCCGACGCCATCACCTCCGGGTCGTGGCCGAAGAGCTGGATCGAGACGGGGTGTTCCGACGGGTGGATGCGCAGGAGTTCGGTCATCGTCCGCGAGTTGCGGTAGTGGAGCCCGAAGCTGGAGACCATCTCCGAAACGGCAAGCCCCGCCCCGTGGCGACGCGCCTGGAGGCGCACGAACCAGTTGCCGATCCCGGCCAGCGGGGCGAGCAGGATCCGATTCGCGATCTCGACGTCGCCGATGCGGAACGGTGAGGTGAGCGGCGGGTTCATTGGTTCAGCTCCCAGATCAAGCGTAGGCCGGTGAGCGTCAGCAGGTCGTCGACCTCGTCGATCAGCTCACAGAACGGGACGATGGCCACCGCGTGACCGCCCGTCGCCACGAACCCGATGCCTTCGCCGAGCTCGTCCTGGATCCGGCGGGCGATGGCATCGACCGCCCCCGCGAAGCCGTACGTGATCCCGGATAGCAGACTCTGTTGGGTGTTCCGGCCGATGACACTCGCGGCAGCGCTCGGCGGCTCGCTCAGCTCGATCGGCGGCAGCTTGGCGGTGCGCTGCGCCAGTGCCTCGATGGAGATCTCGACGCCCGGGCCGATGATGCCACCGAGGTATTCCCCGGACTCGGACACGACGTCGAAGGTGATCGCGGTGCCGAAGTCCACCACGGCGCAGGGGCCCCCGAGACGGTCGTAGGCGGCGACTGCATTGGCGAGTCGGTCCGCCCCGAGCTCACGCGGGTTTTCCAGCTGGATCGCCATGCCCGTCCTCACCCCGGGGCCGAGGATCAAGCACTCACCGCTCAGATAGCGCTCGCACATCTCGAAGTACCCAGGCGTGAGCTGCGGGACGACCGACGAGACGATGGAGCCGTCGACGGCGCCGGGCTCAAGCCCTCGAAGGGCGAGCAGCGTCGAAACCCGCACCGCGAGCTCGTCCGCGGTCGCCTCCAACTTAGTGGCAAAGCGCCAGTGCTCGACGAGATCGCCCTCGTTGAAGAGGCCGAGATGGCTCTGGGTGTTTCCGATGTCGACGGCCAGCAGCACGCGGTGATTATCCACGCGGCCAGGGAATACGATGCCCGCGCGATGGCCAGCGCGAGTCACCTCGACGCGACGCTATACGTCATTCCCGGCTCCCACCCCGCGATGGCGGCCCGACGGATGCTGGAGCTCAAGGGCATCAGATACCGCCGGATCGACCTGATGCCGGTGATCTCCCGCGGCGTCCTGCGTGCTCTTCGCTTCCCGTCGAACACGGTCCCGTCACTCTCGATCGCCGGTCGCAAGCTCAGCGGCTCGCGCGAGATCGCGCGCGAGCTCGACAGGATCCGGCCTGACCCGCCGCTCTACCCGTCGGAGCCGGAGCCGCGCGTGGCCGTCGAGGACGCCGAGCGCTGGGGCGAGGAGATCCTCCAGCCCGCGGTCAGGCGCATCCTCTGGAACGCGCTGAAGCGAAACCGGTCGCCGCTCGCGAGCTATGCGGAGGGCGCCCGGCTGGGAGTGCCGATCGGGCTCACCGTGAGGACCGCCGCCCCGATCGTGGGGGCCGCGGCCCGCATCCATCGCGCCGACGACGATGCCGTACGGCGGGACGTGGCCTCGCTCCCGGGCGCGCTCAAGCGGATCGACGACTGGATCGCCGAGGGCGTGCTCGGGTCGGACTCTCCGAGCGCCGCCGACCTTCAGATCGCGGCGAGCCTGCGGCTGGCGATGACCCTCGACGACCTGCGCCCGGCGATCGCCGGGCGGCCCGCTGGCGAGCTTGCCGTCCGCGCGATTCCGGAGTTCCCCGGGCGGGCACCCGCCGTCCTACCGCCGAGTTGGCTGGAGCCGGTGCGCGACTCGCAGGCCGCGCCGCCCACCGGCTGACGCCGGCCGGATCCGTCTAAAGCGAGCCGACACGGCTGACGCGCTGCCCGGAGCCCAGACCGTCGAGCGCGTCCCCGAGCCGCGTCCCATCCGGTAGCGAGAGCCCCGGATCGAGCTCGAGCAGCGGCGCCAGCACGAAGCGCCGGCTCGTAACCTCGGGATGCGGGAGCGTCAGCCGCTCCGTTGACAGCTCGACGTCCTCGAGGAGCAGCAGGTCGATGTCGAGGGGCCGCGGGCCGTGACGCTGCCCGCCGATCATCCGCCCCTGCTCGACCTCGATCGCCTTGCACAGATCGAGCAGCTCCTCCGGCTCGAGTTCGGTGCGGATCCTGGCAGCCGCGTTCAGGAAGTCCGGCTGCTCGAGCACCTCGCCGACCGGCTCGGTCTCATATAGCGACGAGACCGCCTCCACGACCACCGCGTGCGCGCGGAGGCCCGTGAGCGCCGCGCGAAGGTGAGACTCGCGATCACCGACGTTGGAGCCGAGCCCGACGTACCCCACACGCTCGCCATCGGGGGCTCGCTCGCTCACGCCTCCTCGTCATCCTCGTCGCCGTCCGGCCGTCGCTCGTGCACTACCTCGACCGCCACCTGTTCGACCGCCAGCGGCAGCGGTGGCTCGGGCTTCGCGGCCCGGACCGTCACCGACTCGCACGCGAAACGCTCCATCAGCCGATCCGCGATCACGTGGCAGAGCCGCTCCAGCGTCCTGTAGCTGCGCTCGGTCGCGGCGAGAACCACGATGTCGCAGACCTCGGCATAGTCCACGGTGTCCTCGAGCCGATCGGTGAGGACCGCGTCGCAATCCGGTACGTCGAGGCTGACGTCGATTTCGAGGCGCTGCCCGGTCTCGCGCTCGGCCTCGGTGACGCCGTGGTGGGTGAAGATGGACAGCCCCCGGATCTCCACATCGACCGAGCCCATCCGCGTGCCATCGGGTTCCACGGGCGGACGGTACCAGCGCTTCCGCACCGTCCTCTTAACACCGAACGGTGCAAAATCCGCGCCTGGCGCGGGAAATGCACGGGCTCGACGGATGAGGGCGGCGTTGTTGCTCAGAGTCCGTGCACAGCCAGGACCGCCTCGGCGACGACCATGGCGTCCCTGACCTCGCGGACGTCGTGCACCCTCAGAACGTCGGCGCCGGCCTGCATCGCGAGGACGTTGGTTGCGATCGTTCCCCCGAGGCGGTCGTCCACCTCGCGGCCCGTGATGGTCCCGATGAATCGCTTACGGGAGGTTCCGATCACGATTGGACGACCCAGCTCGCGCAGCTCGCGAAGCCGGTTGAGGAGCTCGAGGTTGTGGCGCACCGTCTTCCCGAAGCCGATTCCCGGATCCACCCAGATCCGCTCCTCGGCGACCCCCTCGCCGATCACGAACTCGATCCGCTGGGCCAGGAAGGCCTTGACGTCCTCGACCACGTCGGCGTAGGTCGGGTTCTCCTGCATGGTGCGGGGAGTGCCCCGCATGTGCATGAGCACCACGAAGCAGTCCCGCGCGGCGCACAGACCCGCCATCGCCGGGTCGGAGCGCAGGGCGGTGACGTCGTTGACGATCTTCGCCCCGGCGTCGAGAGCCACCTCGGCCACGTGCGCCTTCGACGTGTCGATCGAGATCGGCACGTTCACGTCGTCGAGGCCGGCCAGCACGGGGGCGACGCGCGCGAGCTCCTCGTCCGCGCTGACCCCCCGTGCACCCGGACGGGTCGACTCCCCGCCGATGTCGAGCAGGTCGGCGCCGCCGGCGACCAGCTCGCGGGCGTGCGCGATCGCCCGCTCGGGGTCCAGAAACCGCCCGGCGTCCGAGAACGAGTCGGGGGTCACGTTGACGATGCCCATGAGCCGCGCCACGGGACTACTGCGCCCGGATCAGGTGGCCCGAGGGGTCGAGTTCGACGAAGTGGTGCGCCTCGCCGTTCCGGAAGCGCTGGCATTGATTCGCGGGCTGGTCGTCCACCGACTGACGCGGCCGATGGGCGACGTCGGCAACCCAATCCTCCAGCCCCGGGAGCTGCTCGGCGATGCACGGGCCGCGGGCGAAGTCCGTCCCGGCCGCCTTCTCCTCCCGGTACGCCTGCATCGCCTCGCCGACGGCGCGGTCGCGGACATCCTGGCTGGGACTGCCGGCTCCGCAGCCGGTCAGCGGGAACACGGTGACGAGGGCAAGTAGGGCGAGCCACCGCACACCGAAACGCTACCGCTGGCGCGGTAATCGCCGAGCCGGCGGGTCAACCGCGGCGACCTGGCCCTACCCAGCCTCAACGCCGTCCGCATTCAGTTGCCGCGCGGGCTTGCGACCGGAACGGTTGGGCGCGCTAGCGCTCGTTCGGGTCGTCGGCCCGCATCTCGGCGGTGCCGCCCGCCAGGCCCGGGCGTGGCGGGCGAACTGGGCGCGGGCCCTCGCGGGCGGCGGGCTTCTCGGCCTCTGCCTCGGGCTCGTCGGGGACGCGCGTCTCCTCCTCCTCGTCCCCGAAGACCTCGTCCTCGGACGCGCCGTCGAGGAGCTTCGCGAACTGCTCGGCGTCGATGGTCTCGCGCTCGAGCAGGATCTTCGAGATCGCGTCCATGGGCTCGTGGCGCTCGACGAGAATGTCCTTCGCCGTCTGATGGGCCTCCTCGACGATGCGGCGGATCTCGTCGTCGATCTCGCGCGCGATCTCGTCGGAGTAGTCCGGCTCCGACGAGAACTCACGGCCAAGGAACGGCTGCGAGCGGTCGTGGCCGAAGACACGCGGGCCCAAGCGCTCGGACATCCCAAACCGCATCACCATCTGCTTTGCGGTCTCGGTGACCTTCTCGAGGTCGTTCGAGGCGCCGGTCGTTATCTCGCCGAAGACGATCTCCTCGGCGGCACGGCCCCCCAGCGTCATCGCCATCGTGTCGGTCAGCTCGGCACGGGTCGTGAGGAACTTGTCCTCCGTCGGCAGCGAGATCGTGTAGCCGAGGGCTTGCCCCCGGCTGATGATCGAGATCTTGTGGACGGGGTCCGTGTTCGGGAGCAGGTGGCCGACGATCGCGTGGCCCAACTCGTGATACGCCGTCACGAGCCGCTCCTTTTCCGACATGACGCGGCTCTTCTTCTCGGGGCCGGCGATCACCCGCATGATCCCCTCCTCGAGCTCGTTCATCGTGATCTCGCGCTTGTTCGAGCGCGCCGTGAGGAGGGCTGCCTCGTTGATCAGGTTGGCGAGGTCGGCCCCGGTGAATCCCGGCGTCTGCCCCGCGAGGGAGTCGAGGTTGATGGCCTTGGCGAGGGGCTTGCCACGGGTGTGCACCTCGAGGATCCGCTTCCGGCCCTTGCGATCAGGGCGATCGACGACGATCTGACGGTCGAAGCGGCCCGGCCGCAACAGCGCCGGGTCGAGGATGTCCGGCCGGTTGGTCGCCGCGATGAGGATGATGTTGTCCTTCATCTCGAAGCCGTCCATCTCGACGAGGAGCTGATTCAGCGTCTGCTCCCGCTCGTCGTGGCCGCCGCCCATGCCCGCGCCGCGGTGGCGGCCCACGGCGTCGATCTCGTCCATGAAGATGATGCAGGGGGAGTTCTGCTTGGCCTGCTCGAAGAGGTCGCGGACGCGGCTCGCGCCGACGCCGACGAACATCTCGACGAAGTCCGATCCGGAGATCGAGAAGAACGGGACGCCGGCCTCCCCCGCGACCGCGCGCGCGAGCAGCGTCTTGCCGGTACCGGGAGGTCCGTACAGAAGCACGCCCTTGGGGATCCGGGCACCCAGCGCCTGAAAGCGCTTTGGGTTCTCGAGGAACTCCTTGATCTCCTGGAGCTCCTGCACCGCCTCGTCGACCCCGGCCACGTCGCGGAACGTGATCTTGGGCGCGTCGACGGACATCCGCTTCGCGCGCGACTTCCCGAAGCTCATCACGCGCGAGCCCCCACCCTGCATCTGGTTCATCAGGAAGACCCAGAAGCCGAAGAACAGGATGAACGGCAGGATGTAGGTGAGGATCGAGAGGAAGCTCGAGCCGCCCGTGCCCTCGACCTTGGTCGTGATCCCCTTGTCGCCCAGCAGGTCGATGAGCTGCGTCTGGGCGTTGCCCGAGGTCGGGTACCCCATCGAGTAGCTCTTGCCGTCCGGCTGATCGACCGTGATCGAGCTCGACTTCTGGTCGAAGGTGACCGACTCGATCGAGGAGGGATCATGCTTGACCTGCTCCACGAACGCGTCGTACGTCGGGGGCGTCCCGGACGGCGAACCGCTGATCAGTTTCTGCGCGAAGAACGCCAGCACAATCACGATCAGGATCGGGAACGCCGCACTTCTGAAGAATCGCCTCATTTGCTAACCCGAGGGTACTCTGCTTCCAGCAGGGCAATAGGCCATACGGTTCCCCGGCAACGCCTGGATCAGCGTACCAGGGGGATGCGGTGGCCCCGCGTCGATCAACCCCCCCGGTTCTCGAGCACGGCGACGTAATCCAGGTTCCGGTAACGCTGCCCGTAGTCGAGTCCGTAACCGATCACGAACCGGTTCGGGATCTCGAATCCGACATACCGGATCGGGAGGTCGACCCGCCTGCGCTCGGGCTTGGTGAGGAGCGCGCACACCTCGAGCGAAGCCGGATTTCGCGCCCTCAGGCTCCGCAGTAGATATTGGAGCGTGAGCCCGGAGTCGATTATGTCCTCGACGATCACCGCGTCCCGCCCCTCGATCGAGGCGTCGAGGTCCTTCAGGATGCGGACCACACCGGAGGAGTCGGTCTCCGATCCGTAGCTCGACACCGCCATGAAGTCGATCTCGCAGGGAACCTCCAGGTAGCGCATCAGGTCGCCGAGGAAGAGGACGGCCCCCTTGAGGACCCCGATCAGGACGAGATCGCGACCCTGGTAGTCGCGGCTGATCTCGCCCGCCAGGTCGCGAACCCGCCCCTGGAGCTCATCGGCCGGGACGAGGGTCTCGCCGATGGCGGGATCGAGACTGGCCGCGCCCGTTGCAGACGGGCGCCGGGACTTGTCTCGACCACCGCTCGCCCTCCGGGCTCGCTCGTCCACGGGCGTGAGTCTACGTTCCGGGGCGGGCCCGAGGCGGCCGCACCGGCGGGGCACGTACGACGGCCATCGCGGCGGTGCAAACGGCAACAATCTCCCTCGAATAGCGACGAAAGATTGGGCCGGAGAAGGCGAGGGGTCCAGCGGTCTTGGAGACGCTGCCCTAGTTGCCAGCTACCCGCCGGCCGTGGTGACCGCCTGAGGCGAGCGCCGAACCCTCAGTCCAACACACGCGCGGTGAGTACCGCCACCTCCTCCGCGTCTTGCGACAGCCGGAAATCCTCCGAGACGGCCACCCCCGCGACCCAGACGACCCGGCCCGCTGCCGTCACGACGGGGAGGTGATGACGCAGCGATCGGGGGACGCCACGGTCCGTGAAGAGGTCCTGGAGGGTCTTCGTCCCGCTCATGCCCAGCGGTCGCATTCGATCCCCCTCTTGCCAGGTGCGAACGACGAGCTCGTCGCCGAGGGCCACGGCGTCGAGCGTCGCCAGGTCCGGCCCGGCGGGTTCGAGCGGGCCCGCGCGAAGCTCGGCGCGCACCTCCCACTGCCCGAACCTGCAGGTCCCGGGCACGCGCAGCGGAGCCGGGGCCGGAGCGGCGTCGGCCTCCGATGCGGTCTCGAACCGGATCAGCCCCCCCTCGCAGATGGCGGTGACGCCGTGGCCCAGGTCGACCTGGCCGCCCTCCGGCATCCGCGCCAGTCGCACGATCTGACCCGCGCGGCGCCTGCTCAGCGGAATCGCCCGCCCCGAGGCCCGCTCGGCGAGCGCGCGGAGGGCGAGGCGCCGGAGCGCGGGCTCCGAGCCCTCCAGCGCCTCGGCGCGGATCGCGACTGAGCCGGCGCCCGCCCCCGCGGCCTCCAGGGCCTCGAGGACGATGCGCTCGAGGAGCCGGGCCTCCTCGATCATCTCCGCCTGCGTCTCGGCGATGTTGCGCTCCGGCGCCGCGCTCAGCTCGCGGAACACCGGGAGCACCTCGGCCCGGATCCGGTTGCGGGCAAAAGCCGGGTCGAGATTCGTCTCGTCGTCGGCGAACGGGAGCGTCGCCGCGATCGCAAGCTGGCGCAGCTCGGCGCGCTCCAACTCGAGAAGTGGCCGGACGATGCGCCCGCTCTGTGCGGGAAGACAGCGGAGGCTTCGGGCGCCCGGGGAGACTGCGAGCCGGTAGAGAAACGTCTCCGCGAGATCGGTGCGCGTGTGGCCGGTGGCGATCCAGTCGCCGCCGGTACGCACGCGAAGCCGCTCGGCAGCGGCGTAGCGGAACTCGCGTGCGGCGGCCTGGAGGTTCCCGTGGAGGTGCTCGGGGCGGTCGATGTGAAGGTCGATTCGCAGCCGCGAGCAGAGGTCCCGGCAGACGCGCTCGTCCCGATCGGCGGAATCGCGGAGGCCATAGTTGACGTGCAGCGCGTGCACCCGCTCGGGCCCGATGGCACGGGCCAGGCCGGCCGCGAGGCACGCGGAGTCGGGGCCGCCGGACACCATGACCACCCCCGAGGAAGGGGCGTCAACGAGGCCGCCGCGTAGCACTGCCTGGGAGAGGCTGTCGAGGGCCTCCTCTCTTCCCATAGCGGCGATCTTAAGGCGACGCTCGGCGCCACCCGCCGCACTCTTGGCTAGCCGGGTGCCTCGACCTCGCCGCCGACGGCGTCCGCCTCGCGAGCACGCGCGACGAAGAGCTCGACCGGGTTGGGAAAGCCCTTCAGCTCCACCGCCCCGATCGGATCGAACTCGAGATAGTCGGAATCGCCGATCGCGTCGACGACGGCGGCGGTGACCATCACCTCGCCCCCCAGGGCGCGCGCGACGACACGGTGCGCGAGGTTGACCTCGCTGCCGAAGTAGTCGCCGTCGCGGTACACGGCGCGGCCCCGATGGATTCCGACCCGCGGCTGCGGGCGCTCCTGGAACAGGGCGAGAAAGCCGACGGCCCACTCGGTGAGCGTCACCGGGTCCGGTGACACGATCATGACCTCGTCCCCGATCGTCTTCACGATCAGCGCCTCCGCCGGGAGCGTCGCCTCGACGGTCTCGACGAAGCGCTCGACGAGATCGAGCGCCTCCTCGTCGCCCTCCTCCTCGGTGTAGCGGGTGAATCCCGTCAGGTCCACGAAGCAGAACGCCATCTGCACCCGGCCGAGCTGGCGCCGCCCCACGAGCTCGGCCTCCATGTGCCCGACCACGTCCTGTTCGATGTAGAAGCGCAGGTAGCGCTGGTGGATGTACTCCATGAGGGGCGACGTGATCGGCAGCAGGTCCCGTGCGAGGCCCTTCATCTCCTCGGCCATCTCGAGCGCATCGACGCCCTCACGGATCAGCGGCTCGTGGACGTAGAGATGGAACAGCCGCACCTCCGCCTCGGCGATCTTGCGAATCGACTGCGCGTACACCCGGATGAGCTGAAGCAGGGCGACCAGGGGGAATCCCGCGTGAAGCACGTCGCCGATGTGCTCCATCGCCCGGAGGTCCTGCTCGTTGAGGGTGCCCTCGATGGCCGTCGGCGTTCCCAGCAGCGACATCATGCGCTCGATCAGCGCCTCCTCGAGCCCGGTCCGCGCCGCCGCTTCGACCCGCGTGAGGTCGCGCTCCCGCCGCGGGAAGAGATCCTCCACGTACCCGAACGCCAGCCGGCCCTCGCGAACCGCCCGGCGCAGCTCGGAGAGGGAGTGTCCGCGTTCGCGAAGCCTCGCGACGACCCGCGCCTGAGCCGCGGCGGCGGTGGTCCACCGTCTTCCCCTGACCGGGATCACTCCGGCGTTGACCCAGCGCTGAAGCGTCGAGGATGAGACGCCCGAAATCCTCGATGCCTCGCTCAGAGAGATGTCCTCGTCCGGCATCGCCCCGATCCTTTCAAGGTCTCCCGGGGCATTGACGCGCGCCGCCGCCGAACCATCCGGGGCCAAACGACGCCTGGCACAGAGCGACGGGGCTCGCGCGGCCCCGTCGCCCGCGGGCGTTCGGCCCGCAACGTCGACCTGCGGCGCACTGCGCCTCGCGGATCCGCTCCTGCGCCCCAGTCGCCCAGGGACGACGGAGCGAGCCCCACTGCGGCCTGTTTCCAATCTCTCGGAAGGTGAGGCTACGCCCCCGGCGCAGGGACGTCAACGGAGATTTCCGGAGGCTCGTCCTCTCCCTTCGGTGCCCTCCGCTCGGGCCAGGCCCCCGCCCCGGGCGCCGGGACTACTCCAGCACCAGGTGAGGGTGCTCCTGGGTCACCAGCCGCCCGTATGAGGCGACCAGGAGGCGAAGCGCGGGTATGTAGACCAACGTCGAGCGCGTATCGCCCTTCGCCTTGACGCGGCCCCGCGCCATCCCGATCGCGAGGCTCTCCTTTCCCTGCAGGTAGGCGTTCGCGACCTTCGAGTCCATCCGCAGCGTGAGCTTCGGCCGCCAGTCGACCTCGTCGTCGAAGCGCCAGGTCAGGTGGCGATCGCCCTCGTCGGTTGCGGCGACGTTCAGGACGAGCGGTAGATCGGGAAACTCGAACCGGATGCGCAGGCCGGCAGCTCGGAGGAGGGGCCCGGCCTGGTCGTCCGCGTCCGTCTCCCTCAGTACGTCGTCCAGCAAGCCCTGGAACTCGGCCGCACTCGCCGACGATGAGCTCCGGCTTGCCATATCGCGCTGGAGGCTATCGCTACAAGGGATGGAAGAAAGCGGCGCGCCGCTCGACGAGGTTCTCGTAGAGCCTCGCCTGGATCGTCTCCCTGACCTGCTCCGAGACGTCGAACAGAAGTCGCGGGTCATCCGCAGCGTCAGGCCCGTGAGCGGAGAGATCGATCGGTTCGCAGAACTCGATGCGCCACTTGGACGGCAGCGGGACCAGGCCCAGCGGTCCGAGCCAGGGGAACGTCGGCGTGATCGGCACGAAGGGGGCGCCCACCGCGCGCGCCACCGGCCTCGCGTTCCCGAGCTTTGGGTAGATCTCCTCCGATCCCACCACGGCGACCGGGACGATCGGCGAGCCGGTCCGGAGCGCCACCTCGACGAAGCCGCCACGCCCGAACCGCTGCAGCCGGTAGCGCTCCGAGAACTGCTTGCCGGTCCCCTTCACCCCCTCCGGGAAGACCATGACGACCTCGTCCTGCTCGAGGAGACGCGCAGCGTTGTGCTTGCTCGCCGGCACCCCACCAACCCTGCGCATGAACGCCGAGATGAACGGAAGGACGAACGCCCAATCGAGAACGAGGAACCGTGCCCATCGGGGAAGCGGGTGCTGCTTCATGATCGCCAGGAGGATCATCGACGCGTCGAAGGGAAACAGCGACCCCGCGTGGTTCGACACCAGGAGCGCCCGGCCATGCGCCGGAACGTTGCGGACGCCCACAGCATCCACCCGCCACCAGGCCTCGTACAGGAAATCGAACACCGGGTAGACCGCCTCCGCGAACTCCTCGTCGAACCCCCACTCGTCCTCGTGGTAGTCGCCGCGGACTCGGCGCGAGAGGAGTTGGACCAGGCGGGCCAGGCGCTGCGGCAGCTCCTCCGCGGCGCGGTTGGCCGCCGTCACAGGATCGAGCCCACCCTCGATCCCGGTCCGCACACGGCGAAGGAAATCGGCGACCGATTCCGCAGTCGCCTGCGGCGAATCCGCCTGGGCGGACGCGCTCATCGCGCCGCTCCGGCGAACCTCCCGACGACGTCGCCGGGATGGATTGACCGCGAGATTCGAGCCCCGCGCGCGTTCGCCGCGAAGTCGCGGATGGCGGTCTCCGCGTTGAAACGGGGTCGGTACCCGACCTCGTCGAGGAGCCGCCGATTGTCGACCCCCCGGCCGAAGCGCAAGAGGCGGACTCCGTCGCCGTAGATCGGCCCCGCTCCGAGGCGCCGCCCCAGTCGCTCGAGCGCAGGACCGAAGAGCAGGTGCGGGATCGGCAGCGTCGGCCGCCGCAGCACGCGGAGTACGTGACTGAGGGAGATCGACCCGGAGGGCGCTACGTTCACCGCGCCCCGCGTGCGCGATCTGATCGCCGCCTCGAGCACGGCCGTCGCGTCGTCGGCGTGCACGAGCTGCAGGCGAGGATCCCAGCCGAGCTGCGTCGGTACCACCGGGAGCTGGAGATATCGGACCAGGGGCGTACCGAGGTCCGGCCCGATCTCGGGCTGGTAGCGCAGCGTGCAACACGCGACCTCGGGATGGCGGCGCGCGAAGTTGTCCACGTACGCCTCGAGCTCCGAGATGTCGCGCTGAAAGCGCGTTCGCAGCGGAAGGGTCCGCGCCATCCCCTCGGTGAAGAAATAGGGCGTTGCTCCCTCGCAGCCGTAGATGGCCGCCGATCCCCTGACCACCAAGCGCTCGAGCGTCCTCGTCCGCTCGCAGGCGGCAAGCAGCTGGAGCGTGCCGATGACGTTCACGTCGTGGAGCACGCGCGCCGGCTTCCCGGGCTCCGGATACCACAGGATCCCGCAATGGACGATTGTGTCCGCCTCGGTGCCCGGGAGGAGGCGTGACAGGAGCGGACTGCGAATATCGGCCTCGATGAAGTCGGTTCGCCCGAGGTCCGCCGGCGCCGAGCCGGTATCGATGCCGGCGAGATAATCGATCTCGGGGTCCCGCTCCAGGCGGCGCGCGAGCTCGCGGCCCCAGTGCGAGGCGACGCCGATGATCACCACCCGCCGGCCAGCCATTAACCCTCAGGCTTACGTCTAGGCTCACGGCGGCGTCCGCCCAGCGACTCCTCCAGAGCCGCCAGCCGCCGCTCGAGCGCTTCCAGGCGCTGCGTCACCTCCCCCGTCGCCTCCTGACCACGCCGCGCGAGATCAGCGCCGGCGTCCTGGCCCCGTCGGGTCAGCCCTTCGCGAGCACCCTGCCCGCGGCGTGCGAGCTCCACGCTCGCCCCCCGCCCGAGCCTGGCCACCTCGTCCAGGAGCTGAGCGGCACGCTCCCGCGTCAGACGCGCGGTTCCGGCTCGCGCGGGGCGGCCCGCGACCGACAGCGTCCTGTGGACCGCGTCCCGAAGGGCCTCGGCCACTCCGCCATCGGGTCCTTCGCCGGACTGCGACGCCACGACGTTCCTATTCGACGGGCTCGGCCGCCTCCGAGCGATCGGCTGCCCTCGGCGTTTCGGTCGCGGTCGAGCGTCGCAGCGCAGCCAGCTCGTCGAGCGCGTCGTCGAGCTGGTCCTCGACGGCCTCGAGCCTTGCGGACAGCGATCGCACGCGCTGCTCCAAGCGTTCGAAGTCGGCTGTTGCGGGGATGTTGAGGGCGCCCATCGCGGACCGCTGGGCCTGCGCAGCGCGCTCGCCGGCGCCGATCGCGGTGCTGACCGCCCCGCTGAAAATCGGGTTCTCGAGCAGCGCCTCCGCCAGGTCGCTCAGGGCCTCCTCCCCACGAGCCCGGATGCCCTCCGTGCGCTCAGGTTCGTCGCTCAAGGGACAGCCTCCTCAGCTCCTCGCGGTTTGCAAGGCATGCGCTGCGCAGCGTAACGCTTCGGACGTGCCCGCCCCCCTGCCGGTTCATCCGTCACCATGGTCGGGACGGCGCGCGAACCGCGGCATGAAGTCGTGCGGAGACGCGTGAGCTGAGATACGTTTCTCATGCCCGACTCGAGATTGCAAACGACCCCCCGACCAGCTAGCGTTGTCACGGCTCTGAGCAGGCTGAATTGGCAGAGCCGCGTCGTCGTGCCGGGCGCGAAGGATCGGGTCTGAACAGGATGGGAAGGAAGCTACTGCTGACAGTCGCCCTCGGCGTCCTCGGCGCGGTCCTCGCCGCCGGGACCAGCTCGGCGAGCGGCGGACTTCTAAATACGTCCACGACGGGCGTGTCCACCCCTGGCGATCGGAACCTGCCGCCCGTGAGCGCGGCGGCCTGCTCGAACGGGAAGGACGACGACGGGGACGGCCTCGTCGACCTCGACGATCCGGGCTGTTCCGGCCCTCTCGACGACGACGAGTCGGCCGCCACAGGCGCCACCGGCGGCGGCGGAAACACCGGTGCGACCGGCGTTACGGGGACGACCGGCGTGACGGGGACGACCGGCACAACGGGGACCACCGGGGCGACCGGCACGACCGGCCCTACGGGGACCACCGGACACCACGGCGGAGCTCCCGGACCGGGCGGATCTGGCGGGTCGGGCGGCCGGCCGAACGGGGGTCACGGGCATCAGGACCATCACCAGCGGCACCAGGGCAGCGGCGGGACCTCGGCGGACGGTGACAACAACTCATCCCCGCCGCCGGTGAAGTCGAACGGCGTGCCGACGAAGTCGAACCCATCGCTGACGATCGCCAGCCCGACCCCCGCTCCTCTCGGCGTACCGAGCTTCCTGATCAGCCAGTTCGAGATCCCGCCGTTCCTGCTGCCGATCTATCAGGCCTGCGGCACCCAGTACGGGATCCCGTGGCAGGTCCTGGCGGGGATCAACAAGATCGAGACCGGCTTCGGCACCAACCTGAACGTCTCGAGCGCCGGCGCCGTCGGCTGGATGCAGTTCATCCCGTCCACCTGGAAGTCCTACGGCGTCGACGCGAACGGCGACGGTCGCAAGGATCCCTACAACCCGGTCGATGCGATCTGCGCCGCGGCGCGCTACCTCAAGGCAGCGGGCGGCGACACCGACCTCCGACGCGCGATCTTCGCCTACAACCACGCGACCTGGTACGTCGACGAGGTCATCCTCTACGCCCAGCAGTACGGCAAGCTTCCCGACGACCTCGTCGGCTCGATCACCGGCCTGACCCAGGGTGACCGGTTCCCGGTCGCCGCAAAGGCACGGTACGCGGATCAGATCTCGACCCGGAAGGCGGCGAACGATGCGAAGCCCGGGAAGGGATCCGGCAACGTCGCCGACGTCGTCTCGAGCTCACCTACACGCCGAGGGATCAACATCTATTCCCACGACGGCGCCCCGGTCGTCGCCGTCAACGACGGGACCATCGAGCGCATCGGCCGCAATTCCAAGCTCGGCAGGTACATCGTCCTGAAGGACAACTACGGCAACCGCTTCACCTACGCCCAGCTTGGGCGGGTGGCGAAGGCCTACCCGGTCCCGAAGCAACGGAAGCTCTCGGCCAGTGACTTCAAGCTGGTCACGCCCAAGGACAAGGCGCCGAGCCAGCCGGCCACCCGCGGGAAGCCGATCGGTCTGAGCAAGCACGCAAGCGAAAAGGCAACCGACGCCGCCAAGCGCGCCGCGAAGCCGAGCGCCGAGAGCCCGTCGAAGTCGAAGGGGAAGCCGATGCGCGAGTCGCGCCCCGCTCCCGCACCGGCGAGCATGAAGCGACCCGTGAACACCGAGGATCAGCGTCCGCGCCTCTACGCGCTGCCTCAGCGTCCGCACAACGTGGACCGCGCCAACTTCACCGGACAGCTCGATCATCTGCTCGCGAAGCGGTTCCCCGGTTACTCGACGTTCAAGTCCTATTTCGGCGGCGTCATGCACTTCGACCGCCGGTCGATGGAGCTCAGGCCGCTGCGCGAGGGCTCGAAGGTCGTCGCCGGGACGGTGCTCGGTCGCATCGGCAAGACCACCGACTTGGCCCCGCACGTGAACTTCTCCATCCGCCCCGCCGGCAAGAACGCGCCGAAGATCGACCCGAAGCCGATCCTCGACGGCTGGAAGCTGCTCGAGGAGACGGCGATCTATCGCGCCGCCGGCGAGAACCCGTTCACCCAGGCCGCGGGGACGAGCAACGTCACCCAGGACCTCCTGATGCCGAAGACCCAGCTCGAGCGCAAGGTCCTGTCGGATCCGCGGCTCTCCATCTACTCGTGCGGCCGAAACGACATCCGCACGGGACAGATCGATCAGCGGGTCCTCGCGGCGATGGAGTACCTCGCCGACAACAGCTTCCGCCTCACGATCACGTCGCTCAAGTGCGGCCATAGCCTCCTTACCACCTCCGGGAACGTAAGCGAGCACTCGACCGGCGACGCGATGGACATCGCCGCGATCAACGGCGTCCCGGTAGCGCATCATCAGGGACCGGGGTCGCTCGCCGACGCGCTCATAAAGAGCCTGCTTCAGCTCCAGGGCACGATGCAGCCGCACCAGGTGATCTCGCTCGAGGACCTGCCGGGGCCGGTCAGCTTCGCCATGGCGGACCACTGGGACCACGTGCACGTCGGCTACTACCCGAAGGGCTCGGCACCCGGGAACGGCAAGCAATCCCAGTCGCTGCTCAAGCCCGATCAGTGGAAGAAGCTCATTGGCAGGATCGCCGAGATCCAGAACCCGAAGGTCCCGACGCAGCCGTCGAAGTACTCGCTGCCCGCCCAGCATGGGGGCAAGAAGGCGAGCGGGAAGAAGTCCGGCTCCAGGCCGCGCCGCGGCGACTAGGGTCTCGAGCCGCGGTCTCGATTTCGAGCGCGAATAGGCTGAGCGCGCAATGACGGCGACGGACGCCGCTCGCTTTCGCTTCGTCCAGATGGACGTCCCAGGCCGGATCGGTATTGACGACGGGCGGTACCTCCTCCGTGCCACGGACGAGAGGGCCGAGACGGTGATCGTGGTGCAGACGCTCGGCGCCCAAGCGGCGGGCAGGTCGAGGCGACGGCGCCGCCGGCCGCGGCCCGCCGATCCCCCTGAGCTTCCCGCGGAGGTGCCGGTGACGCGATTCACCGTGATCCCGGCCGAGGAGCGGGCGGCGAACGACGCAGCGCGGGAGCTCGATGCCCTGGCAGGGGACCCCGAGGCGGCCGAGGAGGCGGTGCTCACCGGCCTCCGGAGCGCCAACCGACTGGTGCGGGCGCACCGGATAGCGACCCAGGATCCCTATGGCCACGAAATCGGGCGCTCCGCTCCGCTGGCGGTTCGCGTCGGCTTCGGTACCGGCGGCGAGCTCGCCGACGGGCAGTGGACCCGCGCCCTCGACATCCCGCCACCCGAGCGCCGGCGCCGCCGAGCCGATGCGCTGCGCCCGCAGGAGCGCCTCGCCGAGCTTCTCGCCGGGCGCGAGGAGATCGAGGCCTGCGAGACCCTCCTCCTCCGCGCCAGGGCGGATCTCGACCAGGGACGCCTTCGGGAGGCAGGCCTGCAGCTCCTGCCGGGCGTGGACGCTCTGCTGGCGGAGCTGCCGGAGCGGGGCGGTCCGGGGCAGGAGGAGGACCTGGGGGACCTGCGCGAGCGGAGGGAGCACCTTGTCCGTGTAGCCGCCGCGGCGCTCCGGGGCGATCTGACGGCCGAGCAGACCGAGCAGATCGCCGATGCGGTCGGGGTGTGCGAGCGGATCCTCCGCCGACGTCAGGCGCTCAGGGAGCCCGGGTAGGTCTCAGCCGTCAAGCGCCGTCAGCACGGCCTGCAGGTCGTCGGCGACGTCGCCGTTCATCCGGACGACCGCGTCGCGGTCATACGGGGTCGAGCTCTTGGTGATGATGGCGATCCGCCCGCCGTGACCGACGGTGAGCCCGGGCAGGCCCGCCACCGGATGCACCTCGAGCGACGAGCCGACGCAGAGCAGGAGGTCGGCGCCGAAGCAGAGCTCCTCGGCCCGCACCATCGCCTCCGTCGGGAGGAGCTCCCCGAACAGGACGACGTCGGGCTTGACCTTTCCGGTGCAGTCGATGCACGTCGCGATGCCCTCCTCGTCAAACAGCGACTCCACCCGCTCGAGGGGGTATGTCGCCGCGCAGCTGGTGCAGCTCGCGGTCGCAATCGATCCGTGGACCTCGATCACTTCCTCGGAGCCGGCCATGCGATGGAGCCGGTCGATGTTCTGGGTGATGACGGCATCGAGCAGGCCGCGCCGCTCGAGCTCGACGAGCGCCGCGTGCGCCGGGTTCGGCTCCTTGTCGGCGAGGTCGTGAAAACGCGGGCGGTAGAAGTCCCAGAAGCGCTTCGTGTCGCGGTGGAAGGCATCGATGGTGGCGACCGCCATCGGATCGACCTTGGCCCAGAGTCCCGTGCCGGGCGTGCGAAAGTCCGGGATGCCGGAGGGAACCGAGATCCCCGCGCCGGTGAGCGCGACCACGCTCCCGCTCGACTCGATCAGTTCGGCGAGCGCTGCTGCCTTTGTGCGCTCCGCGGACCTCATCTCGCTGCCATTGACGGGGTTAAGGGGGCTATAGCACCCTTAACCCCGTCATTGCCGCATTGGGGTGGGGCTGGCCCTACTTGCCCGACCACTTGGGCTTGCGCTTGCCCAGGAAGGCGGCGATCCCCTCGCGGGCGTCCTCGGACGTGAACGCGGTCACGAAACCGCCCTTCTCGGCCTCGATCCCCTCGTCCAGGTCGCCCTTCGCGGAGACCCCCTTGATCTGCTCAACCGCTACGGGCGCCTGCCCGCCGAGCTTTCGCGCCCATGCGAGCGCGGTGTCGAAGAGCTCGTGGTCGGCGACGACCTCATTCGCGAGTCCGAGCTCGTATGCCTGCGCGGCGGAGATCGCATCACCCAGGAGGTTCATCTCGAGCGCCTTGCCCTCGCCGACCAGGCGCGCGAGCCGCTGCGTGCCGCCGAAGCCGGGGATGATCCCGAGGTTGATCTCGGGCTGGCCGAAGCTCGCCGACTCGGCCGCGATCCGGAAGTCGCACGCCATCGAGAGCTCGCAGCCCCCGCCGAGCGCCAGCGAGTTGACCGCCGCGATCGTCACCTTCCCGGACTGCTCCATGCGGCGGAGCACGCCGTGGCCACCGTCGAGGAGCTCCCTGCCCGCGGCCGGGTCGGTCATCTTCGTGAACTCCTTGATGTCCGCCCCGGCGCAGAAGACCGCGAAGTTGGAGGAGGCGAAGACGACCGAGCGGATCGCGTCGCGGGCCTCGATCTCGTCCCAGACGGCGGTCAGGTCGGCGATCATCTGCGGTGAGATCGGGTTGGTCGGCGGGCGGTTGAGCCACGCGATTGCGATCTCGTCGCGCGTGTCGAGCAGGATCGTGTTCCTCTGATCGAAGTCGCCGTCCGGCTGCGGGTAGAAGAAGAACCCCTGGCCCGTCTTCTTGCCGAGACGGCCCTGGTTGACCAGACGCCGGAGGAGGAGCGGCGGTGCGAAGCCCTGCCCCCACTCGCGCTGCGCCACCTCCAGCCGGTCGAGCATGTCGTCCAGCCCCGCCTCGTCGCCGCGCGCCAGCGGGCCCGGCAGTATCCCGGCGCCCATCATCAGGCCGAGGTCGACGTCCTTGGTCGTCGTAACGCCCTCGTCGACCAGCATCACGGCCTCGACGAACGCCTTCAGCTGAAAGCGATCGACGACGGTCATCTCAGCGGTTGCGGCCTCCACCTCAGCCTCCGTGCGGGTAATAGCCCTGGCCGGTCTTCTGCCCGAGATCGCCGGCCTCCACCAGCTCCTTCATCCGCGGATGGACGTAGAACCGCTCGCCGTAGTTCTGCTGCAGGTGCTCTGCGACGTGGAGCACCGTGTCCAGCCCGAGCAGGTCTGACAGGAAGAACGGCCCCATGGGCGTGACCTTGGCCTCGGCGATCTCCTTGTCGATCTCCTCCGGTGAGCGCCCGCTCTCGTCCTGATAGCGCCAGATCTCCGAGGCCGCCGAGTTCAGCACCCGGTTGACGACGAATCCGGGCTCCTCGCCGCAGCGAATCGGGTTCTTGCGGATCTGCATCGCGAGGTTCGCGGCGGCTTGTGCCGTCTCCTCGGAGGTGAACTCTCCCTCGACGACCTCGATCAGTCGCATGACCGACGCCGGATAGAAGAAATGGAAGCCGACCACCTGGTGAGGGCGTGTGGTGGCGGAAGCGATCTCGGAGATCGACAGCGCCGAGGTGTTCGAGGCCAGGATCGCGTGCCCGGGCGTGACCTCATCGAGCTCGGCGAAGACCGCCTGTTTGATCTCCATGCGCTCCGGCACCGCCTCGATCACGAAGTCGACGTCCCCGAACCCCTCGTACTCCGTGGTGGCCGTGATCCGACCGAGGATCTCCTGGCCGCGGGCATCGGCCTGCTCCTGCGTCAGCTTCTCCTTCTTGACCAGGGCTGCGAGCTGTCCCTCGGTCACCTCTCGCGCCTTGGTGAGCCCGGCGTCGAGGAACTCCGGCTTCACGTCCTTCATGACGACGGGGACGTCGGCGGCCGCGAGCACCTGCGCGATCTCGCCTCCCATCGTTCCCGCGCCGAGCACGGCGGCCTTGAACACGAACATGAGCGCGGGAAGGCTATAGAGGTTTTCCGGCCGCCACCTCCTCGACCTCCAGCTTGAGACGGCCGAGGGATCGCGCCAGCGACCCACGCATCTGCGAGCGGATGAAGAGCGCGTCGGTCACCTTCGCGAGCGGCCCTCCGCGGCGTAGTCGGTAGTCCTGCTCCTGGGTTACGACCGTCCCGTCGCCCTCGATCGCGAACGTGACCTCGAGCTCGCCCTCGGTCTCCGGGTCCTCGAACGACACCCGGTGAAGCCGCCGCGGTTCGTGCTCCAGGACGCGCTCGATGACTTTCCCCCGCCCGGCCGATCCGGAGGCCCAACGGAGCGATCCGCCGGTCTGCGGGTATCCGGTGGACGATTCGACGTGTCCGAACCCATCCACCCACGCCGGCCATCCGTCCGCGTCGAAGTAGCGGTCCCACACCTCCGCGAGCGAGGCGCTTACGCGAACGGACGCGGACACCCGGCTCACTGGCCCGGGCCGGAGCCCCCACGCTCGCCGTAGATCTCGCGCTTGATGAGCGTCACGGACTCGATCACCGAATCCAGGAAGGGCTCGAGCTCCTCGAGCAGCCGCCGGTACTCCCTGCGCCCCGCCGCGGTGATCGAGTAGAAGCGACGGGTCCGGCGGTCGGGGTGCTCCCACTGCCCCTCGATCAGGCCTCGCCCCTCGAGATCCCGCAGCAGCGGGTAGATCGTGTTTGGGTTCACCGAGATCGCGCCGTCGGTGATCCCCTCGATCTCCTCGATCAGGCGATTGCCGTACGCCGGCTCGCGCTCGATCAGGTGCAGCACGAGGAGCGGGAAAACGTCACGGCGCCGGACCTCCCCACCGAAGACGTCCATGGCGCCCCCGCCACGCCGCGTCGGCTGGCCGGGCTCCCCGCGGGACGCCCGGGTGCGAGCCGCGCGCGCCGCCTCGGCCACCCGCCGTGAGCGGCCGCCGGGGCCCTTCTCACCTTCGTGCGCCATGCGCGACCGACTATACGAACGGACACCGGTCACCGTGCCCCCCATGTGTGCGTATTCGCACTTCCAGCCGCCGACCTGCCGGTGTAGGCTGAAACGACATGGCCAACATGAACATCCAGGACCGGGCGCAGTATGAGCGCCCCGATCTTGCCGGGGCCGACCGGAGCCTCCGGGTCGCCAAGCGCCGGCCCGTGCTCGTCTACGTAGCGCTCGCGGCGGTCCTACTCGCCGCGCTGGTGTATTCCGTCGCCTGGGGGATCGACGGCTGGGCTCAGGGGCTGGTCCTCGGCGTGATCGTGGTGACGGCGATCGGGCTCATGATCGCCGTCAGCCCGAACCGACGCGCCTAGGCGACCTCCGCGGCCACCGGAGCCTGCTCCGACGCCTCGACTCCGGCCTCGGTCTGCTCCGGGGTCGTCTCAGGCACCGGGTCATCGATGTGTCGCGGCATGAGGACCTCGCGCGCGATGACGAGCCGCTGGATCTGTGAGGTGCCCTCGTACAGCTGCATGATCTTCGCATCCCGCATGAGCTTCTCGACCGGGTACTCCTTGATGAAGCCGTATCCGCCGTAGACCTGAACGGCGTCCACGGTGACCTCCATGGCCGTATCCGCCGAGAAGCGCTTCGCGTGCGATGCCACAAGGGTGTTGCGCTTACCCTGATCGAGCAGGACCGCCGACTCCCAGGTCAAAAGACGAGCCGCCTCGATCTTCGTCGCCATGTCGGCGATCATGAACGCGACCGCCTGATGCATGGCGATCGGGACTCCGAACTGAACGCGCTCCTTCGCGTACTCGGAGGCGAACTCGAACGCCGCGCGCGCGATCCCGACCGCCAGGCCGCACACGCCCGGACGAGTGCGGTCGAGCGTCTGCATCGCGAGCTTGAAGCCGTGATTCTCCTCGCCGAGCAGATTGCGCGCCGGAACGACGGTGTCGTTGAAGCTGATCGCGGCCGTGTTGGAGGCCCGCTGGCCCAGCTTGTCCTCCTTCTTGTCGACAATCACCGTGTCGTCCTTCGGGACGACGAACGCCGAGATGCCGCGGTGCCCCGCCTCCTTGTCGGTCTTCGCGTAGACGGTGAACCAGTCGGCGTAGCCGCCGTTGGTGATGAAGACCTTCGAGCCGTTGATGACGTACTCGTCGCCCCTGCGGACCGCGGTCGTCTTCATGCCCGAAACGTCCGAGCCGGCGTCCGGCTCGGTCAGGCAGAACGAGGCGAGCTTGGGCTCCTCCGTGAGCATGCCGAGGTACTCGCGCTTGACCTCCTCGGACGCCCCGATCATGAGCGGCGCCGACGCCAGTCCGTTGGCCATCAACGTGGTGCCGATGCCCGAGCATCCCCAGCCCAACTCCTCCTCGATGAGACAGCCGGAGAGCCCGTCGAGCCCTGGCCCGCCGTAGGCCTCGGGGACGTGGACGTTCATGAGCCCCACCTCCCACGCCTTCTGGATGATCTCCTGAGGCCAGGTGCCATCCCGGTCGTAGTCCCAGGCCACGGGGCGGATCTCCTTCTCCGCGAAGCTGTGGGCGAGTTCGCGGAGATCCTTCTGCTCGTCCGTCAACGTGAAGTCAACCAAGGCTGAATACTCCTTTTGAGTGCGTGTTCGACGCGTACCGATTGACTGGTCAGTCAATGAACTGACTCCATCAGGATACCGGACCCGGCGCCGGACGGTCCCTGCCGCCTTGCGCGCCCGCGCGGGCAGTCGTAACCTGGCCCTGTGCTCCCGATCGCGCTCAGCCTCAGCACCGGCGAGGTGATCATGATCGTCGTGTTCGCGACGATCCCCATCGCACTCCTCACATTCGTCCTCGGGGCCCGAAAGGCGCTCGACGAGGTCGGCAAGGGTCAGTTCGCCGTGGAGTTCGAAAGCGATCTCCCTTCGAAGCTCACGGACAGCGACGCCGAGGGCGGGGCCGAGTCGCGAGAGACCGAGATCCGCCAGCTGCTCGAGGCGAAGTCCTACCGCCAGGAAGCCCGAGGCGAGGCGCCCCTCGACGTCGACGCCGAATTCGACCGCCTCCTCACCGAGGAGCCGAGACGGCCCTCGGGCATCGACCGTGGGCTGGCCGAGGAGGTACGCCAGCTCGTGGTCGCGCGGAACGAGAGGCGCGTCCGCCAGGGCAAGGACCCGCTCGACGTGGACAGGGAGGTGGAGCGCCAGCTCCGCGAGCTGGAGAACCTGGGACAGTAGCCACCGGCCAGCGGGACCCAGTAGGTAGGATCGCGCCGGAATGGCGGACATCGAGACACGCATCGTCGACGTCGAGGACATGCTGCTCAGGCCGGGGACGTACTTCAATCCGCAGACCGAGATCGTGGTCGTGGTCGACGACTCGAGCTCGATCGACCAGGAGATCTTCAACATGGAGGAGTACGAGGGGTCCGACTGGGTGCGCATCGCCGACGACGTGCCGGTCGACGAGGACAGCCTCGACTCCACGCTCGAGGAGTTCCAGACCCACTACTCGGCCGGCTCCGTATCGGAGACCGCGCTCGAGCAGGGCGACGGCACTGAGGATGCGGAGGACGTGGAGCTCGAGCAGGATCCCGGCCGCGAGGACTGATGAGCGACTACACCGTCACGAGACGCGACGAGGCCACCGACTGGATGGCCGAGTATCCGGGCTTCGGCGAGATGCGCTCGTTCACGGATTCCCTCGGCTGCGGCGACGTGGCGTTCACCTGGCGCCTGATGCCGCCCGAGACCGGCGGCAAGGGCTCATACGGACATCGCCACAAGAACCAGGAGGAGATCTACTTCGTCGTCCGGGGAAAGGTGCAGTTCAAGGTCGGCGACGAGGAATTCGAGGCAGACCCTCACACTGCGGTACGCGTGGGTACGCAGGCGTTCCGGTCCGTCCACAACGACGGACCCGAGGAGGCCGAGCTCATCATCTGCTCGCCGAGGGCCAAGGGCGACGACGCCGAGGTCGAGAAGACCGACACCGACTTCTGGCCCGGCGACTGAGGCCACGCCGGCCGCGACGTCGACTCAATTCATCAGGTCAACTAACCGACCACCGGCTGTGCCGAATGGGTGATGTCGCCGTCAGGCCAGTGCCACGTAGATCGGGAACACGGCGTAGAGGGCGGCCCAACCGAGGATGGCCGGGACGCTGAAGCGCCCCTGCCGGCGCAGAACCCAGTAGGCGACGATGCCCCCCGCGATACCGAGCGCCGCCGAGATCATCGCGAACCGATCCAGATCCCAGTCTGTGAACACGAAGCCGAAGGCGACCGGGATGGTCGACTGAAACACCATCGCACCGGTGATGTTCCCGAGCGCAAGCGCATCCTTGCCGTCTCGCACCCAGAAGAAGCTGTTCGCCTTCTCGGGTAGCTCCGTCGCGAGCGGGGCCAGGATCAGCGAGAGCGCCAGCGGCTCGACTCCCACCCTCTCCGCGATCTCGATCGCCTCCTCCACGAAGAGATGCGCGCCACCGACCATCGCCCCCAGGCCGACCAGGAACTGGACGCCGATGAGGTTCCGCGACGGCTCCCCGGTCGCGTTGCGGGCCAGCATCAGCGGGCGGATCGATTCGCTCGCCTCGACCTCGCCGCCGCGCCGAAGGGTCCGATGGACGTAAAGGAGGTACGCGCCGACGAAGCCCACCGCCAGGACGATTCGGATCGGATGCGGCACCCCGAGCCCGACCAGGGCGGCGAGCGCGAAGAAGCCGAGGAAGAACCCCAGATCGCGGTCGAGCGTGGGGACATGCGCCTCCAGACGCGTCCCCTGGGTCCTGCGGTGGCGATACGCGAGGGCCGAGAGCCCGACCACCGCCATGGCCACGGTCGCCAGCAGGAAGGGTGCGCCGATGATTGCGCCGATCGCCACTCCATCCGCGCCCGACGCCCCACCGACGATCGCGACGATGGGAATGAGCGTCTCCGGCATGGCGGTACCCACGGCGGCGAGGAGGCTCCCCACGGCGCCCTGACCGAGCCCTAGCCGGTTCCCGGCCCACTCGACCGCGTTGGTGAACACGACGGCACCGGCGAGAATCACCGCGAAGCTCGCCAGGAGGAGGACGAATGCTCCCATCGGCGTCCCCTCAGGCGAAGCCGAAGGCCAACACGAGGATGAGATAGACGGCGAGCAGCTGCACGCCCTCGAACCACGTCGATTCGCCCTCGTGGGTCACGTAGTTCGCGATCAGCACCGCCAGCAGGATCGCCCCCACCTCGAATCCGTTGAAGACCAGTGGCATCGGCACCGGCCCGAGGACGAAGGACACGAGGACCAGGACGGGAGCCACGAACAGGGCGACCTGGGCGCTCGACCCGATTGCGATGTTGACCGCGAGGTTCATCTTGTCCTTATGGGCGACCAGCACCGCGACCCAGTGCTCGGCGGCATTTCCCACGATGGCGATCACGACGGCGCCGATGAAGAACTCGCTGAGCCCCACGGATTCCGATGCCTCCGCGATCGATCCCACGAGCACCTCCGACATGACGCCGACCGCGATGCCCGCGATCGCCAGCATGATCACGGAGCGGCGCGCGGACCAGTCGAATTGCGTCTCCTCGCCCTGCTCCTCCGGGGGGTTGAAGAGCGCCCGGTGGGTCTTGAGCGAGAAAAAGAGGCCCGCGATGTAGGTCCCGATGAGCACGAGGGCGACCGCGAGTGAGAGGTGCTCGACGCGCACGTCGTAGTTGATCCGCTCCGCGGCGACCGAGGGCAGCCCACTCCCCTCGACGAGCTCGAAGATGGCCGGCATGACCAGGGCAGCCGCCGCCAGGAAGAGCATCAGCGATTGCACATTCGCCGCCGTCGCGTTGAAGCGCTGACGGTCGCGGCCGATTCCGCCGACCAGCATCGCGCCGCCCAGGACGAGCAGGATGTTCCCGAGGATGGACCCGACGATTGAGGCCTTCACCACCTCGTGCAGCCCGGACCCGAGGGCGAACAGCGCGATGATCAGCTCCGGCGCGTTGCCGAAGGTGACGTTCAAGAGCCCGCCGATCCCGGGGCCCGACCGGGCGGCCAGCTCCTCGGTGGCGATGCCCATGAGGGCTGCCGTCGGGATGATCCCGAGGGCAGCTGTGAAGAAGATCGCCGCCGCGGAGGCGTGGGCGATGTCCAAGCCGATCGCCACCGGGATGAATGGCACCAGGAGGTACGGCCAGCCGAGGGGCGTGAACAGGAACGCCGTTCGGCCCTCGTTTGATCCGGAGTTCGCCATCGCGCCGGGCAGCCTATGAGGTCGCGGGGCGGCCGGAGACCGTAACGTATCTAGACTGAGCGCCGTGAGAACTCGGCGTTTCGGCGATACCGACCTCGAGGCGTCGGAGATCGGCTTCGGGACGTGGGCGCTCGGCTCGAGCTGGTGGGGTGACGTCAGCGAGGCGAAGGGCGAGCGCCTGATGAACGAGGCGCTCGAGCTCGGGATCACCTTCTTCGAGACCGGCGATGCCTACGGCCAGGGTGCGAACGAGGAGCTCGTCGGGCGCGTGCTCGCGCCTCACCGCGACGAGATACAGCTCTCCACCAAGTTCGGCTACGTGCTCGAATCGGGGCGGCGCGAGCACTCGGAGGGTGAGCGCCCGCAGCGTTGGGACGGCCCGTTCGTGCGAGCGACGCTCGAGGCGAGCCTTCGGCGGCTGCGGACCGATCATGTCGACCTCTACCAACTGCACAACCCGCGCATGGATGCGATCGACTCCGACGGGTGTTTCGAGACCCTCGACGAGCTTCGGTCAGAGGGAAAGATCCGCCACTACGGCGTCGCCCTGGGGCCGGCGATCGGCTGGCGCGAGGAGGGGCTTCGCGCGATCGCGACCCGCGGCATCGCATCGGTGCAGACCGTCTACAACCTGCTCGAGCAGGACCCGGGACGCGACCTGATGGCCGCCGCCGGCGAGCACGGAGTGGGTGTCATGGCAAGGGTTCCCACGTCGTCGGGCCTGCTCGACGACAATCTGACGCCCGAGACGACGTTCGGACCGGGGGACCACCGGCGCCATCGCCCTCACGAGTGGCTGGTGGAGGGCCTGGCGAAGATCGATCGCATCCGGTTCCTGTGCGCGCCGGATGCCGGGCGCACGATGGCCCAGGCCGCCCTCAGGTTCATCCTCGCTCAGCCGCAGATGACCGTCGTGATCCCCACGATCACCAACGAGGCCGAGCTTCGCGAGTACGCCGGCGCGGCCGATGTGCCGGATCTGACGGACGCGGAGCTCGCCCTCGTGGGCGAGCTCTACGACCGCAACTTCGATGTCGAGCGAGCCGGGACGGCGAGCGGGTGAGAAACCGGCCCACGCGTTCGTGAGGAAACGAGCGCGGCCGGTTTCGAACATCTCGGCCTAGGCGTTCGCTACAGCTTCTGCGCGCACTTCTGGAAGTCGGCCGAAGAGCTCGCGTTATTGATGCAGTTCTGGTAGGCCGAGCTGCCCGCGCCGCCACTCCCACCCGGGACGCCGAAGCCCCCGGTACTTCCGCCGACGCCAGGCAGACCCGAGATCCCGAGCTGGTTCAAGAGCTCTGAGATCGGCTTCGAGTTCGACGGCGCCGTAATCGTCTGCGGCTGGTTCACGTCGCTGAACGTGATCGAGAAGTTCACGTTGACGGTCGACACCGTCGCCCCGGTCCCGGCGGGCGGGGCGATCTGCAGCGAGAGGGCGAGCTTTCGCAGCAGGTGGTCGTCGGTTCCCGAGTAGACGTCGATCGAGGCCTGCTTCACGGCGCTCTTGATCTGGTCGAGCTGCTGCGGCGTCACCTGCTGCGTGGTGCCGCCGGTCTGCTGTGAAGCCTTCTGAAGGTCGGAGAAGATCTTGGCGACATCGGCATCGCCGTGGATGTGGATCGTCTCGGTCCCCTCCACGTCCGTCGTGCCCTCGTTGCTGACGTTCGTGAGCCAGGTGCTCGGGTCGATGCCGAAGCGGTCGAAGACGCTCTGGCTCTTCCGTCCCTGATTCTGCTTCGCCGTCTGCGCGTAGGACTTCGTGAACTGCTGGAAGACGTCGCTGCCGACCTCGTACGCCTGGTTCTGGTACTCCACGTACGCGTTGTCCTTAGTGGCGATCAGCGACCCGTTGAAGCTGATGCTGGGCCCACCGGAGGAGCCGCTCACATTCGCAGTGAGGTCGAACTGCGGGAAGGCGGTCGGGTCGTTCTCCTCCGCCTGGAAGGGGCCGCTGATCGTGGCCTTGAAGCTGCCCGACTGCTGTCCCTGCGCGGACCCGTCGAGGCCGATCGCGAGCTTGCCGCTCGTGATCTTCGTGGGATTGTTGAACGTCTCATCGAGGACCTTCTGCGGGTCCTCGGTGTTGCTGCTGCTCCCGCCACAACCGGCGACCACCGCCGGGACCGGCAGGGCGATCGCGAGGACCGCCACAAGGGTTCGGATGCGCGTCAAGAAGAAACTCCCTCCGGGTTTCGAACTTCGTGAGCGCGCCAGGGTACAGGAACGCTCTAAACGCAACGCCAAGCGGAGCGCTCCACTTCGCCGGGCCGGCGGTAGTCTCAGCCGTT
>DATAOX010000026.1:0-7589 GCA_036265555.1 Solirubrobacterales bacterium
ACGAGGAGAGCTCCGGGCTGAAGCCCGCGGCCAGCGCCAGCTTGAGCCTGAACGCAAGCGCGGTCGCCCGGCCCGCCGCGCCGTCGACGATCGGGAATGGCGACACCCCGCTCGGAGGCTCCTGCCCGTCGAGCAGGGCCAGATAGCGGCACAGCAGGTTGTAGGCGGGTGGGTTTGGCTCCTCGGCATCGCATAGCCGCAGCACCGCGTCGCAACCCCGCGCAGCGGCCATCAGCGCAGGCCCGTTCGAGCGCAGATCCGGATGCGCGGCGACGGTCGCGGCCGACGTCACCGTCGCAAGCTCCCCCCGCCCCTCATAGAGCACGAGATCGAGCCGAAAGTACGGTTCCAGGCGACCGCCGAAGCGCGATTTCGGCCGCCGCGACCCCTTGGCGATCGCGTTGATCCGCCCGCGCGTCGCGCTGTAGAGGTGCAGCACACGGTCCGCCTCCCCGTAGCGGATGCTGCGAAGGACGATGGCTTCGGTCTTGTAGCTCCCCGGCATGGGCCGGGAAAGATGACTCGGGCGTCGGACGCGATGCCGGTCGCGAGCCGACGTGGTGTTGGGGATTCAGGTACGCCATAGCGACCCCAAGACCCCGAAACCCCTTGGGGAGGAGATCGGGCGATCAGGAGGCCGCGCGGACCGAATCCCGGATGGCCGCCGCCGTCACCGTCGCGGCGAGCGTGCCGATCGAGATCGGGGTGAAGCGCTGGGTGTCGCCGGTGCCGGACGAGAGGCAGAAGACGACGTCGCCGTCCACGTCCGAGAACACCGGGTCGATGGCGCGCGCGACACCACCGCTCGCCATCCGCGCCACACGTGCGCAGGCCGCCTTGTCCAGCGTCGCGTCGGTCATCACGCAGACGAGGGTCGTGTTGCGCTCCTCCAGCCGCGCCCAGTCGGGCGGACCCTCCATCGCCGCGATCGTCCCGGCGGTCGATACGGGCTTGCCCTCGTCACCGACCGCGCCGCCGAGCACCCGCCCGTCCTCGCCGATCACGTCGCCAAAGGCGTTCACCACCGCCAGGGCGGCAACCGTTTCGCCCGCGCCGGACCGCGACGCCGCGAACCCGATCCCCGCCGGCGTCGAGCGCTCGCGTCCCAGGATCTTCCCCACGGCCGCCCCGGTTCCGGCGCCCACTCGGCCGCGCTCCGGAATGTCGCCGGCGGCCGCCTCGCACGCCGCGTATCCGGCGTCCGGACCCGGTCGAGCTGCCGCGTCACCCTCGACGAGGTCGTACACGACCGCGGCCGGCACGATCGGGACCCGGCCGGCCGGAGTCGCGTAACCGCGCCCGTGCTGCTCCAGCCAGCGGACAGCGCCATCCGCAGCGGCGAGCCCGAAGGCGCTTCCTCCGCACAGCGCCACTCCGGTGACCTCGCTCGTTCCGGCGAACGGTCCGATGACGTCCGTCTCGCGGGTCCCGGGCCCGCCGCCGCGAACGTCGACGCCGCCGCGAGCTCCGGCGGGGGCGAGGACAACCGTGCACCCCGTCGCCCCCTCGAGATCCGTCCAATGACCGATCTCGAAGCCCCGTGGCGGCGACACGACGGCCGATGGATCCACTTCGCTCACCGGGCCTGCCGCCCGCGTGCGCGCCGGCGCGCCCGACGCCGCAGTCGACGCTGGCACGACGGACAGAAGTACGTGGACCGGCCGCCCACCGTGATCCGCCTGATCTCAGCCCCGCAGCGAGGGCACGGCCTCCCCTCCCGGGTATGGACGAGGAACTCGTCCTGCATCGCCCCCTGGTCGCCGCGGGCATCGCGATAGTCGTCGATCGAAGCGCCGCCGCTCCGTAGGCCCGCCTCCAGCGCCCCGACGATTCCGAGGCGCAGTCGCTCGCAGTCATCGGGCTTCATCGATCCGGCCGGAGAGAGCGGGTGAAGCTCCGCGCGGTGCAGCGCCTCGTCGGCGTAGATGTTTCCGATCCCGGCGACGCCCAGTTGATTCAGGAGAAACGACTTGAGCGGCGCGCGGCGGCCCGCGGCCCGTCGGCAGAGCTCCTCTGCCGTCAGCGCGTCGGACAGCGGCTCGACCCCGAGCCGCGCGGCGAAGTACTCATCGAGCTCGTGGTCACGCAGCACGACGGCGTGGCCGAACCGCCGCGGATCGGTGAACAGGAGGCGACGTCCGTCGTCCAGGCGCAGCTGCGCGCGCAGGTAGCGCAGCTCCGGGCTCCCCTTGTACAACCGCTCGCCGCCAAGCCGCCGGGGATCGTCACCGACGTCTCCGGCGTCCCCGTCGAGCAAGAGATTGCCGGTCATTCGCAGGTGCATCGCGAGAGTACGATCGCCCTCCAGGCGCAAGAGCAGGTACTTCCCCCGCCGCTCGACGCCCTCGATCGTCCGCCCCGCGATCGCCCGTTCGACCTGGCGCGGCGGCTCCGGTCGCGTCCAGCGCTCGTCCAGCACCTCCGCGTCCAGGATCCGCCGGCCGGTGATCTCCGGCTCGAGCTGGCGGCGAATCGTCTCGACTTCGGGAAGCTCCGGCACCACCCTGATTCAAACAGGGCGCCTCCGGGCGGGGCTACGAAGCGTTCGCCCGCGGGTGCGCCTTGAAGTAGACCTCCTTGATCCGGGTGTCCGAGAGGTGGGTGTACAGCTGGGTCGTCGAGACGTCCGCGTGGCCCAGCATCTCCTGGACGGATCGCAGATCGCAGCCGCCCGTCAGCAGATGGGTCGCGAAGGAGTGGCGCAGGGTGTGCGGGCTCATGCGTCCGGCGAGCCCGACCTCCGCGGCACGACGCTGGATCACCTTGTAAAGACCCTGGCGAGTGAGCGGACCGCCGCGGAAGTTGACGAACAGCGTCGACACGGGCCGTGTACCCACGAGCTCCGGCCGGCCCGAGCGCAGGTAACGCGTGACCGCGGCGCTTGCCTGGCGGCCCAGCGGCACCACGCGCTCCTTGTTGCCCTTGCCGTGGGCGCGCACGAAGAACCGTCGCAGGTCGACGTCGTTCACGTCCAATCCGACGACCTCCGATGCCCGCAGACCGCATCCGTACATCACCTCGAGCAACGCCCGGTCGCGGAGCGCGATCGCATCTCCGCCCTTGACGCTCTCGAGCAGCCGCTTCACCTCCGCGTATGTCAGGACGCGCGGTAGCTTGCGGCTCTTGGCAGGCGGGCTGAGCGCCGCCGTCGGGTCCTCCTTGATGAGCTCCTCCCGGCGGAGGTGGCGATAGAACGAGCGAAGGCACGCCGTCTTTCGATTGACGGTCGCCGGCGAGCATGCGGGTTGTCCGTTACCGGTGGCGAGGTCGGCGAGGAAGTCCGCGACATCGCTCCGGTCTGCCTCCGTCGCGCCGCGCCGCCGCTTCGCCAGGAACGCCCCGTACTGGAGCAGGTCCGTGCGGTACGCATCCAGCGTGTTGGGCGAGAGGCCGCGCTCGAACTCGAGGTACGCGAGGAAGTCGAGGACCAGCGCCTCGAAGCGCGCCTCGACGCCTCCCTTCCGATCGTCTCCGGGCCTGACCGCGACGGCCATGTGAGCTAGGCCGGCGCCGCTGCGCGCCGGCAGCAGCATGTGCCGTTGATGGATTCCCAAGCCGCCGCCGCTGGGCACCGGCAGCAGCATGTGCCGTTCATAGATTCCAGGTTCGTCTCGGTCGCCCGGCGCCCTGCCGGTGCAACCTGGCTGGCAGTGGGCGTCAGGCGCGCCGATGCTCGCGGAAAAGGAGCAAGCCGACGAGCGACTTCGCGTCGTGGCACTCCTCGATCGCGCTGTCGAGCTCGGCCAGAGGCCACGCCACGATTTCCAACCGCTCCTCCTCCTCCGCTTCCGCGCTTGCATCGTCGAGATCGGTGGCGAGATAGACGATGACCACCTCGTCCGCGAACCCCGGGCTCGTGTAGAAGCGCTTCAGCTCGCGCCACACGGAAGCGCGCTTGCCGACCTCCTCCGCGAGCTCCCGCTTCGCGCAGTCGAGCGGCGATTCGGATGGGACGTCGAGCTTGCCGGCCGGGAGCTCGAGCAAGGACTCCTCTCCCACCGCCTCGCGCGGCTGGCGCACGAGGTAGATGTGGAGGTCGTCGTGGGCCACCATCGCCACCGCACCCGGATGCCCGATCACCTCTCGGGTCGCTGTCGATCCGTCCGGATATCGGAACACCTCCTCGCGGACGGTCGCGATCTTGCCCTCGTACACCGCTTTCGAGTCGATCCGCTCCACGTCCGCCCCGTATACCCGATCTACGCCCGCGACGCGAGCGCCAGGGCTCGACCCGCCGCGAGCGGCGCCGCGAAGAAGAGCGGGTCCTGGTCGAGGGAGCGCCCCATCGTCTCGCTGGGCAGGCCGCTCGCGCGGTATCCCTCGAGGTCCACCGGCTCGACCTGCACGTCGTGCGCGTCGTCGCACACGCGGTGCAGCGCGTCCAGGACGCTGGGCATGTCGACGCCGCCACCCTCCTCCCCCGTCGGCCACCCGGCGAGCTCGATCTCGGGAACGGCCACCCGAACCGACGCGAGAAGCAGATCGAGAACCGTCTCGGTGTGGTGGCTGAGTCCGCGGTGGCGCTCGCGTGGATCGGAAGCCGAAAGCCGTGGCGAGATCAAGGTCGGAAGCCCGAGCGCCAAGGCGGCATGCGCATTCTCCAGCGCGGTGATTCCGCCGTGTCCGTAGAGCGTCGCCGAGCCGAGGATCCCGGGACCCGGCCCGCAGACGATCGCGTCCCAGCGGAGCCGCCTTGCAGCCGCGTCGAGCGCGCCGAGCATCGTCACCCCCTCGTGCTCACCGCCGTAGGCTGAGCCCGCGGTCATATCGCCCGCGAGAAGACCTCGGCCGCGCAGCTCGACGACGTCGCGCGACAGCGCCCCGGGCAGTGAGCCGCCCGCTGACTGGACGTATCCGATGCGAATCCCGGGGCGCGCCCGGCTCGCCGCCCACACGCTCGGTGGGAGGTGACCGTGAAGCGGCAGCACGAGAACCGGCGGTGCCGGCAGGCCGTCGCGCTCGCGCATCTCCCCGGCCTCCCCGTCGACCTCGACCGGATCGACGGAGTGCTGGAGCGACGTGTAGTTCAGCTTCATCACGTGACCGCCCTCCCCGGGCCCGGGACCATTGAGGCCGCGGGTGAGGTTGACGTGCACGATGTCGAAGCCGCCCGACCCGAGCCCAAGGTCGGCGGCCTCCGTGTTGACGACGACCTCGTCGCCGGCGGCCATCTCGCCCACGAGCGCAGCGTCCGCCCAGGCCGGCCGATCCTCCTCGCCGATCCGCACCATCAGTGGATCAGTTGAGCTGACCACGCCGCGGCGCAGCTTCAGCATCGAGCGGCGGCCTCGTCGACGATCGCCTCGCAGATCCGGAGCATCTGGGCGATTCGTTCGACGGCGACACTCTCCTCGGGCGTGTGGTTCGCCTCGGTGCCGTTCGCCAGCAGGACTGCCGCGAAGCCGCGGGCGTTGAGGGCGTTCGCGTCACTGCCGCCGCCCGTGGAGGCTTCACGCGCCGCGACACCGCAGCGCTCGAGTGCGGCTCCCGCAATGAGCACCGGCGGCGCCCTCGACGGCAATCGGTACCCGCGAAACATCTCGGTGACCTCGACGTCGACATCGCACTCGTGCTCGCTCGCGGCCCAGGTGCAAGCGTCGACCATCGCCCCGATGGTCGTGCTCGCCCGTCCGTCGTCGAGGCTCCTGGCCTCGCCCTCGATCCGGCAGCGCCCGGGAATGACATTCGAGGCGGTGCCGCCCTCGATCATCCCGACGTTGGCGGTCGTCTCCTCATCCAGGCGACCGAGCTCCATGCGCCCGATTGCCGCGGCGGCGGCCCGGATGGCGCTTCGGCCGTCCTCCGGGCGGATCCCTGCATGCGCCTCCGTTCCCTCGAACTCCGCCGCGAGCCGCTCGTAGGTGGGCGCGGCCGTGATCACCTCCCCGATCGGGCTCGCGTGGTCGAGGACGAACCCGAACTCGGAGCGGAGGCTCTGCAAGTCGAGCTCCTTCGCCCCCCGAAGCCCATCCTCCTCGGCGACCGTGAACACGAGCTCGAGCCCCATCGCCGGCCCACCGTTGCCATGGCGAGCCGCGAGCTCCACCAGGACCGTCACGGCCGCCTTGTTGTCCGCCCCCAGGATCGTGTCTCCCCGCGAGCGAAAGACGCCCTGGTCCAGCATGACCTCGATGGCGCCCTCGTGGGGAACCGTGTCCAGATGAGCGCCGAACATCACCCAGGCGTCCCGCTGCCCGGGGATCCGGCAGATGATGTTTCCGGCTCCGGCGCGCGCCGGACCAGCGGCGCCGTCCTCCTTCGCCTCGACGCCGAGCGCGCGGAGCTCGCCGAGAACCTCGTCGGCGACGGCGCGCTCCGAACCGGTCGGGCTCGCGATCTCGCAAAGCCGCGAGAACCGATCCAACATCCGCTGCCCATCCACCACAGGCCGAAGGCTATGCCGAAGCTCTTGACCCTGCTGAGTGGCGTTGACTAGGGTTCCCCACGGTACCGACGGCGTCCCGGAGCGAAGGAGGCAAGAAGTCGCATGGAATCGGCCTCGATCCGTAGAGCGCCGCCCCTTCCCGGACTGATCCAGTCCGGGCTGATCGCGGCGTTGTTCCTGCTGGCGGCGATCGCCTGGCTGGTGACGGACGGCCAGATGGGCGGGATGGACGCCGGCCCTGGTACGGACCCCGGGACGCTCGGGTTCTTCCTCGGCGTGTGGGTCGTGATGATGGCCGCGATGATGTTCCCGTCCATCGTCCCGATGGTCGTCATGCACGTGAGGATCCAGGAGGGACGCAAGGCGCGGGGACAGTGGGTGCCGATCGGCGGCACGTCGCTCTTCGTCGCCGGCTACCTCGTCACGTGGACCGTCGCCGGGCTCGTGGGCTTTGGGGTCTTCGAGCTCGGCAAGGCCGTGACCGGCGACGCGTTCGCCTGGGACAACGCCGGTCCGTACCTGGCCGGCGGGGTGATCCTGGCGGCGGCCGTCTACCAGCTCACCCCGCTCAAGGACACGTGCCTGCGGTATTGCCGGAGCCCCTTCATGTTCCTGATGGAGCATTGGCGGCCGGGGCGGCTCGGGGCGCTTCGCGTGGGGCTCACCCACGGAGCCTGGTGCGTGGGCTGCTGCTGGGCGCTCATGGCCGCACTGTTCGCACTCGGGGTGATGAGCATTGGGTGGATGGCTTTCATCGCCGCCCTGATCGCAGCCGAGAAGCTCCTGCCGTGGCGGATCGTTGCCAACCGTGCAATCGCCCTCCTGCTGCTCGTTCTGGGCCTTTCTGTGGCGATCACCCCGAAGAGCGTCCCCGGGCTCACGATCCCGGGCTCGCCGGAGGCGATGAGGGCGATGCAGAGCATGGAGGGCGGCGCCATGAACGACAAGTCGATGGGCGGCGACAACGGGATGAAGGGCGGAGACATGAAGTCGCAGCGACCCGGCGGCGACATGTAGCTCCGTCGAACGGTGCGTTTTCCGCGCTGAGCGCGGATTTTGCACCTCTCGGCGTTTGTGGGTGCGCGTCTGTGGTGCTCGGCGGTGGCTGGTGCTCGGCGCCTGCGGGTCAGGCGCGCCGGCGGACCTGGATGCCCTCGACCTCGATGTCGGTCGAGGGCTCTGGCGCGGGCTCGCGCTCAGCCGC
>DATAOX010000027.1:0-7853 GCA_036265555.1 Solirubrobacterales bacterium
CCCGCCCCGCGTTCGGCGGCGTGCCACCACGCCGAAGCGGCAAGCCGAGCGAGCGCGGGCACGCCCGCAAGCGATCCGTCCGTCCCTTGGTCATCTCGCGCCACGCCAGGCCTATACCCCGAAGATGGCCAGGTGCACGAGGCCGGCGCCGAAGCCGAGCACCGCGCCGTGGAGGTAGAGCAACCACTCGTCCTGCCGCATCGCGGACCGCAGCAGCTCCACGAAGTCGGGACGGGACATCTCGCGCATCCGGCGGCTGAGCAGCTCCTCCACCCGCTCGCTCTGGCGCCGGTTGAACTCGGGATCGGTCAGCGGGGTCATCGTGTAGTCGGCGGCCTCCGCGGCCACGGAATCCCGAATGGTCTCGTATTCGCGCGGCCCGACCGCGAGCCGCACGGCCTCGCGGGTGACCGTTCCGCCCGCGGCGCGATCGACCGCGGGCCGCAGCGAGGTCTCGAGCAGCCGCCGGGTGCGGTCCGAGCGCGGCCCGTGCATGAGCTGCGTGCCGATGTTTCCGATCGTCACGACCTCGTCCGCGATGATCCCGGCGTATGTGTCGGCCACCTCTTCCTGACGGCGCAGGAACAGGCCCTGGAGCAGGAGCGGTCCCAGACGCCGCGGTTCGATGGGCTCGAAGATCATGTAGATCGCGAGCAGGTTCGTCACCCAGCCGATGACGACACCGCACACCGGCAGGACCCACCAGTAGGGCAGGAGAAACGTGATCCCCACGACGGGGATCCCGAACAGCAGGCCGAAGACGAAGCCCAGGTTGACGATCAGGCGCAGCTCGCGCTCGCCCACGTCCCGAAACACCCGGTTCGCAAGCTCCGGCCGTTCCTCCATCTGGCGGATCACCATGAGCTTCACGTCGAGGAGCTGGTCGATGTTGTCGCCGATCTCCTCGGTCACCTCGCGGACGATGTCCGGCAGCTGGTCCTGAACCCGCGAGTGGACTGCCTCTCGGGTGCGAGGCGGCAGGTCGTCCCACAACGCTCCGTGCTCGCGCCGCAGGGTGCGCTCGACGACCTCGCGAACATCGTCCCTGGAGGTGGCGAGGATGTGCTCGGCTATCCCCTCGGGGTCCAGCTGGCCATAAAACTCGGAGGGGCTTCCCAGCTTCGCGATCCCCTTGTCGACCGCGATCGAGCCCATCTTCGCGGCCCGCGACGGAATGATTCCCTGCCACCCGACCGCGCCGTGCATGAAGCCCGGGACCTGCTGGATTCGCCGGGGCAGCAGCATGACGAGGGGGGCGAGTCCGGGGACGCGCAATCCAGCGAACCGCACCGGGTAGAACAGCATCCACACGCCCGTCCAGTTGATGACGTAGCCGATCGCGCCCGTGAAGAGCGGGATCGTGATCGCCTTCAGCAGCTCGCTCCCCTGAACCAGGGGGAGCGAGATCCCGGTCACGATCTCGGCGGCGGCCTCCATGTGCGGATCCAAAGTAACCGCGCGGCGTCTTCCCTTGCGCAGTTAGCGCGGGGAGGCCCTTACCATGACCCGGCATGAAGCTGGTGATCCAGATTCCGTGCCTTAATGAGGAGACGACGCTCCCGCGGGTGCTGGGCGAGCTGCCGCGCGAGCTGCGCGGTTTCGATGAGATCGAGTGGCTCGTCGTCGACGACGGCTCGACCGATCGGACGGTCGAGGTCGCCCGGGCCCACGGCGTGGACCACATCGTCCGGCTCACGAACAACAAGGGGCTCGCGGCCGCGTTCCAGGCGGGCGTCGACGCCTGCCTCAAGCTCGGCGCGGACGTCATCGTGAACACGGACGCCGACCACCAGTACCAGGGCGATGACATCCCGAAGCTCGTCGAGCCGATCCTCGACGGGCGCGCCGACATGGTGGTGGGCGATCGCCAGGTCAAGGACGTCGAGCACTTTTCAGACTCCAAGAAGCTGCTTCAGCGGCTCGGGAGCTGGGTGGTCCGCCGGGCGTCGGGTACCGGCGTCCCGGACACCACGTCGGGCTTTCGGGCGTACAACCGCGAGGCGGCGCTGCAGCTCGTCGTCGTCTCCAACTACACCTACACGCTCGAGAGCCTGATCCAGGCGGGCAAGACGCTCGTCGCGGTAGAGCACGTCCCGATCGCCAGCAATCCCAAGACGCGAGATTCCCGCCTGGTGGACTCCACCGCCCGCTACGTGCGGCGCAACGCGCTCGCCGTCTTCCGCGCCTACGTGCTGTACGAGCCGCTGCGCGTGTTCACCGTGATGGCGATCGCGTTCGGGCTCGCCGCGCTCGCGGCCTTCAGCCCGTTCCTCATCGACTGGATCGTCAACGGCGACACCACGGGCCACATCCAGTCGCTGATCCTGGGGGCGATCCTGGCGCTGACCGCCGTCCAGATGTTCGGGCTCGGGATCGTCGGCGACGCGCTCGCCGGCCAGCGCGTGATCGCGCAGCGCACGCTCGAGCGGGTCCGTCGACTCGAGCTCGAGGCGGGGATCGAGCCCTCTCACTACGAGGGCGGCGGGGAGCTCGGTGCGCCGGGACCGGACGAGCGCCGCGAGATCCGCGCGCGGCCACGCACCCGCGACCGAAGCGAGGTTGGCGTCTGATTGCGACGGACCCTGCGCGACCCGCCGGGAACGTCTACGACAAATATGGGACCGGGAATCCGATCGAGCGACGGCTGGTCGCCGGGTTCATCCAACAGCTGCTCGAGCTCGCGGAGCGGACCGGCGCGCGTGAGGTCCATGAGGTGGGATGCGGCGAGGGCGAGCTCGCTCGGCGGCTGGCCGCGCGCGGCTTGCGGGTCAGGGGAACCGACGCTGCCGCCGAGGTGATCCGGGAGGCGCGGCGCCGCGCCGAGGTGACGGACGTCGCGGTCGAGTTTCGCGCCGCACCCGTCGAGGAGCTCGAGCCGGCGAGGGATTCGGCCGAGCTCATCGTCTGCTGCGAGGTCCTGGAGCACCTTCGGGACGCCGACGCCGGCCTCGCGACGGTCGCGCTGCTCGCCGACCCCTGGGCGATTGTCAGCGTCCCCAGGGAGCCACTGTGGCGCTCGCTCAACGTCGCGCGGCTGAAGTACCTACACGATTTCGGGAACACGCCGGGGCACATCAACCACTGGTCGCGCCGGGCCTTCCTCCGCTTCCTCGGCCGGCGCCTCGACGTGGTCGAGGTCCGAGCTCCCCTCCCCTGGACGATGGCGCTCTGCCGCGCGCCTAGAATCTCGCGATCGTGATGCGGCTACGCCGGATGGCCGAGCCGGTCCGCGCCCGGTCCGGCCTCGCCGCGATCGCCTGCCTGGGCATCGCGTGGGGCCTGGTCATGCACACCATGGGGTGGGCACAGCTGGCGCACTTCGCGCAGGTTCGCGGATTCGACGATGGCCGGGCGAGCATCGACCCCTGGCAGTGGGAGACCATGGACAAGGCCTGGGTCGATGGGCACTTCTACTCGGTCAAGGCGCCCGGGCTTCCCCTTCTGACCCTGCCCGCGTACCTCGCGCTGGACGCCGCCGGCGCCTGGTCGGTGTCGCGGGCAGCCGCCGACAACGCGAGCCATGCCGATCATCCGCGGTGGGCACCGCCCGGGCGCTCCTATCCCTTCATCGTCCAGTACGGCTTCGACCCGAAGCGCGCGATGCACATCGAGCGCCAGGTCGAGGACGAGACGCCGATGGTGTGGGCGTTGACGCTCCTGGGCGTGGTCATCCCCGCGATTCTCCTTCTGCTCCTGGTGCGCTGGGTCGCGGATCGCATTGCGCCCGGCTATGGGACGGCGGCGGCGATCACGCTCGGGCTGGGCACGATCGTCATGACGTTCGCGGCCGAGTACTTCTCCCACATCGCGGCGGCGGCGCTGGGATTCGGCGCGTTCGCGATCCTCTTCCGGGAGCGGGAGGGACCGCCGCGCCTCGTCGCGGTCGCGTCCGCAGGGCTGGCTGCCGGGTTGGCGGTGAGCTTCGAGTACCCGGTCGGCCTCCTCGGCGTGATCCTGTTCATCTATGCGCTGTCCCGCCGCGCGCCGCAAGTGCCGCGCGCGCTCGCCTACGGCGCCGCGGCGGTCGTCGGCGCGGCGCCGGCGCTCGCCTTCAACGTGTGGGCGCTGGGGTCCCCGTTCGACTTCGCATACTCCTCGGCCGTCGCGGTACAGGGCTACTCCGGGCACGCGGTGCTCGGGCTGAACGATCCGGGGTTCTTCGGGATCGGCCTTCCCCGTCCGGGGGCGGCGCTGGACCTGCTCCTGGGAAGCCGGGGCATCCTGACGCTGACGCCGATCCTCGCCGTCGCCGTTGCGGGCGCAGTCCTCATGCGTCAGGGCAAACGACGCGCCGAGTCAAACGTCGTCCTCGCTGTCACGGCCGTGTACTTCCTCTACAACGCCGGATACTGGCTTCCGTTCGGGGGCGGGGCACCTGGACCCAGGTTCATGATCCCGGCCCTCCCCTTCCTGGCGCTCGGCCTCGCGGTCGCCTACCGGCGGATGCCGGCAATGACGCTGGCGATGGCGATTCCCTCGGTCGTGATGATGGTGGCCGGCTCGATGACCTACCCGCTGCTCGGCGACAACGGGACGGGGACCTGGGCGCGCGACGTCGGCGACGGCATCCTGGAGCACACGGTGCTCACCGTCGTCGGCGTCCGGAGCGGCTGGCTCGCCGCGCTTCCCCTGCTCGCCGCGGTGGTGGCCGCGATCGCGTTCGCGGCGAAGGCGACTCCGCGCAGGCCCTTGGGCGACATCCGGGTCCCGAGCGTGGCGATCCTCGCCTGGGCCCTCCTGTCGGCTGTGGGCCCGACCCTGGCCGGCGACCCGAGCACACCGCTCGCGCACGGCACTCCCGCCCTGGCGCTGATCGCCGCAGCGGCCGCGCTCGCGGGTGCGACGCTGCTGGTGCTGCACGCTCGCGAGCGCCGCGAGGGCAAGGTCGAACCCCTCTTGGCCCCCTCGCCGACGAGTTAGGGCCGTTGGGCGGAGGGGCGGAGCACGTAGATCACGAGCCCGCCCCTACGGTGGCGAGTCAGGGGCAGGCCCGCCAGAGGCCTCTCGGCGGCGTCCGCCCACTGAGTTCCCCGAGCCCGGTGCGTATGGAGGACGACGCTACGGATCCCCAGCCGCGCGAGGCGCCGGACGCTGGCGCGATCGGGAAACGCCCTCTCGCGACGAATCAGCCTCGCAGTGAACGCCGGGTTCACGCTGGAGCGGCCGTTCACGATCTTGGGAAAGCCGTCGGTCGACCAGAGGACGTAGCGCCGGTTGTCGGTCGCCCGCTCAGCCGGGAGGTGGAGCTGGGGCGCCGGGACCGAGGCCACGGACGGCGGCACGGACGGCACCTGGGGCTGGGCCTGCGCATCGAACGGGTCGAACGGAAGCCCCCGGCCCTCGATCAGGATCACGAGCACGCAGAGACCCGCCACCGCCGCGCCACCGCGCCGCGCCGCAATCCCGCTCAGTCCGCGGCGATGGTGGTCTGCGGCAGCACGACGCCCAGGCTCGCGGCCCCGCAGCCAGGCGACGAGCCGCTCGGTACCGGCGCCCGCGAGCAGCGCGAGGCCAAGCGCCGTAAAGGTGTCGAGGCGCCCCGGGACGCGGATCGCCTGCCACCCCGGAAGCAGCTCGTAAATCCAGCGGTACGGCCAGAGATAGGCGAGGATGCCGGGCCCGCGAAAGCCCATCGCCAGGACGGCGACCACGGCGACGCCGATGCCCAACCCGACGCGCAGCCAGCGCGGAAAGGCGCTCGATCCCAGGCCCGCGATCGCGAGCACGAGGATCGCGAGCCCGGGGAACAGCGTCTCCTCGGGCACGTTCGACAGCGTGTCGCGAAGGGGCTCGGTCGCTGCCCCCCAGACGGAGTTTTCGTCCGGCGCCGCCAGGTACGCCCAGGGCGGAGACGCGAATGCCTCGACGTCCTCGGGCGCCCGCCGAGCGTTCGGATGCGCGTCGGCGACGTGAATGTACGGGCGGCTGAGCCCGATCCCCGTCCCGAGGAATAGCAGTGCACCGGCGACCGTGGCGACGGCGAGCCTGCGGTGGATCGACGGACGCCCGTGGCGCCACCACACGACCGCCGCCACCAGCAGCAGGGCCAGCAGCAGGTACGCCAGCGGAATCCCAAGCGTGAAGCCCAGCAGCAGCTGCCACGTCGCGACGAGGAAGGCGGCCAGGATCCACCCCGACCGGCGCAGCCTGTAGCCGCGCACCCCGAGCGCCAGCGACAGCGGGATCCCGCCGCTCGAGATGACCTGCATGTGCCCGTCCTGATCGAGGCGGAAGGGCGCGAAGGCGAAGGCCGCGCCCACGACCGCCGCCCCACCCGGCCCGAGGCCGACCTCGCGCCCCAGGAGGTAGGCGCCAACGAAGGCGAGCGCATACGCGAACAGGAACGCGACGTCGTAGCGGACGACGGCGGCGTGAGGGCCCGATCCCACCAGGGCTGCCGGCGCGTAGCCGATCAGCGCGTCCGAGAACGCCAGGGTGTCCCCGAACGGCCAGAACTGGTTGGCGTCGAAGAAATGCAGGGGCTGGTGGACCAGCGCGTGCCCATCCCACGCCATCTGATACGCCTGCGCGAGCGGATCGCCGAGGTCCTTGGGGATGTCCTGGCCGAGGTGCAGGATCAGGGGCCAGTGCATGACGACGGAGACCAGGCACGCGCCAACGACCAGGAAGCCGACCTCACGCAGGGTGACCTCGGGGGCCCTTCGCATCCGCGGCACTTTATGAGCGCGGTCCCGGAATCCACGCTCCGGGGGTCGCATCCGACAGCTAGTCTGAGGGTGTCATGAGAGTCCTAGGGAGGCTCGCGCTGCCGATGTGGCTGGTCATGCTCGGGGTGATCGTGATGTACGTGTTCTTCGTGGTCGTGGCGAACGTCTCGCCCGCTCAGGTCGCCGCCATCACGATCCTCGTCGCCGTTCTCACGATCCTGTTCATCCTCCGCAGCATGCGCGTCGAGAGCGAGCTCGCCGACCGGGGCGGAGATCCGTCCGTGCGCCGGGCGCTCAACCGCGCCCGCGAGCGCCGCGGCTTCTAGCGGGCCGAGGCACCCAGAGAGTGGGACCAACCGGCACGCTGACCCACCTCGCGCATCCGCCTCGAGTGTGCACTTGACCACGTAATACGTGGTCAATCCATCACTCGGCGCCTCGAGTGTGGATTCGGGCCCCATATGGGCCCCAATCGCTCAGTCGATCGTCGCGGGAGCCCGGTCGCGGGCCGCCCCTCGGTGCCCGTTTCCATTGCCGTTCCCGTTCGCGTGTCCGTTCCCGTTGACCCGGCCATGGCCGTTCCTATTGCCGTGGCCAGACCTTGGTGGCGGTGGAAGCGACGCGCGGTCCCGAAGCGCTCGCTCGACGACCGCCCGCGCCGTGTCGCGATCGCCCGATCCGGATGCCGTGTCGTCGAGCTCCGTCCCGACCTCGAGCAGCGTGTCGACGAGCCGACGGCCCGTCTCGGCGTCGTAGCGTGCGAAGACGATGCGGGCGGCGAGCTCGCCTGCCCCCTCGTTCAGCCGCAGCGCCGGCCTGACCCCAATGAGCGCCAGGATTCTCATCCGGACCGCGAACTGCCGCATCGCGCGCGAGAAGGCGTTACCGCCGAGATCGACACCGGCCCAGATCAGGCAGATGTCGCGGCGGCGACGGGTCACGCTCCGGCGGGCGCGTGACCCGATGAGTCGCCTCGCATACGGGCGCAGGCTCTGGCGCTCGGCGTGGCTGGAGCGGTCGTTCCAGGCGCGGAGGAAAGCGGCGATCACCTCGCACACGCAGCGCGGGCGATCGGAGAACTCCTCCTCGGCGAGGATGGACGTCAGCTCGAGCAGGCAGACGCCGTCCCGTGGGGAGCGGTGGCTCCCGGACTCCAGGCGCACCGAATCGAGATTGACCCGCGTC
>DATAOX010000028.1:0-23572 GCA_036265555.1 Solirubrobacterales bacterium
GTCCTCCTCGAGCGGCCTCTACGACGTTCTCGAGCTGATCCTCGACAAGGGGCTCGTGATCGACGTCTTCGTCCGCGTTTCCCTTATCGGGATCGAGATCCTGACGATCGATGCGCGGATCGTGATCGCGAGCGTCGACACATACCTGCGCTTCGCGGAGGCAGTCAACCGGCTCGACCTCATGCAGACCGAGACGCAGGGCCTCCCCGAGCTCATGGAGGGACTCACCGAAAGTGGAGCGTCCAGTAAGACCAAGGGTGCGCTCCAGGGCGCGAAGGAGGCGCTGTTCGGGGGCGATGACGACGAGGGCGATGGCGGAGGCCAGCGCACACGGCGCTCGAGCTCGACGACCCGGCGTAGTCGGCGCAGCAGCGGCGGCAGCTCGTCGGGCGGCTCCAGAAGCCGGTCGAAGAGCAGCAGCTAGCGGGCGGCCGATCCGATGGCGAAGGGGAAGGCGAACGGCGGCGGGCCGAAGTACGTCTATGGCGTGGTTCGCGCCCGTCGCAGCTCGCGACTGAAGCAGAGCGGAATCCGGGACGCCCCGATCAAGGTGGTGGCCCACAAGGGAATCGGCGCTCTCACGAGCGACGTTCCAGATGCCGAGCTCGAGGCCGGTCGCGACGAGCTGCTCACCCACTCCGGGGTGCTCGAGCGGGCGCTGCAGAAGGGGGTCGTGCTACCCATGCGCTTCGGGATCGTGATGCCGGATGAGGGATCGGTTCGGGACCGGCTGCTCGAGGCGCATCGTGAGGAGCTCGAGGCGCAGCTCGACGAGATGGACGGCAAGGCAGAGGTCAACGTGAAGGGCATCTACGACGAGGCGACGGTCCTGCGCGAGGTCGTGGACGAGGACCAAGAGATTGCGGCCCTCCGGGAGTCGATCCAGGGCCAGCCCGAGGATGCCACGTACTTCGAGCGCATCCGGGTCGGTGAGCTGGTTTCGGGTGCCCTGGACCGGAAGCGTGCCGAGGACGAGCGCTGGATCGTGGATCAGCTGCTTCCACACTCGGTTGCGGTGGAGGTGGGTGAGCCGGTGCACGAGCGCATGGCGGTGAATGCATCGTTTCTCGTCGAGCACCAGCAGCGCTCCGAATTCGACCGCGCCCTCGACGGGATCGCCTCGGAGCTCGGTGGCAGGATCAAGTTCAAGTACACGGGCCCGCTGCCGCCGCACAGCTTCGTCGAGCTCTCGGTGGAGGCCTAGCGTGGGTCTGTTCAAGGAACTCGCCCTGCTGCCGCTTGCCCCCGTTCGCGGGACGATGTGGGTTACCGAGCAGATCGCGGAGGAGGCGGACCGCCGGCTCTACGACGAGAACAACATCAAGCGCGAGATGGTTCAGCTCGAGATCGACTCCGAGGAAGGCCGGATCAGCGATGAGGAGCGCGCCGCCAAGGAGGACGAGCTCCTCGAGCGACTGGCTGTAGCCCGGCAGCGTATGGCGGAGCAGGAGCCTCCACCCGAGGAGGCGGAACTAGTCGAGCCGACAACCGAAATGAGGTCCGATGATGGCTGAGTCCAAGAGCAGCAGCGGGAAGTCGCGCCGCGGATCGTCCAAGTCGGGCGGTAAGTCAAACCGCGGATCGTCGTCCCGATCTGGGGGGAGCTCTTCCGGGGGGAACCGCTCCAACCAGGAGCCGCCGCTCCGCGAGATCGCGCTCGAGGCCGCGCAGCAGGTGCAGGATCTGATCGGCCGTCCGGTCGAGGCGGTCACCGGGGTGGAGAAGGACGGCCGCGAGTGGAACGTCACCCTCGAGGTGCTCGAGCTCCAGCGCGTGCCCACTACGACCGACGTGCTCGGCAGGTACGAGGTGACCCTCGACAAGAACGGCGAGGTGACGAGCGCCCGGCGCACCCGTCGGTACCCCCGGGCCGAGGCGGGGGAGGACTGAGCCATGGCGCAGTCATCCGAATCCGGGGCCTACAGCCGCCGCGCGATCGAGGCTCGTCGAATGGAGGCGGCGAGCTCCCGTGGACCGGCGCCGGCCAACCTCGCCGACATTCTCGAGCGGGTGCTCGACAAGGGAATCGTCATCGCCGGAGACATCCAGATCAACCTCCTCGATATCGAGCTCCTCACGATCAAGCTCCGGCTTCTGGTCGCCTCCGTGGAGCGCGCCCAGGAGATGGGCATCAACTGGTGGGAATCCGATCCGCAGCTCTCGAGCACCGCGAAGGAGCTCGAGCAGGAGAACGAGGATCTGCGCTCGCGGCTCGAGCGGCTCGAGGAAATGGCCGGGCTCCCCGCGCCGCGCCCGGGCGAGGAATTCGCAGTGGAGACCCGTCGCGAGGAGGTGATCGAGGAGGAGCCGGGCGGCGAGACCCACGAGGAGGTCGAGGAATACGAGCGCGTTGTCAGCGGCTCGGGCAGGCAGCTGACGAAGGACGAGCTCCTCGAGCGGGCACAGAGGCTGGACATCTCCGGGCGCTCGACCATGACCAAACCTGAGCTCGAGCGCGCCGTGGCGGACGCCGAGGCCGGCCGGAGCTGACGATGCGCGAGGGAGACGCGGCGTTCGAGAGCCTGCGTGAGGCGATCGAGGCCTTCGCGGCCGACCGCGCACCCGAGCTCGTTGCGGAGGCCAGGGCCGAGGCGGCGGCCAAGGTCCGCTCGATACTCACCGAGGCGATGGCGGAGTCGCTGCTGGATCACGTGGGGGAGCACCTCGGGGCGCGATCGCCGGCGCGCTGGCCCGAGCCCCAACCCCGCCGGCCCGAGCCCCAACCCCGCCGGCGAGCAGCGCCGAAGCAGGACCGCGATCCCGCGGAGCGCCATGCCCCGCCCGGGCCCTCGGCGAGCGAGGAGCCCGCGTACTACGTGTACGGCATCACCTGGGCCAGCGAGGCGAACATGCCCGAGGAGGTGCCCGGCGTGGACCCGCGCCATCCGGCGGAGCTCATCGAACACCATGGGCTCGCGGCGATCACCTCCCGCGTGTCGCTCGTCGAGTTCGGCGAGGAGCAGCTGCACGACAACCTCAACGACGTCGCGTGGCTGGAGGAAAAGGCCCGGGCCCACGAGGCGGTCCTGGACGACGCGCTCTCGCGCATGACCGTCGTGCCGCTCCGACTCTGCACCATCTACCGGAGCGCCGCCCACATCGAGAGCATGCTCGCCTCCGAGCACGACGCGTTCAGGGAGGCGCTGCGGCGTCTCGAGGGCAAGGCCGAATGGGGCGTCAAGCTGATCGCCGAGCCGGGAGCGATCGAGCGGGCCGCCGCGCCGGGCGGCGCGGAGCCCTCCGATGAGCCCGGCGCCTCGTCCGAGGGAGCCGCGTACATGAACCGGAAGCGGCGCGAGGCCGAGATCCGAAAGCGGGCCGACGACGTGGCCACGGGCTGGGCGGACGTCGTCCACACCCGGCTCGCCGCGTGCGCCTCCGAGGCGCTTCTGAATCCGCTCCAGAACCCGGAGGTGAGCGGTCACACGGGCGAGATGCTGCTGAACGGCGTCTACCTGGTCGAGGATCGCGATGCGGAGGCGTTCAGGGAGGCCGTGGACGCGCTCTCGGAGGAGTTTCGATCCCGGGGCGCGGCGGTTGAGCTGACGGGCCCGTGGCCACCGTACAACTTCGTCAAGAGCTCCATCGAGGCGGCGCGATGAGGGAGATCCCCGGACGCGCCGCGGCGGAGCGTCGCCGGGAGGCAGCCCGGGTGCGTCGCGACCGGCAGATCGAGCTTGCGCGGCAGCGCAGGGAGGCTTCGCTGGCTCAACAGGCGGCGAAGCGCGCCCGCGCCAGTCGTGAGCGTCAGGTCACGCTGGTCGACCTCGTGGATCGGCTCCTCGATGGAGGCGTCGTGATCCACGGAGACATCACGCTGTCCGTCGCGGACGTGGATCTGCTCTACGTCGGCCTGAGAGCGCTCGTCGCCTCGGTCGAGACGATCAAGCGCCAGTACGGCATCGACGTGGCCCGTCCTTCGCCGGCGCTGTCGGCGAGCGCGCTGTAAGCCCATGCTCTACCTCTACGCGATCACGGATGATGCCGCCGGCCCGTTCGAGCGCACCGGCTTGCATGGCTCCGTCCTGCGCACGGTGGGGGCCGATGGCCTGTACGCCGTCGTCAGCCAGCACGTGGACCTGCGCCTCGAGGCGACCGAGGACGATCTGTGGGTACACGAGAGCGTGGTCGAGGAGGTGATGGAGCGGGCCGTGGCATTGCCGATGCGACTCGGAAGCGTGCTCGCGGATGAAATGGAGGTCCTGGAGCTACTGCGGGAGCGTCGTGAGGAGCTGACGGCGACCCTTGACCGGGTTCGCGGAACCGTCGAGCTCGGCGTGCGGGCGGCGATTGAACCCCTGCCGGGCGCGGAGCCGGAATCCACGCCCGCCGGGAGCGGGCCGGGTACCGCCTACATGCTGAGGCGGCTGGGGCAGGCACGGCGAGGAGCCGAGGTGGCGGCGCGGATTCACGAGCCGCTGGCGATGCTCGCGCGCGAGAGCAGGCATCGTCTGGGGAATGGAGCCCCTGCGGGTGGATCGCGCCGGCCACAGCTCTCGGCGTCCTACCTCGTCGATCGGGGGCGAGTGGATCGCTTCCGCGCCCGCGTCGAGGAGCTCGAGCACGAGGTCGCGGAGGCGTCCATCGTCTGTACCGGCCCGTGGCCGCCCTACAGCTTCACGTCTACCGAGTCGGGCTCATGAGCGCCCACGACTCCCTCAGGCGCTCGCAGCGTTCCTCCGGAAGCAGGCTCCTCGCGGGCCATCCGGACCTCGATCTGTTCGGAAATGAGCTGCAACGGCTCGACCAGGCGCTTCGCCGTCGAATAAATGCGGACCGGGAGACCCTCGAGAAGGGCCTCGCGCAGCTCGTTCTCACGCTGATCGAGGTGCTGCGTGAGCTGCTCGAGCGCCAGGCGCTGAGGCGCATCGAGGGCGGGACTCTGTCCGACGACGAGGTCGAGAGGCTGGGGGAGACGTTCATGCTGTTAGAGCAGCGAATGAAGGAGCTGATGGAGGCATTTGACCTGGAGGACGAGGACCTGAACCTCGACCTCGGACCACTGGGGACCCTGCGGTGAGCGAGGTTCCTGGACTGCCGCATCCGTTTTCAACGCGAGGCCGCGGGTATGCGGCACTCTGGGAAAGGAGGAACCCATGGCAATGAAGGGGGAACAACTGCGAGAGGAGTACATGGACCGGCTCCTCGACCGGATCACGGAGGTCCGGTATCCGAGTAAGGAGCTGCTGGATCGAGCCGAGAACCTCGCCTACACCCAGGCGCAGGCGGAGCGGCTAGTGCGGTACCTGATCGCCACCGTCGAGCACTCCCGCTACCCGAGCCATCAGCTGATGGACCGGGTGGAGCGGATCCTGTTCGGAACCAGCGGCCGCTTCTAGACGCCGCCGCCAGCGCCGCGCCGGCGGCGCGCCCGCTCGGCCTGGCGGTCCCGGGCTCTGCTCGCTCGATTCCGCGCATCCCGAGCCTTCGCCTGGGCACGATCCCGTTCGTCGCGCTGGCGCTCTGACGCCCTTCGCGCTTGCTCGCGGGCACGGTCGACCTGCTCGCGCATCTTGGCCCGTGAGCTCTCGATCCGCTTCGACGCTCTGCGGCGGGTCACGAGCCTGTGCCAGCGCGCCTTGAGCCTGAGCGCACTCGCCCGAGCTCGCTGCTGCCGGTTGCGCCCCGCGGCCTTGCGCTGCACATCGCCATTCGATGCCATCGACCTGAGGTTTCCCTCTGGGAGGGGCGGGTAATCGAACTGACGAGCACGGACGCAATCTGGAGGTGAGTCGGTGGCTCAGACCAAACAGGCTTCGCGCCCCAAGCGGGGCTCGCGGGCAAAGGGAAAATCGACTTCGGGCCGGGCGCGCTCGGGCTCGTCGGCGGCCAAGCGGACGGGCAAGGCAGCCGCGGGCGGAGCCAAGCGGACGGCCACCAGCGCGGCCGCGAAAGCGCCGGCGCCCACGGACCCGGTCGCAAACGCCGCGGCGGCCGGTCAAGCGGCCGTGGCGGGTACCAAGGCGGCGGGAAAGGCCGTCTCCGCTGCGACCCTACGGGCGAAGACGCCGCTGATCGCCGGAGGGGCGGCGGCGGCGGGCTTCTTCGGTGGCCTGGCTCTGATCAAGCGAGCACGCGGCTGAGCGGCGACTAGCGGCGCGGCGGCTGAGCGGCGACTGGCGCGGCTTTCGAGGCCGCACGCTGCGGGCCTGGCAAACTTCCGCCGCCATGCCCGCGATCGACCGCATCCACGCCCGCCAGGTCCTCGACTCCCGCGGCAATCCCACCGTGGAGGTGGAGGTCGAATTGGACACCGGCGCCTCCGGCCGGGCCGCTGTCCCGTCCGGCGCCTCGACCGGTGAGTTCGAGGCCACCGAGCTCCGCGACGGCGGTACGGAATGGGCCGGAAAGGGAGTGTCGCGCGCGGTCGCCAACGTCAACGACGAGATCGCCAGGGCGCTGACGGGTGCCCGCGCCACCGAGCAGGGTGCGATCGACCGCACGCTGATCGACCTGGACGGCACGCCCAACAAGGGCCGGCTGGGCGCCAATGCGATCCTCGGCGTCTCGCTGGCGGTCGCGAAGGCCGCGGCGGCGGAGGCGGGCGAGCCGCTTTACCTGTTCCTGGGCGGCACCGGCGAGACCACGCTGCCGGTGCCGATGATGAACGTGCTGAACGGTGGCGCCCACGCCGACAACAAGGTCGACTTCCAGGAGTTCATGGTTGTCCCGGCGGGCGCGTCGACGTTCGCCGACGGCCTGAGGATGGGCGTGGAGGTCTTTCACGCCCTCAAGTCGACGCTCAAGTCCCAGGGGCTCGGGACGACCGTGGGCGACGAGGGCGGCTTCGCACCTGACCTCGACTCCAACCAGGCCGCGCTCGAGGTGCTGATCGCCGGGATCGAGGCGGCGGGATACGAGCCGGGGAGGCACGCCTACATCGCCCTGGACCCGGCGACGAGCGAGCTGTACCAGGACGGTGCGTACGTGCTCGAGCACGAGGGCCGCTCGCTTTCGGCGGCCGAGCTCGCCGACTACTGGGATGACATCTGCGGGCGCTATCCGGTGCTGTCGCTCGAGGATGGGATGGCGGAGGACGACTGGGACGGCTGGCGGACGCTCACCGAGCGTCTCGGCTCCCGCGCTCAGCTCGTTGGGGACGACCTCTTCGTGACCAATCCCGAGCGCCTGCGGCGCGGCATCGAGGAGGACGTCGGGAACGCGATCCTGGTGAAGCTGAACCAGATCGGAACGCTGACGGAGACCCTGGAGACGATCGCGATCGCCAAGGACGCGGGCTATGCGACCGTGATCTCACACCGCTCGGGCGAGACGGAGGACACGACGATCGCGGACATCGCGGTGGCGACCGGCGCCGGCCAGATCAAGACCGGCGCCCCGTCGCGCTCCGATCGCGTGGCGAAGTACAACCAGCTGATCCGCATTGCCGAGGCGCTCGGCGAGCGGGCGAGCTACCCCGGCATCGGTGCGTTCGCCGGAAGGTAGAGCGCCCGCGTTGGCGAACCATGAGGCGTGAGCGCTCGCGGGTACCGCCTATCCCCGCGCCGATCGAGCGGCGGCAGGCGGACGAGGATCCATTGGGACCGGCTCGGCAGGATCGCGCTGGTGCTCGTGTTCTTCGCGATCCTGTTCTCCTATATCAGTCCGGTCGCCAACTTCGTGAACGCCTGGCGGGGATCCCACGAGGTGGACGCCGATCTCGCGTCGCTGCGGCAAGAGCACGACCAGCTCGAGGCGAAGGCCGCGGCGCTGAAGTCGCCGAACGCCATCGCCGCGGAGGCCCGCAGGCTCGGGCTGGTGATGGAGGGCGAGCGGTCCTTCGTCGTCAAGCACCTGCCCCACTGAGCGCGGGTTCGGCGTCGAGTCGCAGGGCGCCCCGCGCGTGACCGTACCCACCGCGTTCTACATCGCCGCGCCCGCCGACCGCACGCTCGCGGCGGGCGCGTACCTCCTCGGAGCGGCGGAGCTCGTCGCCCTGATCGGGGCGCTGGCGTTCGGGGCATACCGGGTCCGGGCGCTCCTGCTGCCGGCGTGGTCCGGTGCACCGGCCCGCCTCGTCGAGGTCGTGCTGGGCGTCGCCGGCCTGGTTTGGGTCTCGGATGCCCTCGGCACCTTCGGCGGGTTCAAGGAGTACGCGGTCCTGGGCGCGGGAATCGCCGTCGGGCTCGCCGCCGGGTTGATAGCCACGAGGCTGGTGCGGGGCCGCGCCGACGCATCCGCTCCGCCCTCGCCCCCGGCCTGGAACGTGGCCAAGATCGTCGCGGTACTGGCGTGCGCGGCGGTCGCGGCCGGGTGGATGGTCCCGACGCTGGGCACGTTCGCGGCGGGGATGGACCGGGCCGACAGCCTCTGGTACCACATGCCGCTAGCGGCGAAGTTCGTCCAGACCGGCTACCTGGGACACATCTACTTCTTCGATCCGGTCTTCCTCGCGTCGTTCTACCCGGCGAACTCCGAGGTCACGCACGCGGTGCCGATCCTCTTCTTCGCCCGCGACATCGTCTCGCCGGTGATGAACCTCGGCTGGCTCGCGCTCGCGCTGGTGGCGGCGTACTGCATCGGCCGCCCCTATGGGCTGGGCCCGCAGGCGATGGTGGGATCGGCGATCGGCCTCGGCTCGCAATCGCTCGTGGAGTTCCAGGCGGGCGAGGCTCTGAATGACATCACCGGCGTCGCATTCATCCTGGCCGCGATCGCCATCCTCGTGAACGGGTACGCAGCGGGGAGGGCAGGATCGGCAGGCACGGCCGGACTCCCCGAACGGCTGCCTGCCCGCGAAAGGCAAGTTAGTCAGGCGTCGCCTGACAAACCTGCCTTTCGTCCCGCGATGGCGAAGCGCCAGCCCTCGGCCGAGCTCGTCACCGGCCGTGGGATCGCGCCCGCCGCGCTGGCGGTCGCGGGCGTGGCTGCTGGCTTTGCCGCCGGCATCAAGCTTTCCTTTCTCGCCCCCGTCGCTGCCCTCACCGTGGGGGTCATCGTGATCGCGCCGGGCTCCGCGCGCCTGCGCGCAACGCTCGCGTTCGTGATCCCGAGCCTCGTCGCAGGCGGCTACTGGTACCTGCGGAACCTGATTGCCGTCGGCAACCCGATTCCCTACATCGCGCACATCGGCCCGATCTCACTCCCCGCGCCCGTCAGGGACTTCCAGCTCCGCCCCGACTACGCCGTCGTCCACTACTGGAACGACACCGGGGTGTGGTCGCACTGGTTCGCGCCCGGCCTTCACGAGTCGTTCGGCACCCTGTGGCCGGCGACGCTGATCGGAATGCTGGCGACCGCGATCTTCGCGATCGGGTGGGGCCGTGAGCCGATCCTGCGCGTCCTGGGCGCGTTCGTGATCGTCACCACCGTCGCCTACGTGTTCACGCCGCTCACGGCGGCGGGCGAGCAGGGCCAGCCGATCTCGTTCGTGTGGAACGTGCGCTACCTGGCGCCGGCGGTCACCGTCGGCCTTGCGATCCTGCCCTGCCTGCCCGCCGCGCGGTCGACGGCGCGGCGGCGCGTCGCGATCCTGATTGCGCTCTGCATCGTGCTGGCGTTCACGGCGGGGTCCCTGGTGCAGTGGAAGCAGGGACACACCAAGGGAGCCGTTGCGGCCGGCGTCCTCGTCGTCGTGCTCGCGGCCGCGATCGCGCTCGCCCATCGCCGGTACTGGTTCAAGGGAGCCGATCGGTGGTGGGCCCGGGTCGCGGTTGGCGCCGCGGCGGCGGTCGCGATCGTGGCCGCGGGGTACGTCGGGCAGCGGCACTACCTGGAGCACCGCTACGAGAACACGGGGCAGACTCAGGATCTGGCTTCGGCGCTGCGGTGGGCGCGCGACATCCGCGACGCCCGGATCGCCATCGCCGGCATTCGGGGTGTCTTCACTCAGTACCCCTTCTACGGCACCGACCTCTCGAATGAGGTCCAGTGGCTTGGCAAGCGGGGCCCGCACGACGCGTACAACCGCATCCCTGATTGCCAGCAATGGCGACGCGCGGTCAACGCGGGCGGGTTCACGCACGTCGTGACGACCTTCGATCCGTACTTCCCGGGCGCGATGCGGAACTCCCCGGAGGGCCGCTGGACGGGCTCGGACCCGAACGCCCACCTGGTGCTGCGCGACGGCCCGGTGCGGGTGTTCGAGCTCCGCGGGCCGCTGGACCCGTCCGGCTGTGCGGGGCAGAAGCCGCTGAGCAGGGCGCAGCTCCACAGCGTTCCGAACCTCAACTCGACGCTGGGGTCCGCCAAATGACGCTGGAGTCCGCCAAATAGCGGCGCGGCGGGCGCTTAGGGACTCGGACTAGGCTCCCGGTGGTGTTAAGCGAGGAGCGTGTAGCGACGAGTCAGGCCAAGTCAATTGCGGCGGCTTCGCCGCCTGACCTGCATGTGCGGCGACAGGGTCGCCGCCCAGCGCACCCGGCGCAGCCGCCGCAATAGATGCTCGGCGTCTATGCCTCGGCAGCCGCGATCCTCGTCGCCTCGCTCGTGCTGGGGCGCGCGCTCCTCCACATCGTCGGGCTGAGCGTGCACACGTGGCTCGGCGGCGTCGTCGGCTTCGCCGCGCTCACGATCGCGTGCCCCCTCCTCATTCGCCTGCCGGGACGCGGCACGACCGTATCGGTAGTCCTCGCCCTGGTCACGGTCGCGGCGATGTTCTACCTGTGGCGGGAGGATCGGGGCGGCCGTCTGCTGGCCCGCCGATCGCCCGCCGGACGCTCCGACAGCGACCCGGAGGGGCCGAGACCCCCCGGCGAGGGGCATCCGGAGTCGAGCTGGGCGCTTGGCCTGCTGGTGGCGCTGATCGTCGTCGTGGTCGCCTCGCTTCCCTTCGCCTTCAACGAGCGCAACGGTGTCCTGGGCGAGGGCGTCTACACGAACGACCAGGCGGCGCAGCTCTTCTGGACGGACTGGCTGCAGGAGGGCGTCGGGCCCGAGCCGAACGCGGTGCGCTTCGGATATCCGACGGGGCCGCAGTCGGTGGCGGCGACCGCCGCCGAGGCCACTAATGCCAGCCTGCTCGACGCGTTCAACGGGCTGCTCCTGGCTATTCCCGTGCTGACGGCGCTCACCGCGCTCGGGGTCATGGGCGGGTTGTCGCCGGTGCGGCGAGTCATCGCCGCGTCCCTCGTGGCCATGCCGTACCTGGCCGCGTCCTTCCTGGCGCAGAGTGCCTTCAAGGAGACCGCGATGGCGCTCCTTGTGCTTGCGTTCGCCGTGACGCTTCGCGATCTCGCCTTCCTCAGCCGCGATCCCGATTACGGGGGCGGCGCGCACCCTCGCCGGGCGCTCGTGATCGTGCTGATCCTGCTAGCGGCGTCGAGCCTGTTCGTCTACAGCATTCCCGGCCTGGTCTGGTTCGCGTTCGCTGTACCGATCTGGGTCGTCCTGGAGGTGCTCACCGGCGGCATGCGGATCGATCTGGACGCGGCGAGGGAGGCGATGCGCAGCCACCGCCGCGTTGTCATCGTGGTCGCCGTCCTCATCATCGCGGTGGTCGCCTTCTCGGCGTCGCAGCTCTCCGGATTCGTGAGCAAGGTGGGGATGGTGCAGGCGTCCGCCGGGCGGCTTAGCTCCCCGGTCTTCCCCGGCGAGGCGCTCGGCATCTGGCCGGAGGGCGACTTCAGGATCGTGCGCGGCGAGGTTGACGGCGCGTACATCGCCGTGGCGATCGCGCTCCTGGCGGCGGTCATCGGGGCGGCCGCGGCGGTGCGGCGCCGCGACTGGGGCCTGGTCGCCATGGGGGCGAGCACCGTGATCGTCTACATCGCCGCCCGCCTATGGGCGTCGATCTACGTCGAGGCCAAGGCGCTTGCCGTAATGGCTCCGCTCGTGGTGATGGCGATGCTGCTCGGGTTGCTCGCGCCGGATTGGACGCCCGACGACGCCCGGGGCCGGCCCACACGAGCGGGTGATGAGGGGTCATCCCGCTGGGGGCGGCTGCTGCGCGACCGGAACCTGAGGATGGCGCGATACGTGTTCGGCGGCCTCGTCGCCGTATGCCTGGCGGCGTCCGCATTTCTGGCGCTGCGCGCGGCCCCGGTTGGATTCGACCAGCGCGGAGCCGAGCTCGAGGGCCTCTCCGGCCTGATCCCCAACGACACCGTGGTCTTCCTCGGCGTCGATCGCTTCTCGGGGTACTGGTTGCGCGGCACGCTGATGAGGAGCCCGGGAGGCTACGTTCCGTCCGAGGTCAAGGCCCGGAGGAAGAAGGTGTGGGATCAGGGCCTCTCGATGGACTTCGACACGGTCCCGCCCAACCGCCTGGATCAGTTCCGCTACGCGATCACGACCCGCGCCGGCTACCAGAGCAACCCCCCGCCCAACTTCAAGCCGGTGGCCCACACCCCCTCGTTCACCCTCTGGAAGCGGAGCGGTCCGACGCCGCAGGAACGGATCATCGAGAAGTCCGGCACGCCGGGTCACACGCTTGCCTGCCCGGACGGCCCCGGTCAGGGGCTCGCCGGCCGCCGGGGTGAGGCAACGCTCATGGACCGGCCCGTCGTCCGGCACCAGCCGTCCTGGAATCCGACCTGGCACTTCGACGCGCCGGGGACGGCGACGGTCAGGATGTCCCTCCCGCGTGGTCGCTGGGATCTCTCGCTCCAGTACAACAGCCAGGTATCGCTCGTCGTGACAGCGGGCGGGCGCAGCTTCACCTTGCCGCCCTCGCTCGACGGCATGTATCTCTCCGAGCAGGGAAAGGCGGCGTTCTGGCGGGCGGGGACCGTGCGCTCGAGGGGTGGGCCGGTGAAGGTCACGGTCGACGCGCAGGAACCGAGCTCCTTCCAGCGGTTCGTCGACGTGCGGCGCCAGGTCTGGCTCGGAGCGATCGCCGCCACCAGGGGCGGTTCCCGGACAGCGCCACTTCACGACACGTGCAAGCGGTTCATCGATCACTTCCTCGTCGGCGGCAGGAGAGCGGATCGCTCCGGAGGGGCCTCACAGGGCTAGGGCTCGATCCGCCTCCACTAACTTCCGTCTGCCATGTCGACGAACCAGGCCGTCAAGATGCCGGACGTCCTCCGCAACGAGGAGGGGCGCCCGCTCGCGAAGCCGCCGCCGGTGCTCTTCGTGGGCGGCACCGGTCGCAGCGGCACACACGTGGTGGCGAAGCTGCTCGGCAAGCACTCGAAGATGGCGATCGTCCCGGTGGAGGTCCGGTTTCACGTCGAGCCGCGTGGCTTTCCCGGCCTGCTCTCCGGGGAGGTGACGAAGGACCAGTTCCTGCGGCGCCTCCGGGGCTTCTGGTGGCGGGGATTCCAGACCCGGCGCATGCGCGGGCTGTATCGCTTCGTTCCCGAGGAGACGTTCGAGCGCGCCGTCGGAGCGTTCGAGGAGACCTTCGATAACGACCCCGAGGGCGCGTGCCGCGCGCTCTTCCACGGCCTGCTCGACGTGCGGCGGGAACGAGCGCAGGCGCCGACACTCGTCGAGCAGAGCTGCGACACGGTCGCCGAGGGGGCGGTGCTCTCGCGCCTCTTCCCCGAGGCGAAGTTCATCCACGTCGTCCGCGACGGCCGCGACGCATCAGCGTCGCGGGTGACGCAGACCAGGGGCCTCGTCTACCCGCGCACTCGCCGGCAGGGCCTCGAATGGTGGGAGGAGCGCATCCGGAGCGTCGATGCCGGCGCCCGTGCCATCCCCAGCGAACGGCTGCTCACGGTGAGCCTGGACGAGTTCCTGCTGATCGGCCGCCGCGCTCTGCGGCCGTTCTGCCGCTTCGTCCGGATCTACCCTCAGCCGAAGATGAAGCGGTTCTACCGCCGCCGTATGAGTCCCGAGCTCGCGCACTCGGAGCGCTGGCGAGCGGGGCTTCGAGACCGTCACGCCGCCGAGCTCGAGCGCGCCTACGACGAGATCGTCGCCGGACTCGAGGCGGACGGCGTCGTGTGCGCGCCGCTGCTGAGGCGGACGCTCGATCGCTCGCGCGGCCATCCGCCGGCTGATGACGAGACCACCGCATTTCTCACTGGCGACGGCAGCCCGCTGCGGGTACCGGCGTGATGGATCCAAAGCCTGTGGACCTCGTCTTCGTCGGCGGGACCGGGCGGAGCGGCACCACGGTGACCGCTGAGCTCCTCGGCCGGCACTCGCGCTTCGCGACGGTGCCGATCGAGTGCCGGTTCCATTGCCACCCCAAGGGCCTGGCCGATGTCGTCGCGGGGCGAAGCGCCCCCGAAGAGTTCGTGCGAAAGCTCCAGAGCTACTGGTGGTACCGCGTCCGGCTTGGCTCACGGGCGATCGTGCCCGGTGGGCTCGCCGGCAGGATCCGACTCGCGGCGGTGCGGGCGCGCCAGCACCTGGGCCTGGGGCCGCGTGAGGAGATGAGGGTTCGCGGACTGCACCGGATCATCGAGCGCGACCGCTTCGACCGCGCGGTGGCGCGCTTCGTCGACGCGCATCCGAGCGACCTTCTCGGGGCGTCGCGCGATCTGTTCTACGACATGATTGCGCCGGTCCGTGAGTCGTCCGGCAAGCCGGCCGTGGTCGAGATGAGCACCTTCTCGATCGCGGCGGCACCCGAGCTCGCGCGCATCTTCCCCGAGGCGCGGTTCGTGCACAGCGTGCGAGATGGGCGTGATTCCGGCGTTTCGAAGGTGGGCCTACGCGAGAAGTCGCACCATCCGACGGACGCGATTTCGGGGATCGACTTCTGGGCCGAGCGCCTGCGCCGCGCGGACCTCGGTGTCAAGGGTTTGCCGGCGGCCGACCGAGCCCGACTTCATGTGATCAGCCTCGATGAGCTCGTATGGGCGGACCGCGATCGCGCCTACGCGGAGCTGATCGACTTCGTCGGGGTCGAAGACGAGCAGCCGATGCGGGACTTCTTCGAGCTGCGCATGACCGGGGAGGCCGCCAACCGCGGTCGCTGGCGCGAGGGGCTCGACGCCGCTGGGCAGCGGGAGTTGACCGCGCACTACGAGGCCACGCTCGCCAGGCTGGAGCGCGAGGAGTACCACTGCGCCGAGTTGCTTCGCCGCACCTACGAGCGCAGCCTCGTATCGCAGCCCAGCGGGTGAGTCGGCCCGAGCTCATCTTCGTGGGCGGGACGCGCTTCAGCCGCGTGGACGCGGTGACCGCCCTGTTGGTAAAGCGTCCGGCCGCCACGGGCGTGCCGGTCGCGGCGTCGTTTCACAGCGATCCGTGGGGCCTGCCGGCGCTGCTTCACGGGCGCATCGGGCTCGACGACTTCGCGGACCGGCTCCGGGCCCATGAGGTCACCCAGCGGGTTCCGCGAGCGCGGCTCGAGGGCGCGCTCGGGGCGCTGCGGGCCTCTTATCAGGCCGATCCCCTCGAGTCCTGCCGCGAGCTCTTCTGGGCGCTCCTCGACGAGCTCGTGGATGCCGGGCACGGGGCGCTCGTGGACGCGAGCCCCGGCAATCTGGTCGAGGCCCAGACGCTCCTGCGGCTGGTCCCGCAGGCGCGGTTCGTGCACGTCCTGCGCGACGGGCGAGACGTTGCCGCCGATGCGGCCGAAGCGGACCTTGGGGCGGGAAGGGTCCCGGCCGCGCTCGAATGGTGGGCGGGTGAGCTGCGCGAGATCGAGCGCGGGGTGAGGGGGGAGGCGGACGGGGCGCCCTACGCGATCCCACCGGAGCACCTCGCCGTCGTGGTCGTCGACGATCTCGCGACTGCGGCGGCAGGCGCGGCGTACGAGCATCTGCTGGATCGCCTGCCACTGGGGCAGGATGAACCCGTGCAAACTCCAGGTTCCGCGATGCTCGACCCCTCTGCGATTGGCGTGGGGCGCTGGCGCAGCAAGGTCCGAGCCCCCGGTCGCTGGCGGGTCGCGAGACGTTACGAGCGCACTCTCGGTGAGCTGGAGGCGGAGGGAAATCACGCGGCGCCGGCGCTGCGGGCTGCGCATGAGCGGCTTGGCTGATGGCGGCGACCGAGCGAATCATGTTCGTGTCCTCGAACGGCACCGGGCTCGGCCACCTGACCCGCTCGATGGCGATCGCGCGCCGCCTCGACGCCGGACTTGAGTCGCTGTTCGTCACTCTGTCGCGCGCGGCTCCCGTTGTGCGGGACATGGGCTTCCCCGTCGAGTACGCGGCATCCCACGGCAGCGTGGGCGCCGGGAGCGATTTCCGCTGGTCGCGGCGGATGTCGGCTCGGCTCAAGGCCGCGGTCGACGAGGCGCAGCCGCGGATCCTTGTCTTCGACGGCATCCTCCCGTACGACCCCTTGCTGGCGGCGATGAGGCGGGTTCCGCTGACGGTCTGGTGCCGCCGAGGCCTGTGGCAGCGGGGCGCGAGCACCGCGCCCCTGACGCGGAGCGATCTCTTCGACGCCATCCTCGAACCGGGCGAGTTCGCGGACCGCGCGGACGCCGGGCCGACGAGCGCCCGCCGCGCCGAGGCCCACCAGGTCGCGCCCATCGTCTTCCTCGACGACTCCGAGGTCCTGCCGCGGGCCGAGGCCGCTCGGGAGCTCGGCCTCGAGGAGGAGAAGCCCTCGATCCTCGTTCAGCTGGGACAGGGCGCGGAGGTCGCCGGCGCGACCGATCGGTGCCTGCGCGCGCTCGCCGGCCGCGATGACGTCCAGGTGGCGGCGGCATCCTCCGCGATCGCCGGCCTGCTCGAAGTGCCCGATGGGATGGTCCACCTGCGGTCCAGCTATCCGATGAGCCGCTACTACGCCGCCTTCGACGGGGCGGTGTCGGCGGCGGGCTACAACGCCTTTCACGAGCTCGTGCGGTTCGGCATCCCGACGGTCTTCGTGCCGATGCGGCGTGAGACCGATGACCAGCCGGCGCGCGCGCGATACGCGGAGGAGGTTGGGGTGGGACTCGCGGTCGACGGGCCCGGCGACGCACGAATCGCTCGGCGCCTGAACGAGCTCGTGGACGCGGACCGGCGCAGGGCGATGAGGGAGCACCTGCGAGAGCTCCGGCCGGACAACGGCGCCGCCGAGGCCGCCCGGTGGCTCGCGAGCCTGCTCCCGGACTCCCACCATCCGTCGAGCGCCCCCACCCACCCGTCGAGCGGTGCAAAACCCGCGCTAGCCGCGGAAAACGCACCGTTCGACGAAGAGGGAGGGCCTTCTCGGCACGCACCTCGGCGCTCCGCGCAGGCCGCTCGCGCCTGGGTGTTCGTCCGCACCCTCCCGAGGACCATCGCCCGACTGATCGGGCAGACGCTGTGGCTGCCGCGCCCCCGCACGATCGTCCTCGCGTTGGGCGCTGAAGAGGGGGCCGTCCTGGGTGCGATCCGGGGCGCGCAGGACCCTCCCGAACGGGTGCTGGTGGTCACGGACTCGCTTGCGATCGGCGAGGCGTGGCGGGCAGGGACCGGCGTGGAGCACATCCCCGGCCCGGGCGAGCCCCAGGCGGCGATGTCCGGGCTCGAGTACGACGAGTTTCGCCGCCGGCGCCTGGGCCTGATCCTGGTCCATCGCGCCCGCCTGCGGCACGCGATCGACGTCGGCGAGGTTCCCGCGGACCTGCACGAGGCCGTGCTGGCCCCGCCCCGCCGTCGCGCGCGCCTTCTCATCGGGCCCGTAGCCCGATAAACGGGGCCTTAATGCGGTGTCTAGACCGCGGGAATGAAGATGCGGCGACCTTTGTCGCCGCAGATGCATGGGTCGTCAGGCGGCGAAGCAGCCGTCATTGATTGGGGGTCGCGGCTTGTACCCTGACCTTCGATGGAGGCCTCGACCGGCATCACGGCCACGCCTGAGGCGACTCCCGCCACCACCGACCCGCACGAGGATCTCGCCGGGGACGGCGCGCGCGCGGAGGCGGGCGCACTGCCGAACCTGATCGTCATCGGCGCGCAGAAGTGCGGGACGAGCGGGCTCCACTACTACCTGAGCCTTCATCCCGAGGTCTCGGTCTCGCGCCCGAAGGAGCTCAACTTCTTCATAGCCGAGCGCAACTGGCCGAAGGGCGTCGACTGGTACCGCAGCCATTTCGACCGGAACGCGAGGGTCAGAAGCGAGGCCTCGCCCAACTACACCGCCTACCCACAGCATCTCGACGTGCCCGAGCGCATGCACTCGGTGGTTCCCGACGCCAAGCTGCTGTACATGGTGCGCGACCCGATCGACCGGATCGCCGCGCATTGGATCCACAACTACGCCAAGCGGCGTGAGAAGGGCGATCTGCGAGCGACGCTCCTGCACGCGAACACCTCGTACCTCGCCCGCAGCCACTACCACGCGCAGTTGCAGCGCTTCCTGCGGCTCTACCCGCTGGAGCGGGTGATGGTGATCGAGCAGGAGGAGCTGCGCAACCGCCGGCTCGAGACGCTGCGCCGCATCTTCGAATTCGCCGGCGTCGACCCGGACTTCTCCCACTCGGGCTTTGCCACGCAGCGCCACCGGACCTCGCGGAAGCGGCGGGGGACCCCGCTGACCCGAGTGCTCGAGCGCGTCGACCGGCGCCGGGGGACGGTCTCCGCTCGGCGCTTGCGGGCGCTCGCCGGACGGGTCTTGCCCCTCGGGCGCGCAATCGAGGTCCCGGATGTCCGCAGCGCCCTCCCGCCGGAGACGCTGCGATCGCTGCGGGACGACGCCGAGCGGCTGCAGGCGCTGACCGGACTCGATCTGTCCGGTTGGTCGATCTGGGACGACTGATGGGCAACAAGGACCCGAATAGGCGGGGGCGGGGTGCAAGGGCGGCCAAGAGCAAGGCGCTGAGGCCCGAGAAGTACGAGACCAGCCACCCAGGCGGCACCGGCGCGGTGCTGGGCGCGCAGCTGGCCAAATTCTCCAGCTACCAGGGCGTCTCGCTCGCTTTGAGCAACATCCTCCACTACTCGTCGCTCGTCATCGTGGCGCGGTTCCTCGGCCCGCACTCGCTGGGCTCCTACGCGCTGCTCTTCTTCCTCACCGGCCTCGTGACGCAGATCATCCACGTCGTCTCCAAGCCGGGGACGATGATGCGGACCTTCGGCATCTCCGACGACGACGCCGACGACGCCGGGGACGACGACGAGGGCGGCGAGGTCGGCTCGAACCGCCCGACGTACACGCTGGGGGTTGGCCTGTTTTGGACGCTGTTCCTCGCCGTGGCCATCACCGTCCCGGTCGCGCTGTTCAAGAACCAGATCGCCGGATTCCTCCTGGGTGACTCGAGCCAGGGCCCGGTGGTCGTCTTCGCGACCATCACCGGCGCCGTCTGGGCGGTCTTCAAGCTCGCCGAGATGGTGATCTGGTTCGAGGGCCGCCCGCGCACCTTCGTCCTCATCGACGCCGCGCGGCCTGCCTTCAACCTCGCGGCGATCATCGCGATCCTCGCCATGGGCGGCGGGGTCAAGGGCGCCGTCCTCGGTCAGACGGTCGGCACCTGCACTGCGACCCTCGTCTGCGTGGCGCTGATCTGGAAGAGCTTCCAGAAGGTCTTCTCGTTCGGCGAGCTGTTCGCGATCCTCGATCGGGGCAAGATGCGGATTCCGATCGCGTCGTCGCTCTGGGTGGTCCAGAACGCCGACTCCTTCATCCTCTCCCGGTTCCTGGAGCACAAGGAGATCGGCCTCTACAACCTGGCCTCGCGAACGGGGTTCATGGTCGCCTTCCTGCCGCAGGGGTTCCGCGTCGCGCTGCGACCGCTCAAGAAGACGGCCGCATATGAGGCCTTCCGGCGGGAGTACGGCATCGCGGTCGCGCAGGGGCAGATGCTCGCGTACTTCTACTTACTCACCCTGACAGCGATCCTCGCGATGACATTGGGCGGCGAGATCCTGATCGCCGTCGGCGGCGAGAAGTTCGCATCGGTGGCACCGCTGGTGCCGCTCACGGCCGCGGCCATGACGATGGTGCCGATGATGCGCACGATCCAGATGTCCGCCACCTACAGCAACCGCCGGAGAATGTTCATCGGGTCGGTGATGTTCGTCGCATTCGCCTACGTCGGCCTCTGCATCGGACTCCTGAGCCAGACGAACATCGGGATCTACGCGCCGCCGATCGCGATGATCGTCGCCTTCTCGATCCCCTCGGTGGCGATGTTCCTCAGGACCCAGTTCGGCGAGACGCCGATCAAGTTCCCGTACCTCGCAATGGCTCAGGCAACGATCGTCGCCGTCAGCATCGCGGTCGCGTACCACTTCGCGCACCCCGCCGACAAGTGGGTCCAGCTGCCAACGATTGCGGCGATCATGCTGGCGTGGCTCGGCCTGCTCTTCCTCCTGCGGATCATCCCCGAGCACCACTGGCGCCCGATCAAGCACGTGGTGCTCGCGGCCATGGGAAGGCGGTCCGTAGTGGCCTTCAAGAAGCGTGCCGGCCTCCGATCGCTGAGCTCCGACGAGCGGGACGCGCTGCGGGTCGCGGTCGTGGACCGCATGCCCCCCGGGGAGTTGATCCCGTCGGATTCCACCGACGGTGAGGATCCCCTCGACGCGCTCATCCAACCCGACGCTGAGGGGACGCGGCTCGTGCGACTCCTGCGCCGGGCGGCCAGGGAGGGCGGAATTCCGATGGCGCCCGAGAGCGAGTACGACGCGGGCATCTCGCTCTTCCTGTTCTCCGACCAGCCCGTCGCGGTGCGGCTCAGGAAGATGCGCCAGCTTCTGGCGAGCGGAGAGCACGCGCAACAGCTCCGCACGCTCGAGGACCTTCGCAATGAGCTCGCCAAGACCGACGACGCCGACTGGGAGCTGCGTAAGTCACCGGGAGGGGCCGCCGGAGCGGTCCGAAACCTGGGTCGCCCCGGCGCCGGGGTCACCGCCAAGGGAACCTCCCGCTAGCCGGGCGGCTCCCAGCCGACACCGCGCGCGGCCGGTCAGCCACCGTAGTGGTGGATCAGCTGCGGGGTGCCCCGGAGGTGCTAGACGCGCCGGATGACGATCCGGTCGGGCTCGATCGTCACCTCGACCCGCCGGTGCCCTGCCCAGTGCTCGCTGTAGACCGGATCGTCCTCGACCGCCGGATCCAGCCACAGCCCGAAGCCATCCTTCTCGCCGTGGTCGAACGTCGCCTGCATGGCCGCGCCGGCGCGATCGCCGCCTCCGCCGCCGCGGCGACGTCGCCTGCGCCGGCGTCGCCGCCCGCCGGTCGCCTCCTCCTCGCGAGGCTCCTCGGCCTCCTGGCCCTCCTCGTCCTCGCCCTCCGCCGCCGCGGGCTCTTCCTCATCCGTCTCGCTGAGCGCCTCGATCTCCGCCTCGATCTCGTCGCGGAGCTCGACTTCGCCGCCGTCCTCGTCCTCGGGCGAGAGCTCGTGCCGGCGGCGGAACTCGCGCAGCTCCGACGCCGGGATGTCGAGCTGGTGTGCGATCCAGGCGTCGGTCCGCCCCTGACGCACCCAGGCGCGGATCTGATTGAGCTGTGAGCGAAGCGGTTTTCTGGCCATATGCGCCTCCCTGGGGCCGCGTGATGCTAACCGACGGGGACCCTGACGGTTGTGGGTGGCGGAACGCGCGATAAGTGGGTACTCTGGATTCGGTTGGCGGCCCGAGGGGCCGGGATGGCTCGAATGGAGGCGAGATGCTCGTCTTAACGAGAAAGACGAATCAGAGCATCATGATCGGCGACACCGTTGAGGTTTCCGTCCTTGCCGTGTCCCGGGACAAGATCCGGCTCGGAATCACCGCGCCGCGCGACGTCCCGGTGTTCCGCAAGGAGGTCTACCTCTCGATCAAGGAAGAGCAGATGTCGGAGAACGGCCAGGCGAACAAGCACGTCGACGAGGCCCTCGGGGACCTCTCGGCGAAGGACGGCTCCGACTAGGCGTGTTGGGGCTCGGGCTGGCGGCCCGCTAGCCCATCAGCCAGGCCAGCGTCTCGAACATCACGACGGTCACGACGAGGACCGTCACCGTCAGCGCGATCACCAGGACGCCGAACGCGACCGTGCCGTGCTGCTCGGTTCGCTGAATCCGCCGCGCACGCGACCGGTTGACCGCCCGTCGGCGAAGCTGCTGCCTGCGGCGCCGCTCGAGCGCAGCCTCCTGCTCGAACGCCACCTCGAACTGCGTCATGCTGTCTTGCATCCTCATCGCGCTGCTCCAGTAAGAGCGGTTGTGCCAGGGGTCGCGCTGAGCCAAGTCCGCGACGGGGCCTGAAACTACCAGACGAGTCCGGCGCGAGCCCTACCTTGCCAAGCGCGGATCGCTACGAGCGAATTTCTAGCGTCTGATCAGCGTCGCGTCAGCAGGGCACCCAAGAACCCGCCCGGCCGGAAATCCGCCGCGTGTCGAGTGATTCGGCTCGATCCCGAGCGTGCGCGCGGCGCCCACGGCTGGCAAGTAGGGCAGCCCCGCCCCGTCAACTCTTCACTCGCCCCCTGCCTTGAGGGCGATTGAAGGGTTGACCTGCCATGAGAAGGCGAACCCTTCAACCGCTGCCGGAAGTGCGGCCATTGATGGGTTTGCGGGGCTGGCCTGGGCGCTCGACCGCGGGCGAGTCCGGGACGCCAACGGCTGGCAAGTAGGGCAGCCCCGCCCCCGATAACGCTTCACTCGCCCACGCCACCGCAAGCGATTGAAGGGTTAACCCCTCTGAGAGGGATCAACTCTTCAACCGCGGTCGGGGGCAGCGGCCATTGAAGGGTTATCCGCCCGGGCCTTGCGAGATCGGGCCAATCCTCTCCTACTTGTCCGTAACGCTTCGATCGCTGCCCGGACGGGTCGCCATTGAAGAGTCATCTGGCCGGATCGGCCAAATCCCTTCCCCACTTGCCCAGACCCGCCTCGATCCCTGCCGGGGTGGCGGGCTCAGCATGCGCCCCACAATCCGCGCCCGGCCCTGGCAGCCCGAGCGGCGAGCCGCCGGAATTCCGCGGCGTGCGAGGTGTTCGGCTCGATCGCGAGCGTGCGGGCGTACCCGCCCCGGACCAGGTCGGCGTTTACGAACTCGCCGCCCGCGTGGACGTATGCCAGCAGCCGCCCATAGTCGTCGCGGGCCTCGTGGTCGAAGACGAGCCACACCCTCTGCTCCTCGACCAGGCGGTGGTTCTCATCGCTGGCCCTGGGGCCATAGCACTGCACGGGCGTATCCGGCTTGACGGTCTCGGGCGTGTCCACCCCGATGTAGCGGACGTACTCGTTCTGGCCGTCCACACGCGCGACGATCGTGTCACCGTCGACGACCCGAACGACCCGCGCAGCGACGGAGCTGCCGGCGGCAAACCCGCCCTCACTGCTTCCTCCGCCCGCGCCACAGCCCGGCTGCAGGAGCAGCCAGGCACCCAGGACAAGGAGAAAGAGGGCGCCAAGACCAGGTTTGGGCTTCACAGCCCTTACCAACCGCTCAGGGCGCTGACGCGCCCCCCGCAAGGGGCAGGTGTGCTTCTGGAAGACGGATTGCCCGCCGACCCGGGGTAGGGCAAGCAGGAAACGGTGGTGGGGGTTCGCCGTGGGCCGAGGAAGGCTCCCGCCCCTCAGCTGGCGATGATCGGGGCAGGGCAGTAGGAAGCAGCGACGGGGGTTCGCCGTGGGCCGAGGAAGGCTGCCGAGCAGGGACTGCGAGGCGGCTTTAGCCCCCGACGCATGGATGCGGAAGGGCCTTCCTCGGGGTACGGCGGACCCCCGACGCCCCTCTCGCAGGCGCGCCTACGGAATACGCGTCACGGACGAGAGCAGCACTTCCTTGATCTGCTCGATGATCTCGAGCGCCTCGGAGTGCTCGCGCTGCCACACGTTGCGTCCGTAGACGACACCCGTGCCGCCCGCCTCCATGATGTAGCG
>DATAOX010000029.1:0-13155 GCA_036265555.1 Solirubrobacterales bacterium
CGTTAAACCTCCAGCTTCACTTCGCCATCCTCGACGCGGGCGTCGAATGTCTCGACCGGCTGGAACGCGGGGAGCGTCTTCGGCCTTCCGGTGCGGAGGTCGAACAACGATCCGTGACGGGGGCACTCCACTGTACAGGCGCCGGAGTCGAACTCGCCCTCGGCCAGCGGGCCGTCGTCGTGGGAGCAGCGGTCCTCGATGGCGTAGAGCCCGCCGTCCTCGGCGTGAAACACGCCGATCTTGCGGCCGTCGACCTCCACGAGGCGCATCTCGCCCCGGGGAAGCTCATCGGCGCTGCAGACGGTGACCTCCTCAGCCATGGAATCGCTCGCGATCGTGCTCGTACCAGTCGTCACTTTATTCCTACCTCCGGACTCGGATTTTAGCGGCTGGCCAGGCGCCGCCGGCCGCCACGCCCATGTGTGACCGGCGTCACGGTTAGTCGCGGTCTTGGCTGGGTAGCAAGGCTCCTCAGGCCGAACCGACGTTCGGACTGCCCCGGGGGCTGCCCGCCACACGTGGCCGCACCCGCCCAGGACGAACCGGCCGCTCGAAGGAGGCAACCGACCCCACGACGCAACGTGGGATACCGCCAGGAGGTGGTTGAAACGATGCGCAAGCGCATCGCAACAATGGCCACGTGCGTGGCCGCTCTGGCCGCGCCCGTTGCAGCACAGGCTTCGCCGAACTCGATCGTTCCCGAGCGGAACCCTGGCTACGAGAAGCACTACCTGGACGTTCGCAAGGAGTTCGTGCAGCACGCCGGGCTAAGTGAGGCGGGCCGCAACATCGTGCGCGACGGCTTTCTCGAAAATGACGGCGACGTCCACCAGGCCACCAAGGCCGAGGTAACGGCGTCGACGGAGCGCATGGATGATTCGCTGAATCCGCCCGAGCCGGCGCCCTCGACGGAGCCGGCGACCACGCCCACGACCACCGAGTCGGGCGGAAGCGCCGTCGCCTCGTCGACCGCGCAGTGTGAGTCGGGCGGCAGCTACACCGCCGTCAACCCCGCGGGGTACTACGGCGCGTACCAGTTCGACCAGGGGACCTGGGATGCGTATGCGCCCTCCGGCTATCAGGGAGTGAATCCCGCGGAGGCTCCGCCGGCGGTCCAGGATCAGACCGCGGCCAGCGTGCCGTATGACGCCTGGCCGAACTGCTAGCTGGCCATAGCCGGCCGCAGGTAGAGATTGAGCCCCGGGTCAATGACTCGGGGCTCTTTCTTTAGATCCCCGCGCGCGTCGTCTCGGCGGGATCACCCGGCCGGCCCTCGTCCTCCCAGTCGGCGGGGGTGCCGAGGCTCGCGCTCTTGACGATCTTGAGGCCCAGGAGCGCGCACTTCATGCGCGTGGCCGAGATGTCGATGCCCAGGAGGTCGAGGACGAACTCCTTGGACAGGCGCAGGAGCTCCTCGCGGCTCATGCCCTCCAGCTCGTCGGTCAGCATCGACGTCGCTGCAGTCGAGATCGCGCAGCCCTTCCCCTCGAAGGTGACCGAGCTCACCCGGCCGTCGTCGTCGAGCCTGATGAAGACGTGCTGCTCGTCGCCGCAGAACGGATTGTTGTCCTCGAACTCGAGGTCCGCATCGTCAAGCCGGCCGAAGTTGTGGGGCCGCTTGTAGTGCTCCAGAATCTGCTCGCGGTAGAGATCGTCCATCCGGATCCCGTCAGTCGAGCTCGAATACCCGCCGGACGTCGGCGAGCGCCTCGACCAGCCGATCGATCTCCTCGCGGGTGTTGTATACGGCGAAGCTGGCGCGGGTCGTCGCGGCGACGCCCAGCCGCTCCATCAGGATCTGAGCGCAGTGGTGGCCGGCACGAACGCAGACGGCGTGGCGGTCGAGGATCTCGGCGACGTCGTGCCCGTGAACGCCCTCGAGGTCGAACGACACGATCCCGGCGCGATCGGCTCCCATGGGTGGACCGAAGACGCGCAGGCCCGGAACGTCGGCGAGCCGCTCGAGCGCGTAGGCCGTCAGCTCCGCCTCGTGCGCGTGGGCGGCGGCGAGACCGATGGTGTCCAGCCACTCGATCGCGGCGGCGTAACCGATCGCCTCGCCGATCGGCGGTGTGCCGCCCTCGAACTTCGCCGGGAGATCCGCCCAGGTGATCTCGTCGCGGCGAACGGCGCGGATCATCGAGCCACCGCCGATGAACGGCGGCATCTCCTCGAGCAGCTCCCGGCGCCCGTACAGGGCGCCGATCCCGGTCGGCCCGTACATCTTGTGCGAGGTGAGGGCGTAGAAGTCCGCGCCGATCGCCGCCATGTCCAGCGGCAGCTTTGGGCCGGCCTGCGCCCCGTCGACCGCCACGAGGGCGCCGGCGTCGTGAGCCATGCGGGTGATCGTTCGGATCGGGTTGATCGTCCCCAGGACGTTGGACACGTGGGCGACGCCGACCAACTTCGGCCGTCGCTCGAGCAGCGACGCGTACCCATCGAGGTCGAGGCGGCCGTCGGTGTCGATCGGGACCCAGTCGAGCTCCGCACCCTTCTCAACCGCCAGCTGGTACCAGGGCACGATGTTGGAGTGGTGCTCCATCTCGGTGAGCAGGATCCGGTCGCCCTCGCCGACGTTCTGGCGGCCCCACGAGTACGCCACGAGGTTGAGCGCCTCGGTGGCGTTGCGGACAAAGACGACCTCGCGACGGTCCGCGCGGATGCGGGCCGCGACGATCTGGCGCGCCCGCTCGTACAACTCGGTGGCCTCCTCCGAGAGGCGGTAGACACCCCGGTGGACGTTCGCGTTCTGCTCCCGCCAGTAGCGGTCGAGCGCATCGATCACGCCCAGCGGCTTCTGCGAGGTGGCGCCATTGTCGAGATACGCCAACGGGCGCCCGTCCTGCCGGCGCGCGAGGAGCGGGAACTGGCTGCGGATCTCATCGGTGTCCGGCGGCATCGCCGCAAGGCTCTCCGCGCCGGGTGTGACCGCTGTGACCTCCATCGTCTCGGCACGGCCTACGCGGCCGCCTGGACCTCCTCGCGGATCCAGCCGTAGCCGCGCTCCTCGAGCGTCTCGACGAGCTCGGGCCCACCCTCCTTGACGATCCGTCCATCGAACATCACGTGCACGAAGTCCGGCTTCACCAGGTGGAGGATCCGCCGGTAGTGGGTGATGATCAGGATGCCCATGTCGGGCCCGGCGAACTTGTTGACGCCGTCGGCGACCGTGCGCAGCGCATCGATGTCGAGCCCCGAATCGGTCTCGTCGAGTACCGCCAGCTCGGGGCGAAGCATCGCGAGCTGCAGGATCTCCATCCGCTTCTTCTCGCCGCCAGAGAAGCCCTCGTTCAGGTAGCGGCTCGAGAACTCGCGCGGGATGTTCATGAGCTCCATGGCGGCCTCGGCCTGCTTGCGGAAGTCCTTCAGCTTGATCTCGGGCTCGCCGCGTGCCTCCCGATGGGAGTTCACCGCCATCCGCAGGTACTTCGCGACGGTCACGCCGGGAATCGCCACCGGGTACTGGAATGCCATGAAGAGGCCGGCTCGCGCCCGGTTCTCAGGCGCCTCCTCCGTGATCTCCTCGCCGGCGAAGCGAATCTCACCGTCCGTCACCTCGAGCGATGGGTGGCCCATGATCGCGTTCGCGAGCGTCGACTTGCCGGACCCGTTGGGGCCCATCAGCGCGTGGATCTCGCCCTTCGGGACGTCGAGGTCGAGCCCCTTCAGGATCTCCTTGTCCTCGGCGCTTACGTGCAGGTTCCTGATCTCCAGATCCGCCATCTGTCTCCGTTTGGTTGGTTTTCCAGGGAAGTCCGCTATGCGGCCTGACCGGCCACCGGCTCCCGTGCCGCGTGCTGGTCGGCGAACTCCACCAGCTCGGCCAGGGTGGTCCCGGCGAGTGCCTTGGTGATGCCGCCATGAACGCGGGTCCACAGAAGCTTGGTGGCGCATGCCCGGTCGCCGTCGGACTCGTGCGAGCAAAGGACACGCCCCTCGCGCAGCTCGTTGAAGCACTCCATCGGCGCGATCGGGCCCTCGAGCGCCTGGACGACGTCCAGCATCTCGATCTGGGAGGCGGGCCGTGCCAGACGGTACCCGCCGTGCGCGCCGCGAACGGACGTCACGAGCCCGGCCTCGCGAAGCTTCGCGACGAGGTGCTCGAGGTAGGAAAGCGGGAGGGTCTCGGACTCGGCAACCGCGCTCAGAGCCACGGGCCGGTCGCCGCGCTCGGGCCCCGTCGGCGCGCGACGGCCGAGCTCGACCATCAGCCGCACGCCGTATTCCGCCTTCGTCGAGAACAGCATCTCGACCTAAATCCTACTCGACAGGTCGGATAAGCGGCCCGACCTTCCTCAGGGCTCGATCAGCCCCTTGCGGATCGCGTACCGGACGAGCTCGACGCGGTCCCGCATCCCGAGCTTGCGCATCGCGTTCGAGCGATGGTTCTCCACCGTCTTCTCGGAGAGGTGCAGGATGTCGGCGATCTCGCGGTTCGTGTGCGCCTCGGCGACGAGCTTCACGATCTCCTCCTCGCGGGGCGTCAGCTCGTCCTCGCGTGGGGCGCCCTCGCCGAGGACGTCCTGGATCAGCGCCCGCTGGGCCTCCGGGGTGAGAAACGGCTCACCGCGCTGCACCGCCCGGACCGCCTCCAGGAGGTCGGAGTCCGCCTGGGCCTTCAGCACGTAGCCCGAGGCGCCGGCCTTGAGGGCTTCGAACAGGTAGCGCTCATCGTCGTACATCGACAGGATCAGGATCGAGACGTCGGGCGCCTGCAGGCGGATCTCGCGCGTGGCCTGGAGCCCCGTGAGCTTGGGCATCTTGACGTCGAGGATCGCGAGGTCGGGCTTGTCGCGGATCGCCAGATCGCGCGCCTCGGCGCCGTCGGAGGCCTCGGCGACCACCTCGATGTCGGGCTGCTGCTCCAGCAGCATCCGCAGCCCCGAGCGGACGATCCCGTGATCGTCGGCGATCAGAACCTTCATCGACGCGTGGGCCGCGGCGACCGCGATCGCGGCTGCCCGTTCCCCTTCCACCCGGAGGGAGCACCGGCGTCCTCGAGCGGCACCGTGAGCCGCACGCTGGTCCCGGTGCCCAACCGGGACTCGACCTGCACGTCACCGTCCACGAGGAGCGCGCGCTCGCGCATGCCCGCGATGCCGAGCCCGCGAGCCGCCTCGTCGAACGTGAACCCCGAGCCGTCGTCCTCGACCACCAGCTCGACCCGGTCGCCGGCCCGCACGAGCCTCACGCGAACGTGATCGGCCCCGGAATGCTGCGCGGCGTTCGAGAGCGCCTCCTGCGCGACGCGGTAGACCACGAGCTGCACGTCCGCGGGCAGGCCAAGGAAGTTGCCCTCCGACTCGAAGTCCGCGTCGATGCTGGTGCGGCGCCCGAGCTCCTTGACGTGACCGGCGAGGGCCGCCTTGAGGCCGAGGTCGTCGAGGGCCGTCGGCCGGAGCTGACGGGCCAGCAGCAGGAGCTCCTCCATCGCCTGGTTCGCGAGCGCCTTGGTCTCGGCGAGCTCGTGTGCCACCTCCACCGGCGCCTTCGCGCGTGCGGCCTCCAGGCGCAGGAGCAGTCCCGTCAGCGACTGATTCACCTCGTCGTGCAGGTCGCGCGCAACCCTCGCTCGCTCCTGCTCCTGCGCCGCCAGCGCCGTGCTCGACGTGCGTCGCCGCTCGGCCTCGAGGCGTGCGAGCATCCTCCGGAACGCGCGGTTCAGCCGCTCGACCTCCTCCGACGCGCCCAGGCCGTCCGCGGGGATCCGCAGGTTCGCACCGGGTCGCGACAGGTCGACCCGCTCCATCTCCTCGACGAGCCGCTCCAGCGGCCGAAAGCGCCGCTGCAGCATCATCACGTTGACGAGGATCATCAGCACGACGGCGAGCCCGAGGATCAGTGCCAGGGCCGGGTGCGCGGAGACGTCCAGGCTCGGGTTGCCGGCGATCGCGATGGCGACCACGGCCGCCACCATCAGAATCAGGTTGGCGAGGAGGACCTGCGTGAGGAGGTTCTGGCGACGCATGTATCCCTAAGTATCGGGCCCATGCCGGCTTTCCGCCCTAGGGGCTGCCCCCTAGGCGATTGGGGTGCCTTCCCCCACCTGAATTCGCCCTGCCGTGTGCCACCATTGGACTCGTGACTACGACCAGCAGGTCCAACTTCGCCGCCGGCCTCCGGACCGTCATCCTGATGGCCGCCCTCGGCGGCCTCCTGGTCGCCATCGGGTTCGCGATCGGCGGCATCAAGATCGCGAGCGTCTTCCTCGTCATCGCGCTGGTGATGAACTTCGTCGCGTACTGGTTCAGCGACAAGATCGCGATCGCGAGCGCGGGAGCGAAGCCGGTCTCCGAGTCCGAGGCTCCGCGGCTCTACCAGATGGTGCGTGAGCTGACGACTCGCGCCGGGCTCCCGATGCCGCGGCTCTTCGTGATCCCGAGCGACTCGCCGAACGCCTTCGCGACCGGCCGCAACCCAAAGCACGCTGCCGTCGCGGTGACGTCGGGCATCACGAAACTCCTCTCCGAGGACGAGCTGCGAGGCGTGCTCTCGCACGAGCTCGCGCATGTGCGCAATCGCGACATCCTCACGACGTCGATCGCCTCCGCGATCGGCGCGATGATCACCTGGATCGCCTACTTGTTCCTGTGGTTCGGGGGCGATGACGAGTCGCCGCTCGGACTCATCGGCGGCCTGGCGCTGTTCTTGCTCGCGCCGATCTCCGCGACCCTGATCCAGCTGGGGATCTCCCGCCAGCGCGAGTACTCGGCGGACGCTACCGGGGCCGAGATCTGCGGCAATCCGGAGTCGCTCGCCTCGGCCCTCCTGCGCCTCGAGGACGGTGCGAAGGCCATGCCAATGCAGGTGAACCAGGCGACCGAGCCGCTCTACATCGTGAAGCCGTTCTCGGGCGGCGGCCTCGCCGGCCTGTTCTCGACGCATCCGCCGATCGAGGAGCGCGTGAGGCGCCTGCGGCAGATGCGCCCGAGCCTCAGCTAGCCGAGCCCGGGCTCGCACGCCCTGACGGGGCGCGGACCAGGTAAGCATCCTGGCGCAGCGCGGCCTCCGCCGAGCCGTCCCGAAACGTCACCGGCATGAAGCCATCCAGCAGAGCGGTGGTCACGTATTCCCGCGGGTGGTAGGCCGTGCAGGCGCTCGTGCCCGAGAGCCCGGGACGCTGGACGACCAGACCGCCGGTCTCGAACCGCGACAGGTCGCTGTACCGCAGACGTCGGTGAGCCCACTCACTGCCGAGGGTTGTGAAGAGGAGCATTCCGCCTGGCCGAAGGAGCCTCCTGAACTCCTCGATCCAGGCGTGCTGGAGCTCCTCGTTCATGTGGGTGAACACGGAGAGGGCACAAACGAAGTCGAAGCTGTCCGGCTCGTAGGTGGTGGGAGGAGACAGGGTGGTCAGCCGCACGTCCATGTTCGGCAGGTTCCGGCGACACCACTCGATCTGGTCTTCATCGCAATCGCATCCATGGATGTCGACCCCGTCGATCCCGACCCAGTTTCTGGCGACCCGCCCGCAACCACAACCGAAGTCCAGGACTCGGTCGAAGCGCTCGATGGCGGTATCGGCGCCGGCGAGCGACTCCTGCACGAGACCCGCGAGCGCCGTGCCGGTGCGGAGGAAGCGTCGCCAGTCGGCGCTGCGTCCCTGGACTCGCAGTCGAAGCTGCGGGGGTGGCAGGGGAAGCCCGTCCGGCGCGATCTCGGGGCCGTGTGGGGTCCGCCTGGCGACATAGCGCTCCCGGAGTCCCACCGCAGCGGACAACAGCCCGATGCGATCGAGCACCTCCCCAATCCGGATTCTGGTATCCCCGGCTGCCCGGAACGACATCGCGGCGCACCCTAGCGTCACCTGGCGCCCGCACGAGCGGTGCGTGGGGCTATACTTTTTGAAGTAAATCCGGATCGAGATTCAGGAGTATTGATGGCCACTGTGGCTGACCCGATCGATCAGATCAAGGAGAGGATCGATCTGATCGCAAACACCAAGGCGCGCGAGGAAGTCGATGCCGGCGCCAAGCTGATCGACGTCCGCGAGCCGCACGAATGGGACGAAGCGCATCTCGAGGGTGCCGTCCACGTGCCCCAAGGCGAGCTGACCGAGAGGATCTCCGAGATCGCGCCCGATCCCTCGGAGCGCCTGGTGCTGTACTGCCGCACCGACAACCGCTCATCGCGTGCGGCTGACGCGCTCCGGGACCTCGGCTACGACAACGTCTCAGTGATGCGTGGCGGGATCGTCGACTGGCAGGAGGCCGGGCTTCCCGTGGTCGCCGCGCAGGGACTCACCCCCGAGCAGCGGATGCGCTACTCGCGTCACACGCTCCTGCCCGAGGTCGGCGTCGAGGGGCAGGTCAAGCTTCTGAACTCGAAGGTGCTCCTGATCGGCGCGGGCGGACTCGGTGCCCCGTCGGCCTTCTATCTCGCTGCGGCGGGCGTCGGCACGCTCGGGATCGTCGACGACGACGTCGTCGACGAGACCAACCTCCAGCGGCAGGTCATCCACACGACCGACCGGGTCGGAATGCCGAAGACCGCATCCGCCCGCGCCTCGATCGAGGCGCTCAATCCGGACGTCGAGGTGGTCGAGCACCGGACTCGCCTGAACGCCGAGAACATCCTGGAGATCATCGAGGACTACGACGTGCTGGTCGATGGGGCGGACAACTTCCCAACCCGGTATCTCCTGAACGATGCCTCGGTGAGGCTCCGAAAGCCGGTCGTCTCGGCTTCGATCCTCGGCTTCGACGGCCAGATCTCCACGTTCGTCCCCTACGAGGGACCGTGCTACCGATGCCTCTACCCGGTGCCGCCGCCGCCCGAGATGGCGCCGAGCTGCGGCGCGGCCGGTGTGCTCGGTGTGATGGCCGGCGTCATGGGCCTGCTTCAGGCGAACGAGGTGATCAAGCTGGTCGCCGGCATCGGCGAGCCGCTGATCGGCCGCCTCCTGCTCTACGACTCGCTGGGCACGCGTTTCACCGAGCTCAAGGTGAAGCGCGATCCCGACTGCCCGATCTGCGGCGACAATGCCCCTGAGGTCCCGGAGTCGGAGATGGGCAAGTTCCCGGACTACGAGGCGTTCTGCGCCGGCGAGCCGGTGCTCCACTGAGCGCTTCGTCCATGCCCACCGTGAAGATCCCGCCGGTGCTCCGCGCCCAGACCCGTGGCGAGGCAGAGCTCGAGACTCCCGGATCGACCGTCGGCGATGTTCTCCGCTCGCTCGCGGACGCCCATCCCGGCACGCGCTCCCAGCTCTTCGCCAACGGCGGCGAGCTCAACCGCTACGTCAACGTCTATCTGAACGACGAGGACGTCAGGGTTCTCGATGGGCTGGAGACCGCGGTGTCGGCTTCCGACACGGTCGTGATCCTCCCGGCGATGGCCGGCGGCCGGGCGCCTTATCCAACGACGCGCTAGTGGCGCCTTGCGAGCTGGTGAAAGGCCCGGTAGGCGGGCTTCTCGCCGTAGTCGTGCTTGAGCAGGCCGGCGCTGCTGCAGAACGAGCACGTGATCGGGGCGCCGGCCGCGGGATCACGCCAGTCGAACCATTGGACGCCCTCGAGGCGCCACCGGTGGCGGTTGTGCAGCGTCACGCTGAATGACCGCTTGAGGAGCCGCTTCTGACCCCGCTTTCCCTTGTTGAGGCTGAAGCGGTCCTTGTTGGATCCCCATCCGATCTCCGTCAGCCAGAGACCCTTTCGCTTGTCGCCGTGCTGCTTCATGGTCCGGCGCATCCGCTTGATCGCGGTTACGAACTTGGACATGCTCGGCGCGTATGGATGGAGGGCGGCGGCGTCGAATGAGCCCTTGAAGCCCTTGACCCGGTACAGGCGCCCCAGGAACGCGTCGGCGTTCGGAACCTTGAACGCCGGCAGCCCGGCGAGGACGAGCTCGGCATGGGGATCGGCCCGGTGAATGGGCCGGTCCGAGATCTTCACGAGCTTGGCGTAGTCGTGCTCGGCGTGCTTCCTGGGAAAGAACTTCGGCAGGCTCGGCTCGTTCCAGATCTGCCACTGCCTGACCGGAACGGCGTGCTTGCCGGGATGCTGCGCCCGATACAGGGTCCGCCAGTACTCCCCTCCCGCTCCGTAGCGGTGAACCGCGGCGCTGAGGAACGCTTGCCACGCCCGCTGCTCTCGCTTCGATTTGATTGGCGGACGCTTGGGCTTGCTGCTGATCCACGGCGGCGACCCGGACAAGGTCGGAAACGACCGTATTCCGTGGGCGGCGAGGTGGCCGATCTTCGCGTCGATCGCTGCCCAGTTGTGGGTGCCGCGTCGCGGCTGAACGGCATTCCAGTTCAACCCGAATCGGACCGTACCGGCACCGGACTTCCCGAGCTTCGCGTAGTCGCGGGCGCTGAAGGGCTCTCCCTGAACCACCCCGAAGAAGCCTTTGGCGAGCGCGGGCGTCGCGAGGTAGGAGCTCGTCGCGACCACGAGGAGCGCCAGGAGCGAGAGCCTCCGCATCAGGGGTTCAGCGGGTCACCCGGATTCGCTCGAGCGGTCCCGCCGCCGGCGGTACACGATTATTCCCGCCGCCCCTCCGATGGCGGCCAGGCCTCCCGCGAGGATCGCGATCGTCGCCCCGCCCGACCCCGACCCGGTCGTCGTCGCGGCCGCGGGATCGAGTCGATTTCGATCGTGGCCGCTCCCGCCGGAGCCCGTGGCGCTCGGCGATGGGAGAACGTATTGCTTCTCTGCCGGGTTGTTCGCCGACGCGGTCACCGGCGCCGCGAGCACGAGCAACGTCACGAGCAGGGTGAGCCAGCGAGGACCCCTCGGCCCGGAATGTCCGCCCATCGCCCGCCTCATCCGAACCGCAAGGTTAGCCCGTTACCCGCGCTGGGCGTGGGCGTAGCGGCTGAATACCCGGTAGGCCGGCTTCGGCCGGCGGTCATGCTTCAAGAGACCCGATGAGTCGCAGAAGCTGCACGGGAGGCGCCGGTCGGTCTTCTGTGGATCGCGCCAGAAGAACCAATACTCGCGTTGCAGGCGCCAGGCCCTGTGCTTGCGAAGGAGGAGCTTCGTGGACCTCTGAAGCATCCGCTTCTGCCCCTGTATCCCCTTGTTGACCCCGAATTGATCCGGGGGCCTGGATCCCCAGCCGATCTCGGTGAGCCACAGAGGCGTCCGGGCGTCCCGCTTTGACTTCATCACCTTCCGGAACCGCGAGATCTTGGTCCGCATGTCCCCGATCGAGTGGGCATACGGATGGAATGCCGTGACATCGAAGCTCCGCTTGATCCCGTGGATTCGGTACAGGCCCTTGAGGTAAGACGCCGCGTCGATATCGCCGGGCTTGCCCTCGCCGCCCGACAGTCCGGCGAGGACCAACTTCGCGTTGGGATCGGCCTGGTCGATGGCCGAGCGCGAGAGCGTGACGAGCTTCGCGTATTGCTTCGGCGACGGCCTCGGCGTGAAGTAGTGCTTGAGGTTGGGCTCGTTCCAGATCTGCCATGCCTGGATCGGGACCGGCTGGGCGTTGCACCCGCATTGGGTATGGAAGGGGCTGCTTCCGCCGGAATCGGCCGCCCAGAACGTGCCCCCGGGGCGGTAGCGGCGGACGGCCGCGGTTACGAACGACCGCCACCCGTCCATCGCGGCTTGGTTGAAGACCGGGGCCGTCGTGCCCTTGTCCGCGACCCACGACGGGGTGCTGCCGAGGGTCGGCAGGGTCCCGATCCCCCTTGCGGCGAGACGGGCGATCATCGCGTCGCTCCCATCCCAGTTGAAGGGTCCGGGCCGCGGCTGCACCAGGCTCCAGTTCACGCCGACGCGCATGGTGCGGACGCCGATGCCCGCCACCTGCCCGGCGTCCGTCGAATCGAACGGCGTCGGTCCGGCGATGACGCCGAGAAAGCTCGGCGGGACGCGCACTCGCTGGTGGTGTCCCCGCGCCGCATCCGTCGACCCGGCGCCGAGCACGAGCAGCCACACCACTCCGCTGGCGAGAAAGATCGCAGCAGCGAGCGCAAGTCGTCCCCTCATACGTCCCACCGCAGAGCAGAATAGAGGTTCAACTTGCGGCGCCGAGGCTGAAGCTCGTGAAGGCGTGATACGCCGGCTTCGGCTGGCGATCGTCCCGCAGCAGTCCCGCGGAGCTGCAAAAGCCGCACGGGACGTGGGCCGAGGGGGGCGGGTCTCGCCACTCGAACCAGTAGACGCGGTCCAGGCGCCACTGCTCCTGGACCCGCAGCAGGTACGCGAACGACTGGTCCAGGAGTCGCTTCTGTCCCTGGATTCCCTTGTTCAGCTCGAACTGGTCCGGAGGCTCCGACCCCCACCCCAGCTCCGTGAGCCAGAGGGGCTTTGCGCCGTCACCGTTGTCCGCCATCACCGTGCGAACCTTTTGAATCTGGCGCCCCAGCTCGCCCACGTCTCGGGAGTAGGGATGGAGGGCCACGACGTCGAAGGCGCCGTTGACGCCGGGCTGGTTAAGGAGCTGACGAAGGAACTGCCACGCGGTCGGCCCGGTCGTCGCGGCGAAGCCCGGGAGGCCGGCGAGCACGATCTCGGCGTGGGGGTCCGCGGTCTTGATCGCATCGTCCGAGATCCGCAGGAGCTCCGCATAGCTGGACACCTTGGGGCTGGCCGTGAAGTAATTGACGAGGTTGGGCTCGTTCCAGATCTGCCACGAGGTGATCGGCACCGGATCGGCGTCGCAACCGCACAGGGCGTGAAATGGGCTCTGACCGCCGCCCGGAGTGGGTTGCCAGAAGCTCCCGTCTGGTCCATAGCGCGCGACCGCCGCCCCGAGGAACCCCTGCCACGCGCTTTCGACCCGCGGGCTCGCGATCGGCGGGGTGGTCGGCTTGCTCGCCACCCAGGACGGCGTGCTGGCGAGTATCGGGAGGTAGCCCAGCCCCTGTGCCGCGAGCCCCCCGATCGTCGCATCGGTCAGGTGCCAGTTGTAGGGGCCCGGACGCGGCTGAACCGACGACCAGCGGAGCCCGCCTCGCATCGTCTCCACCCCGGCGTTCGCCATCTCCCTGAAATCTCGGCTGTCGGGCGCGGTCCCCGGGTTGACGCCGAAGAAGTCCGGGGGCGCGGCGGGCATCGAGGCGGGCGAGCCTGATCCGCAGCCGGTCAGAAAAAGCGCCGCTACCGCGGCGCCGAGGACGATCATCTTGCGCGAAACCGCGCGCATGGGACGAGCGAGGATACATAGCGTCGCTGGCCGGCTGCGTAGGCTTCCCGC